>NZ_JBMFQT010000019.1:0-50132 GCF_049968455.1 Hydrotalea sp. | reverse complement strand
TTAACAAAGCAATACTAAAATGGTTGCCCATGTGTTGCTGTAATAATATGCCGAGCTAAATAAGGAATGCGACGCATTATTTCTAAAGAAAGCGAGGTTAACCATTGTGAACCCATTAATGATTGTACTTTTCTTCCATACCATAACCTAGTTTCAAAATGGTGTCGCCAGTTAATGATGTAGCGCCGCTCCATTTCAGGCCTATTAATATTCCCTTTCAAAAAATTGTCAACCACAGTAAAAGCTAACTTACCGGAATGCATGGCCATACTCATTCCATTACCACATAACGGTGTAATTAAACCGGCAGCATCACCAACCATCAAAACATGGTTTTGCACTTGCGATTTTGGCGCGAAAGATACTTGAGCTATAGTCTCCGGTTTTTCATATAAAAATTCTGCCTCACGAAATATTTTCTTTAAAGCAGGATTTTTATACAAAACTTTTTCCTGCATAACCTCAATTCTATTTTCATTTTCTTTTAAAGTACGCATTGTAGTTAGATAACACAAACAACATTTTTCATCTTCAATCGTGGAAATACCACAATAGCCATTTTTGAAATTATGAAGTGCTATCAAATTGTTAGGAAAAGGATAACGGATATGATATTTAATGCCAATGTATTTATTATCAATTGCATATTTTCTATCTTCTTTAATTCTATTCCACTGCACATCCAAATTACTACGTTTACCAAAACTGCCTATAACAATTCTTGATGAAAAATTTCCTTTAGCTGTATGTACCTCAAAATTATCTTCCAAGAAACTAACGTTCAAGACCTTTGTACGCGAAAATACCTGTACTTTTTTTTGTACAGCAAGTTTATATAATTCATCATCTAACTTAAACCTGCTTATTCCAAATCCTCCTAAATCTAATTTAAACGGATATGCATTGCCGTTTATATCTGTTAATAACAATTTTTCAATTTCAGGCAAGTTCCATGAGCTTAATGGTAGTCCTAATTGAATTAAAAATAATTTACTTTCATTACTTACATATTCGCCGCATACTTTATGAAATGGATATTGTTCTTTTTCAAAAACTGCTACCCGGTAACCGGCACCAGCACATTGTATGGCAAAAGTTAAACCACCCAGGCCACCACCTACAACAACTACATCAAAATTATTTTGTTTTTGCATGTTGCACCAAGATTAAATATCGAAATGCCCATTTCCAGGAAATAGTATAATATTGAATATTAGTAAGCGCCAATAAAGCAATCCACTCTTTTTTTCGCCATCCTCTAGCTACGCTTAAAGCTGCATCATATTTTACTAAATATGATTGTGAAAATATTTTAGTAAGGAATAAAATAGAATAGTAAGCTAAATAATTTCTATGCAAATCATTTATGAAAAAACCTAACTCAGAATTTTCTTTCATCCATTCTAATTGGAAACGAATTTCATTATCTGTGAAATGATGGCAGAATAAACTTGAAAATATAATATCGGGCTTTTGTTTAAAATTAACAGTGGCATAATCTGCTATTATCCAATTCGTATTTATTCTACTGTCAAATAATTCTTTAGCAACATCAATACAATTCTTGTTTTTATCAATTCCAACTATGCTAAGGATAATATTATGCCGAATACAAAAATTAGCAATAGCTTTTAAATTATCGCCTCCGCCACAACCTATTTCACAAACAGTAACTGATTTCCTATTACCTACTAATTTTTTAAACCCATTCAATGTAATTTTATGCCCGCCTAACCAAGTATTAATTACACTCAATTCCTGCATGTTTATTTTGATGTCATCAAAAGGGATATTCTCACCATCTAATAATTCAGGTTGATATGAGCGTTTTTGCAAATTCATATTAAAGTAGCAGTAAAGGTTTCCATTGTTAAACCAGGGCCGAATGCTACTCCAAAAATGGACTCTTCGTGCAATGGCTTTTGCTTTATAATTTCATTTAACACAAATAATATACTTGGTGAAGACATATTTCCATAGTTTTCTAAAACATATCGGGAAGGAATTGTTTTACACGGCAACAATTGTAATTTTTGTTCAACCACGTCAATAATTTTTCTTCCTCCGGGATGAATACACCAATGAGTAATATCTTTTGTTAAAAGATTGTTTTTTTCTAATGCATTGGTTACTAAAGTATCAATATCGCTTTCTATAATTGTTGGAATAAAACTACTCAAGGTCATTTCGAAGCCATTATTACCGATTTTCCAAGCCATATCGTTTTTACCTTTCGATTCGATTGAGGAATAAAAATTATTTAGTTGAACAATAGCTTTTAAACTATTTTGAACACTTTGATTAGAAACTAATACAGCAGCAGCTCCATCAGCAAATAACATACTACTTGATGCATTATCTTCAGAAAATTTTGGCTGAAAATGTATTGTACATAATTCAACAGCCACAATTGCTACTAAAGCATTTGGCTCTGCATTGCAAATATAATTGGCCATTTTTAATGCATGTATAGCAGCGTAACATCCCATAAAATTGACCGATGTTCTAAAAATATTTTTAGGCATTTGAAGCATTTCAACCAATTGCAAATCAATACCGGGGGCACACATACCTGTACAACTTACTGTAATAAGATGAGTAATTTCAGAGGATACTGCTACCCCCTCTAAACAATTTTGAAGAGCAGAAAAAGCCAGCTGTGGTGCTAACAACTGATATAGCTCCATACGCTTAGCTACAGAAGGGTTTTCTTTTCTGTCAATAAATAATTGTCTGTCATTTAGTTCCTGATTTGAAAAATCATCAAGTACGGAGTAGCGTTGACGAATAGAACTTTGACGGTATAAATAGGCTAAGATTCGTTTTTGTGATTGGTTTAAAGCATACATATCCTGCATAAAATGCAGAATATGTGTTTGCTGATGACAATATTTTGGCACAGCAGTTCCTATGGATATGATATTAGCCAAAGTGTTTCAGTATAAGTATAAAAATAAAAGCTACATTAGTAAATATAGCAGCAATCCAATTCATTCGCATTGTTTGTTTAAAGTTTGCATATGTGACATCTTTCCACACCCAATACAACCAGTAAAAAAAGTAAACCAATACAGGCACAAAAAACAATTGAATAATGATAAATATGTAGGCAGTAGCTATACTTATAAAATAGTAGGCCATACATAAAAATGCCAACATATACATGAACATACAAAACAAAAATGTTCCTTTTACACCTAACAACATGGATAAGGTAGTTACACCATCGGCTTTATCAGCTGCATGTTGGTATACCTGTGTAATTGGGTAAAAACCACCAATCAATAAAATTGAAATTAAGACTCCAATTATAGGGAAAGTAACAATTGACTCGTAAGTTGAAGCTATATAAACAGTAAAAAAAATCAAACCTCCTTGATTGAGTACCACCGTAAGAAAACCAATAACCGGAAATTTTTTTAATCGAATTCCTCGGTAGCTATAAAGCCGAGAAAAACATACATATATGCCTATACATATGCCAACAGTTGTACTTAACTGAAGTGCCCATAAAATCGCTAATACATCCATTATTAATGAAACATAAAATAGTTGCTTAGAGGGCAAAAGTGGTTTAGCTACCCCGCCAATACTTTCGGTATCCTTATCCATATAACTATTATAGGCATTACTTGCAGGATATAATAAAACATGAATAATGATAAAAAGCTGTAATGCAATTGCCCAATGTACTGTTTTTACAAACAATAAAGCAAACCAAAATACCGGCATTAAAAAAAAAGAAAAAGGGAAGCGTAATAATTGTAAAGTGGATTGCTTTAGCATGGTTGATTATTATAGTCGAACTTGTTTGTTCGCATAATTGATAATTATAATAAACACTTTCCCCTCAATACCATTAATCTAATAAATGCTCTGAATGAAGTTCAGGTATTACTACCTCTTTAAATCCTTTTCTCAATAATCTACTGCGAAAATCTTGTTGTACATCATATTCTCCGTGCACTAAGAATAATATGCGTACCAAATCTTTTTGTTGGCAAGCTACAAACTGCAATAAATCGTCGTAATCACCATGCGCACTCATACTATGCATTTCACCAATTTCAGCGACTACTTTATAATAATCGGCAAATATTTTTACCTCTTTTGCACCAGCCAATAAACGTCCGCCAAGGGTATGCGGCTCGCAATAACCCACCATTAAAATGGTATTTTTATTATCACCTATATTATTCAAAATATGATGTTTTACCCTGCCGGCATCAGCCATACCACTTGCAGAAATAATTACACAAGGTTCAGTTTTAAAATTCAATGCTTTACTTTCATCTACTGTTTTAATAAAAGTCAGACCGGGAAAATCAAATGGATCACTATCTGTTTCCATTATCTTCCTAATTCTATTATTAAAGTATTGCGGATACGATTTTACCACTTGTGTAGCTTCTCTACTTAAAGGACTATCCACATAAACAGCCACTTTTGGTAATCTTCTCTCTAAAGAAAGTTGATTTAAAGCATATAATAATTCTTGGGTACGTCCAACACTAAATGCTGGTATAATTAATTTTCCTTTTTTTTCAACACAAGTATGTTCAATCCACTTTAATAAAGTATCGGGTATACTATGTACTTCATCGTGCAACTTATTGCCATAAGTGCTTTCTAAAATAATATAATCAGCTTGAGAAAATGTTTGTGGCGAACGTAAAATAACATCATTATATCGACCAACATCACCGCTAAAAGTTATCTGTTTGGTCTTGCCATTTTCCGTAACTCGTAAATGTATAGCTGCACTACCGATAATGTGACCTGTATCGGTAAACATAAATTCTATACCTGGCTCAATAGTTGTCCATTCACCATATTCAGCCAAATTAAAATAATCAAAAGCTTTTTCTGCATCCGATAAGTCATATAAAGGTTCATAAGGAGGAAGCCCTTGTTTGGCCCTTTTTTTATTAATGAATTTAGTATCATCACGTTGAATTTCTGCGGAATCTTGTAATAAAACATCACTTAATTCACGAGTAGCCGGCGTTGAAAATATTTTACCCTGAAAACCTTCTTTTACCAACTTTGGTATTAGCCCACAATGATCAATATGTGCATGCGATAATATTAAATAATCAATCTCAGAGGGTACAAACCCAAATTCCATATTCAATGGTTCAGTTTCTTTACCTAAACCTTGGAACATACCACAATCTAATAATATCTTTCTTCCATTATCTAATTTTACGAGATGTTTAGAGCCAGTAACTGTTCTAGCTGCACCATGAAATACAATTTTCATATTTAAACTAAATATAAATTATTAAATGATTCTTTTAAAGTTAATACAAATTCATATTCAACTTTCAAATACTGGTTTATTTTCTTTTAAAACTCCATTTAAATTCAAAAATGGCAACAATTTCATCATGTTCATTTACTCCCACTGACCGACAGGTAATGCTCACTCCTTCACCGGTATTAATTGTTTGTTGAATAGCTGCAGCAATTTCTTCCCCATTGTTACATTTAAAATAAACAAAACCGGTAGCTTTTTTCAGAAATTGGGCATTTAAACCAACTACCAACATACTTACGTTTACGCGCTTATCGGCAATATGTGCAAAAGCTAAAATGCCGGTACTTAACTCTGCTGCCATACTTAGCACAGCAAAATATATGGAACGAAATGGATTTTTATTTAAATAACGATACTTTACGCCAATGACTGCCTCATTGGTTGTTAATTGTTTTACACATAAACCTGCCCAAAATGCCATGGGCAAATTTTTTAATAAAAACAACCGATATAAGAATGGGTTACTAACAACGTTTTGAAAGGATTGGAATGATTGTACTTTCATATATGCAAACTGAATAAGCTACAATTTAATAAATTATAGCCGGCAACCCAAACAAAACAACATTAAAGCAATAGAGCAGCTAATGCATAATCAGCAAATAGAATTAAAATGCAACTGGTTACTACGGCACTGGTACTAGCTTTTCCAATTTCTAATGCACCGCCCTTTACAAAGTAACCAAAATAAGCAGGAACACTGCTAATAATAAAAGCAAAGGTGTATGATTTGTATAAAGCAAATTGTATGTTGTAAAGATTTAAATTTTGCCGTAAACCAACATCATAAATATCATGCGATATAATACCGGTTAAACTCCCGGCTTCTCTTCCACCCCATATTCCTAACACAGCTGAAATAACTATTAGTGCAGGAACAACTATTAAAGCGGCTAATATTTTTGGGAACAACAAATAACTTTTTGTATTGATTCCCATAATTTCAATGGCATCAATTTGTTCGCTAATGCGCATATTACCTAATTCACTTGCAATTTTACTACCTACAACTCCCGCCAATACAATACACACAACTGTTGGCGAAAGTTCCAAAATCATACTATCACGAACAATTTGTGCAATGGTTGCTTGAGGCACTAAAGGGCTAACCAATTGATAGGCAGTTTGTACTGTTGTTACCGCACCTAAAAACAAAGAAATTATTACAACAATTGGTAAGGCACCTACACCAATATCAACACATTGGTTCATCAATTCCTTCCAATACATTTTCCAGTTTTCAGGCTTAGTAAACATGCCCTTTAACAACAATAAAAAAGCGCCTAAATGCGAGAAAAATGACATTCGTTTTCGTTTGTGTATTGTTAGATTGTAAAAAACTTATTAAAAATATTAATTCTTTTTCAAACGGCGTTTTTTCCACCATTTGGTTTTTTGAATTTCTGCTTCAGTATCCAATTTACATTTCATTTGTGCATCAACAACGGCTATTAATGCCATATTTACAATACTACGCACACTGCTACCCAATTGCAAAACATGAACCGGTTTTTTTAGCCCTAATAAAATGGGCCCAATTGCATCGGCACCACCTAACTCTTTCAGCAAATTATACGCAATATTTCCTGAAGTAAGATTAGGAAAGATAAGTACGTTCACATCCTGATCAACCAAATCACTGAACGGATAATTATCTTTTAAAATTTCATTATTAAAAGCTAGGCTGGCTTGCATCTCTCCATCAATAATTAATGAAGGGTTTCGTTGCTTTACAATTTGTACAGCTTCAGCAACCAACTTTGCCTCGTAAGAATTACTGCTTCCAAAGTTACTGTAACTAAGCATTGCAATGCGAGGGATTAAATTAAATGTTCGTACCTCACGGGCTACCATTAAAGTAATATCAGCTAACTCTTCAGCAGAAGGATTAAAATTAATTGTAGTATCTGCCAAAAATAAAGGCCCACGTTTCGTAAGCAATAAATACATGCCTGCTATATTTTTTACACCCTCATCGGTTCCAATAATTTGTAATGCAGGCCTAATGGCATCGGCATAGTTGCGAGTTAGTCCCGAAATCATTGCATCAGCATCTCCTGTTTCAACCATCATGCAACCAAAATGGTTCCTATCTTTCATACGTTTAAAACTCTCATAACGGTTAAACCCTTTGCGTTGTCGTTTCTGGAAAAATATTTGTCCATAAAATTCACGCTTATCTGCACAAGCTTCACTTCTTGGATCAATTATGGGCAAATCAGAAATATCAATACTGTTTTCGTTGGCTATACGTATAATATCTTCTTCAACACCTAATAATATAGGGTATCCAATTCCCTCATCATAAACAATACTGGCTGCTTTTATAATTTTTAAATTATCTGCCTCTGCAAAAACAATTCGTTTGGGTGCTCTGCGTGCTTTGTTACTAATAATCCGCATCAGCTGGTTGTCTAATCCCAGGCGCTTATTCAGTTCCAGCGCATATTCATCCCAATTTTGAATGGTGCGTTGTGCCACACCACTTTCAATGGCAGCCCGTGCTACTGCAGGCGCTACGGTAGATAGTAAACGCGGATCAATTGGTTTGGGAATAATATATTCCGGTCCGTAGCTTAAATTTCTCTGGTTATAAGCCAGGTTTACAATATCAGGCACCGGTTTACGGGCCAATTCGGCCAAAGCCTTCACTGCAGCTAATTTCATGGCTTCGTTAATTTGAGTAGCACGTACATCTAATGCGCCCCTAAAAATGTACGGAAATCCCAATACGTTATTTACCATATTCGGATAATCGCTTCTGCCGGTAGCCATAATAATATCTTTCCTAACGGCAATTGCATCTTCATAACTTATTTCCGGATCGGGATTAGCCATGGCAAATACTATAGGATTCTTAGCCATGCTTTTAATCATTTCTTTAGATACAACATTACCTACACTTAAGCCTAAAAACACATCAGCATCTTTCATTGCTTTTGCCAAATCCCAGTCGGGTTTATCAACTGCAAATTTCTTTTTTAAATCATCTAAGTCGGTACGGCCTTTGTGTAACACTCCATCTTTATCAAACATAATAAAGTTTTCATACTTCGCCCCTAACTCAATGTACAATCGTACACAAGCCATGGCTGCGGCACCTGCACCATTTACTACAAATTTAGTTTTTTCAATTTTCTTTTTTTGAATATCTAATGCATTCAGCAAAGCAGCGCTACTAATAATTGCAGTGCCATGCTGGTCATCATGCATAATCGGGATTCTAAGTTGTTTACGCAGTTGTTCTTCAATGTAAAAACATTCCGGTGCTTTAATATCTTCCAAATTAATACCGCCAAATGTTGGCTCTAAACTTTTTACAATAGCCACAAATTTTTCCGGATCCTTTTCATTAATTTCAATATCAAACACATCAATGTCCGCAAAAATTTTAAACAAAACTCCTTTCCCTTCCATCACAGGCTTGCTGGCTTCGGGGCCAATATCGCCCAAACCTAACACTGCCGTTCCGTTTGAAATAACGGCAACCAAATTGCCTTTTGCTGTGTATTTGTAAATATTTTCAGGATTTTCTTTAATAGCCTTGCAAGGCTCTGCAACACCGGGGCTATAGGCTAACGATAAGTCGCGCTGTGTTTTTGCTTCTTTGGTAGGTATTACTTCAATTTTTCCCGGGCGTCCTTTGGCATGGTATTCCAATGCCTCTTCTCGCTTTAACTTTTTAATATCCATGGCTGCATTTTTTTGTTGCCGGCTAATACAACTTTGGGCATCGCCTGTTGTGTCACTCACTTCAGGGTTCGGGGCAGTGGGCAACAATGCCGTTGCCAAAAACATTGTTTTAGCCGCATGCAAAGTACAACTAAAATACAGAAATAACCATGATTGTAACTAGTGCTAAAAATTTTGCGTGTAATCGGCCATATGTGTTAAGCCATGCTGATGGGCAAATAAAGTTAAATGCTGACGGCTGGTAAGTTTTAATTTATTGGATACTGCTTCAAAATAGCCATGTACCGATTTTTCACTTAGGTTCATTAAATCGGCCACTTGCTTATACTTTAACGAAGTGGCAGCTAAAATAATGAATGCCATTTCTTTGGGGTTAAGTGTAGGTAATGCATTCCGAAAAGCAATAATTTTTTCTTTCCGCTTTTTAACGGTTACCAAAATGTGCTCAATATCAAAGTCAAGCCTATAGTCAATAAAAATATCTCCTTTTAGCACTTTCTCAATGGCTTCGGCCAAAATATTTTCCAACAAGGCTTTTGCAACAAAACCATCCATTCCGGCTGTAATAGCATGTATGGCCATTCCTTCAGTACTATGCGAGGTTAATCCTATAATACGAATTTGGGGAAATTGATCTTTTATAAAACTGGTGGCTTCAATACCATCTATCAATGGCATTTCAATATCCATTAATATTACATGAGGTAACTCTTTGTGGGTAATTATTTCCTTCAGTAAATCCATACCGTTACGAGCAAAATACAACAACTGCATTCCTGGTTCCCGTAATACCCAACCGGTAGTTTTATCTAAAAAATTTACATTATCTTCTGCAATCACTATTAAGGCCATACTCAGCAGCAAATTAGAATATTACATCAATTTATATTGCAAGGTATGGGTTTACGCTTTACAAAAATTCCGTGAAATCACCTGATTTTTTTGTTGAAAAGTATAGTAGATTTGCAAGTTTATATTGTTTCCTAATTAAAAAATTTCATCATCCATATTTGAATTATATGGAAGCACTTGCTCCCAACCAAGCCATCATACCCATTCCAATTTCTATTGCTGCTTCATCAATATTAAAAGTGGGTGTATGTACCCCGGAAATAATTCCTTTTTCTGCGTTCATTACACCTAACCTAAAAAAACAGCCGGGTACAACCTGCGTATAATAACCAAAGTCTTCAGCACCCATTCTTACTTCCGTTTCTTCAATATTATTTTTACCCATGTATTGGTTAGCTAATTGCCATGTCTTCTCCGTCAATTCAACATCGTTATCAACAGTTGGGTAACCAATATCAATATGCAGTTGCACTTCTGCCCCCATACTTTTAGCCATGCCATTTACAATTTGATCAATTAATGTATGAGCTTTAAAGCGCCACTGTTCATCCATCGCTCTAAACGTTCCCATTAACTTAACCTCGCTGGGTATTACATTAGTAGTATGCCCTCCTTGTATGGAACAAATTGATAACACTGATGGCGACAAGGGGTTGTTATTACGAGAAATAACTTGTTGTAAGGCAGTAATGATGTGGGCAGCTACCAAAATAGTATCAACAGTTAAATGAGGCGCAGCCGCATGTCCACCTTTACTTTTTATAGTAATATAAATTTCATCGGCACTTGCCATTACGCGTCCTTTTCTAAAACTTAGTCTTCCTATTGGCAAACCCGGATGCACATGTAAGCCAATAATACCTTGTGGTTTAGGATTTTCTAATGCGCCTTCTTTAATTAATAAACTAGCACCGCCTGGATTTCTTTCTTCACCGGGTTGAAAAATAAATTTTATGGTACCTTTCCACTCATGCTTCAACTCATTTAATATTTTAACTGCCCCCAACAAGCAGGTGGTATGTACATCGTGCCCACAGGCATGCATTACACCATCATTAGTTGAGCGATAGCTAACCGTATTTTCCTCTTGAATGGGCAAAGCATCCATATCGGCACGCAAAGCCATTATTCGAGATGCAGGTTCAATTCCTTCAATTGTACCAACAACACCTGTACCTGCTTTTACTTGAAATGGTATACCACACTCCGCTAGTTTTGATTGAATGAATTTAGAAGTTTCAAATTCCTGATAACTTAATTCAGGGTGTGCATGTAACCAATGGCGCACTTCAATAAATTCGTTGGCATATAACTTAGCCTTTTGTTGAATGGCTGACAAAAGCATAATGACAGTTTAAAATCTTTTAATTAATAGCACCCGTAGCTGTGTATTCCACCATATCATCCACCACATAAACGCTGAATGGGAATGTATTATTTAATTGCGTTCGTAATGCTTCCGCATCTTCTCGTTTTAAGAAATTACCAATACGTACTTTAAAATAAGGGCTTTGAAAAAGAACGTATGATTTCTGTTCAGGAAATTTAGACAATAGTTCAGATTTTATTTTAAAAGCTTCATCGCGACTACTAGTGCTTAATACTTGAATGCGATAACCTTTTACCAATCCACCGGTTGCTTTTAATAACATTCGTTTATTCATAGCTGCCTGCTTGGCCACCAAAGTATCCATCCGTGCATCTTTATATACAATAATTGTATCTGCACAATTAGCATATACTTGTGTGCCTAAGAAAAGAAATAAAGCTATTATCAATCCTCTAATCATATACATTTTTTAATATCCCGATTTTCCGGCAGATACCGTTTCAATTGGATGCCACGTTGTTTTTATTTCCTGAAGATCCATTATGCAATAAGGCGATTGTGCATTGTCTTCTAACCAATTCAATGCATTATATTCTATCACACGTTTTACATTTAAAGCCGATTTTTCTTTCACTAGCTGCATTTCCTGATTTGTTAGTTGATAAGTTACAATAGCGTTTACATCCATGTGATCGGCAAAATATTTTAGCAGCTCGCTAACTTTTCCGGTTAAAATATTCACTACGCCTGCAGGCACATCAGATGAATGAATAATTTCTGCGAAACTAATGGCAGATAAAGGCAACTGTTCTGCCGCCAAAACTACACAAGTATTACCGCCAGCAATTATGGGAGCAACAGCAGAAACCAAACCAATTAAAGCTGATTGCTGTGCGGCAACAATAGCTACCACACCGGTAGGTTCTGGAACAGAAAAATTAAAGTGAGGCGATGCTACCGGATTAACTGAACTAAAAACTTGCTGATATTTATCGCACCAACCCGCATAATATACCATACGGTCAATGGCTGCACTTACCTCATTGTGGGCATCTATAGATTTATATCCTAATAAAAGTAATTCATCAATTAACTGGGTTCTTCTACTCTCCATCATTTCAGCTATACGGTATAGTATTTGCGAACGATTAAAAGCTGATTTTCCTGACCAGCCGCTAAAGGCACTTCTTGCAGCAACAACAGCATCGCGAAAATCTTTCCGAGAGGCTAAACACATGTTAGCAATCAATTTTCCATTGGCGTTTTTTACGGCATAATATCGTCCGGACTCTGTTCTTGGAAATTGTCCGCCAACGTAAAGTTTATAAGTTTTTAGTACATCAATTCTTTCAGTCATATTTTCAAATTGAAGATTCAGATAATTTTACTTTGATACACAATCGCCATTACGTTACTTAACATAAGCATTTAATCCATGCAAACCACCTTCACGTCCAAAACCGCTTTCTTTGTATCCGCCAAATGGTGAAACCGGATCGAACTTATTGTACGTATTTGCCCAAACTACACCTGCACGTAAGCGCGTTGTAATGTTGAATATTCTAGACCCTTTGTTGGTCCATACTCCGGCACTTAAACCATAGGGTGTATTATTGGCTTTTTCAATTACTTCATCATCGGTTCTAAAAGTTTGAATGGCTAATACCGGGCCAAAAATTTCTTCTTGTGCAATACGACTACTTTGTGCAACATTTGTAAATAAAGTAGGACGACAGAAATAACCTTTATTTGGTAAAGCACAACTGCTTTCAAACATTTCAGCACCCTCCTTTTTTCCAATGGCAATATATTTTTGAATGGTTTGCAATTGTTGCTTTGAATTAATGGCACCAATATCAGTATTTTTATCTAAGGGATTTCCAACAATTAACGTAGCAATTCTGTCTTTCAGTTTCTGAAGTACTTCCTTGTAAACAGATTCCTGAACAAACAAACGAGAACCGGCACAGCATACGTGGCCCTGATTAAAATAAATACCGTTGATTATACCTTCTACTGCCTGGTCAATCGGTGCATCTTCAAAAATAATATTTGCTGCTTTACCTCCAAGTTCAAGCGTTAATTTTTTATTAGTGTTAGCAGTAGCACGTTGAATAATTTTACCCACTTCTGTACTGCCGGTGAAAGCAATTTTATCAATATCGGGATGATTAACAAGCGCTGCACCTGTTTCACCAGCACCTGTAATAATATTTACAACACCCGGTGGCAAATCGCAGTCCTGAATTAATTCTGCCAATTTTAAAGCAGTTAAAGGCGTGGTTTCGGCCGGTTTTAACACAACGGTATTACCACAAGCCAATGCAGGGGCTATTTTCCAAGCAGCCATTAACAAAGGAAAATTCCACGGAATAATTTGGCCTGCAATACCTAACGGTGACACACTTCTGTTTGGGAAAGCATAATTTAGTTTATCAGCCCATCCGGCATAATAAAAGAAATGATTGGCTGCAAGTGGTATATCAATATCGCGTGATTCGCGAATAGGTTTTCCACCATCTAAACTTTCTATAATTGCAAATTCACGAGCACGCTCTTGAATCATTCTGGCAATTCGGAAAATATATTTAGCTCTTTCTTTGGCAGGCATTTTACCCCATTGTCCATTATAAGCAGCACGAGCAGCCTTTACTGCTTTATCAACATCGGCCGTACCTGCTTCTGCAACGGAAGCAATTTTTTGCTCAGTAGCGGGATTAATTGTATCAAAATATTTTTTGCTTAATGGTTTTTCAAACTTGCCATTAATGAATAAATTATATTGTTCATTAATAGAGGCAGCACTTACACTTTCCGGGGCAGGCGCATATTTTATATTAAATTTTAGTGCGGGTTGAATATTTTTTGATGATTTAGCCATAAACTTTTATTAATAATTTTTTAAATTCAAATACGCTTAATCTATAGAGAAATAATTTGCTGCCTGGTATACACCGGTACGTTCTTTTTCCAGTTGCATTAATACATCATTTGCAAGACTGCTGGCACCAAAGCGAAACCATTCATTGCTTAACCAATCGGTTCCCAAAGTTTCCTGTACCATTACTAAGTAATGCAGTGCAGCCTTTGCCTTTGAAATACCACCGGCAGGTTTCATGGCAATTTTTTTCCCGGTTCGGTAATAAAAGTCGCGTATTGCTTCTAACATTACTAATGTAACAGGCATTGTTGCTGCAGGCTGAATTTTACCGGTTGAGGTTTTAATAAAATCGGCACCTGCATACATGGCAATTTCACTGGCACGGCGCACATTATCGTAAGTAACTAACTCACCTGTTTCTAAAATTACTTTTAACCGAGCATTGCCACAAGCTTCTTTAATGGCAGCTATTTCATCAAATACAAAATTGTATTCGCCTTGTAAAAATTTGCCGCGACTTATTACCATATCTATTTCATCGGCACCTTGATCAATGGCAAATTTGGTATCACGCAACTTTACATCGCGAGAGGACTGACCACTGGGAAAGGCAGTTGCAACAGCAGCTACCTTTACATTTGAACCTTGTAAGGCTTTTTTAGCTACCGCTACCATTGAGGGATACACACATATAGCCGCTACCGTTGGTAAACCCGGATAGGCATCATGTAAATGCATTGCTTTATAACATAACTGCTTTACTTTACCATCGGTATCTTTTCCCTCTAAAGTGGTAAGATCAATCATGTTCAAAGCCAACTTTAAGCCCTCAACTTTACTTTCAGTTTTTATACTACGCTTGGTAAACCTTGCAGCACGTTCTTCCACACCAACATGATCAATTTGAGGGGTATTTCTAAAATCGGGTATAAATGCTGTTACAGCGGGCATATAGCAAGTTTAATTTTTTTCAAATGTAAATAAAAAAGGGGGTAAAAGCCAGTAAGCTTATAACCCCACTAAAATGACAAATATGATTATGCTTATTTACCGTGGCAATTTTTATATTTTTTTCCGCTACCACAAGGACAAGGATCGTTACGACCTATTTTAGGACCTACTTTTACGGGTTCTTGTTTTACAGGAGTAGGATCGTAATAATCATCTTCAGTAGTTGCACCATCAACAGATTCTTTGCGGGTACGCATATTACTTAAATCTGTTTTTTGTTGGCGTCCTTCGCGTACTGCTTCACCTTCCTGTGTTGGAATAGTAGCTAAACAAAGAAACTGAACAATTTCTTTATTAACCTCACTATCCATTTGCTTAAACAAGTTAAAGGCTTCTACTTTATAAATTACCAGTGGGTCTTTTTGTTCGTATGCAGCAGTTTGAACACTTTGCTTTAAATCGTCCATAGCCCTTAAATGCTCTTTCCAAGCATCATCAATAAAGGCTAAAGTGATCCAACGTTCTAATGCATTCACCAATTCAACACCGTTGGTATCAAGTGTTTTTTGCATGTTTACCAATACCTGTAATTGTTTGCGACCATCACTGAAAGGAACAATTACATTTTCAATATGTGCGCCTTGTTGTTGACGAATGTTTTTAAACACCGGCAAAGTTTCAGCGGCTAATTCTGCTTTTTTATTTTGATAATTACTAATAGCTTGATTATATAACTTTTCTGTTAATTGCTCAGCCGACATTTTATTCAGCTCTTCAGGGGTTATATTAGTATCCGTACCAAAGTGAACAATACAAGCTAACCGTAAGCCTTCAAAATCTTCATCAGTTTTAAACCCATTAATAATTTCGCTGGCAACACTGTAAAAAGCATTATCTAAATCTAATGCTAAGCGTTCTCCAAACAAAGCATGATTCCGTTTGGTGTAAATAACGGTACGTTGCTTGTTCATTACATCATCATACTCCAATAAACGCTTACGAATACCAAAGTTGTTTTCTTCTACTTTTTTCTGTGCACGTTCAATTGATTTGGTAATCATACTGTGCTGAATTACTTCACCTTCTTTATAACCGGCAAATTCCATTACTTTGGCAATTCGGTCGCTACCAAACATGCGCATTAAATCATCTTCTAAAGACACAAAGAAAACAGAAGAGCCCGGATCACCTTGGCGGCCTGCACGTCCACGCAACTGCAAATCAACCCTGCGCGATTCATGCCGTTCTGTACCAATAATAGCTAATCCACCTGCCTGCGCTACGCCTTCGCCTAATTTAATATCAGTTCCACGGCCAGCCATATTCGTAGCTATAGTAATGGCACCGGCCATACCGGCTTCAGCAATTACTTGCGCTTCTCGGGCATGTTGTTTAGCGTTCAATACATTATGTGGAATTTGTTTTTGACGTAACATCCTACTCAACAATTCACTTACTTCTACTGAAGTAGTACCAACTAAAACGGGACGCCCCATTTTATTCATCTTCAAAATTTCATCAATAACAGCTCCAAATTTTTCACGCTTGGTTTTATAAACCAAATCATTACTGTCTTTTCGTGTTATCGGCTTATTGGTAGGAATAGTTACCACATCTAACTTATAAATGTCCCACAATTCAGCTGCTTCTGTTTGTGCAGTTCCGGTCATACCGGCTAATTTGTGGTACATTCTAAAATAGTTCTGTAAGGTAACGGTGGCATAGGTTTGCGTAGTAGCTTCAATTTTTACATTTTCCTTCGCTTCAATAGCTTGGTGTAGTCCATCTGAATAACGTCTTCCATCTAAAATACGTCCGGTTTGTTCATCAACAATTTTAACCTGTCCATCCATCACTACATATTCAACATCTTTATCAAATAATGTATAGGCTTTTAATAGCTGCTGTACAGTGTGAATACGATCGGCCTTTTGTGTGTATTCATTAATTAACGCCTCTTTTTTATGCAGTTTATCTTCAACAGAAATTTCTTTCATATTTTCAATTTCACCAAGACCAACACTTATATCAGGTAACACAAAAAATTGAGGATCTTCACCCGATTTTGTAATAAGATTAATACCCTTATCGGTTAATTCAACTGAATTATTTTTTTCGTCTATATAAAAATATAATTCTGAATCAACTATATGCATTTCTCTAGACTGATCGGCCAAATAATAATTTTCAGCTTTTTGAAGCTTCATACGAACACCGGGTTCGCTTAGGTATTTAATGAGTGCACTATTTTTGGGGAGGCCGCGAAAAGCACGATATAACAATAGCCCACCATCTTTAGGATCATCATTTCCTTCAGCTAATTTTTTCTTAGCTTCATTTAAAAATTGATTAACTGCTTTCTTTTGTGCTTCAACCAATTTTTCAATTCGTGGTTTAAGTTCAAAAAACTGTTCAATATTGTCTTGTTTTCCAATTGGGCCAGAAATAATTAAAGGCGTACGTGCATCATCAATTAAAACACTATCTACCTCATCTATAATAGCATAATGGTATTTACGCTGTACCATTTCATTGGGTGAGTGTACCATGTTATCACGCAAATAGTCGAAGCCAAATTCATTATTCGTGCCATAGGTAATATCGGCCAAATATGCATTTCGTCTATTCTCCGAATTAGGTTCATGTTTATCAATACAATCAACTTTCAATCCTAAAAATTCAAAAATAGGACCATTCCACTCGGAGTCTCTACGGGCTAAATAATCGTTTACCGTAACAATATGTACGCCTTCTCCTGGTAAAGCATTTAAATAAGCAGGCAATGAAGAAACCAATGTTTTACCTTCACCTGTTGCCATTTCGGCAATTTTGCCTTGGTGTAAAACAATACCGCCTATTAACTGCACATCATAATGCAACATATTCCATACCACTTGACCACCTGCCGCCAGCCATGTATTTTTAAATACAACCTCATTGTTTTGTATAGAAATATAATCTTTTTTTACGCTTAGCTCACGGTCCAAATCGGTAGCCGTAGCAACTAATGCGCTATTTTCTTTAAATCGGTGAGCAGTTTCCTTAATAACCGCAAAAGCCTCGGGCAGAATTTCATTTAAAACTGCTTCAATATGTTTATCTCTTTCTTTTTTTAGTTTATCGATTTTATGGTATAACTTATCTTTCTCATGAATTTCTTGTGGTGGTAAAGAATCGGCAGTTTGTTGCAGTTCAGTAATTTCGGCATCAATTTCCGTAAGATGTGCATTTATCTTTGCTTTGAATTCAACTGTTTTATTCCGCAGTTCATCATTACTGAGTGTTTGAAACTGCTCGTAATAATGATTAATTTTTTTTACAATAGGGAGTATTTTCTGAACATCTTTCTCGCTCTTGTTTCCCCCCAAAATTTTCGACATTAATTTCAACATAACTTAAAATAACTGATGATGCTTAAATAAATTTTAGTTCAAATTGGATGCTACAAAATGCTTTAAGCCAAATTGACATGAATAATAAGTATCAAAGGTACTTATTTTGTTACTTTGAATACATTATTACAGCAATAATACTGCTTTATCAAATACTTAACGAATTGAGTTTTTATTTTGAAGACCCATAATTTCAAATTTATAAACAAAAATATTGTATGGACAGGTCATTAAATTTTTGTTACAAATTATTATTAGTTAGCGGGCTTGTTTTTTTTTGTCAAAAGAGCTTTGCCCAAATATCGAGCCCATATCAGGAATTATCAGATAGTGTTTATAAAAACCGACAGAATATTATAAAAAAAAACATGACAATATTGGGTGCCTGGGCTGGTGTAAACATTATTCAAAGTAGCATTAGTGCAGCCAGTACTACCGGTAGCACACAAGCATTTTTTAAAATGAATGTATATTGGAATATAGCTAATGCAGCAATTGCCGGCATAGGGATTTTGAGTGCCAAAAGAGCCTTAAAACATACTATATCGGCACAAAAAAATTGGCAACAACAACAAAATATAGAAAAATTGCTATTACTGAATACCGGCTTAGATGCCGCATACATTACAACAGGCTTGTACCTTAAAGAGCATGGTTTACGCGTTAACAATCCACAAACCGAGGGGTATGGAACCAGCATAATGGTTCAGGGTGGATTTTTACTCATTTTTGACCTAATTCAATACTTTGACCATCACCAAAATGGCAAAAAATTAAACCAATTAAATTTTGAACCTACCAATAATGGTGTGGGCTTGGTTTGGCACCTGTAATTAAAATTTTAAGTAGTTTTTCAGGGAAGGATGGGAATTTAACTTCAATCTGCTACTTTTGCAGCCAATTTAAAGTTGAACTATGCCTGGTCAGTTAAAAGAAGTACGTAACCGTATTAAAAGTGTACAAAGTACGCAGCAAATTACGAAAGCCATGAAAATGGTAAGTGCTGCTAAATTGCGCAGAGCCCAAGATGCCATTATTCAAATGCGTCCTTATGCCAATAAATTACAGGAAATGCTCAGCAATATTGTGAGTAATATGGAAGGTGGCACCTCATTAGCTTTAGCTGAGGAACGCCCTGTTGAAAAAGTATTGTTAATTGTCATTACCAGCGACAGAGGTTTATGTGGTGCTTATAATTCAAACGTAGTTAAACTTACCAAGCAAATTATTGCTGAAAAATATGCTACCCAATACAAAAAAGGAAACGTTAGTATTTGGAATATTGGGAAAAAAGGATATGAAAGTTTAAGCAAGCAAGGATATCACACAAATGATTCCTACAAAGATATTTTTCTCCATCTTAGTTTTGAACAAGTACAAGAAGCTGCTCAGGCCGCTATGAATGCATTTGTAAACAAAACTTTTGATGCAGTTGAAATTGTATACAGCGAATTCAAAAATGCTGCTTCACAACGTTTTGTTGCTGAACAATTTTTACCTATTCCAAAAATTGAACAATCGGGTAAACAAAAGGCTGACTTTATTTTTGAACCAGAAAAAGAGGTATTATTAACTGAATTAATGCCTAAAATTTTAAATACCCAATTGTATAAAGCTGTTTTAGACGCGCATGCAAGTGAACATGGCGCAAGAATGACTGCTATGGATAAGGCTAGTGATAATGCGAATGAACTATTAAAATCATTGCGTATATCATACAACCGAGCACGCCAAGCTGCCATTACTACCGAATTAACCGAAATTGTAAGTGGTGCGGCTGCACTTCAAGGTTAAGAAAAAAATGTTATTTTAGTAGCCCTTAACAACTAAGCATTTGTGGAACTAAGTGAAATTATACCCCATTTAGAGGCTTTAATTTTTGCCAGCGAAAAGCCCTTAACTGCTGCCGAAATGGTAGAGTTAGTGAATAACGCCTTGGGGTTTATGGAGGAACGCATAATGTCCGAACAGGTAGAACAAGCCTTAGAAGCTATTAAAGAAAAATACCAATCGGAATTTTACGCTTTTGAAGTTGTTGAAAGTGGCGGTGGATGGCAGTTTTTAACAAAAAAAGCCTATCACAAAACTGTTGTACAATTAAATGGCGATAAGTTTTTAAAACGCTTATCCAATGCAGCTTTAGAAACCTTGGCCATTATTGCATACAAACAACCTATTACTAAAGGTGAAATTGAAACTATACGTGGTGTAAACAGCGATTATAGTGTTCAAAAACTTTTAGAAAAAGAACTTATCCTAATAAGTGGCCGAAATGAAGAGCTTCCAGGTAAGCCTTTACTATACACAACTTCAAAAAATTTCATGGATTATTTTGGCATTAATTCACCCAATGATTTACCTAAAATTAAAGAGGTATTAGCCGATGAAACCATGAACGCTACCATTATTAAACCTGAAGATTTTACCAGCAATACCGCTTCAGCAGAAGATAGTGAAAATAGTACCATTGTTGTAAATGAACAGGGTGAATTGCTGATTAATGATGATGGCAATACCAACAATGAAAATTCAGAAAACAAACAAGAAGATTCTTCTAAAAATTCTGAGGAATAAAACAATCCAGGCTTATTCACATTACATTCAAGCTGTATCTTCGCAAAATGCAGCAACTGAATAACCAAACATTACTATCTATTGCAACGCAATATGGTACACCGGTTTATGTGTATCATGCGGATAAAATTAAAGCGCAATACCAACAACTAACACAAGCATTTGAAGGCATAAACACCCGTTTCTTTTATGCATGCAAAGCATTAACCAATGTTAACATTTTAAAATACATTGGTAGTTTAGGATGTAATATTGATTGTAGCTCTATTAATGAAGTAAAACTGGCACTATATGCCGGAATTCCTGCCAGCAACATATTATACACTTCAAATGGTATTGCCTTCAACGAAATTGAAGAAGCCGCAGAAGCGGGTGTACACATTAATATTGATAGCATTGCCAACCTGGAAAAATTTGGTAAAAAGTACGGCAATACTTACCCCGTTGGCATTCGGTTGCGTCCCAATATTATGGCCGGCGGTAATTTAAAAATTTCTACCGGGCATAATAAAAGCAAATTCGGTATTCCTATTGATCAAATAGATGAAGTTATAAACGTAATTAATCAAACTAACCTTATTATAAAAGGGCTACATATACATACCGGAAGTGAAATAAAAGATGTGGCTATTTTTGTAGAAGGCATAGAAGTTTTGTTTGATTTAATATCCAAATTTCAACACCTTTCCTACATTGATTTAGGTGGTGGTTTTAAAGTACCTTATAAAGAACAAGAGGAAGGAACCAATATTCAACTATTGGCCGAAGCAGTTAAAAAAGCATTTGCGGTGCACCCTAACCCCAATGGCCAACCGTTAACTGTTTGGTTTGAACCTGGTAAATATTTGGTTAGCGAAGCAGGTTATTTCATTACACAGGTAAATGTAATTAAACCTACATCAGCAACTACTTTTGTTAGTGTAAATAGCGGATTCAATCATTTAATACGCCCTATGTTCTACGATGCTTACCATCGCATACAAAACATTAGTAACCCTGATGGACCATTACATCACTATTCCGTTGTAGGCTATATTTGCGAAACCGATACATTTGCATGGAACAGACCCTTAAATGAAGTTAGAGAAAACGATTTATTGGTTTTTTATAATGCCGGTGCTTATGGTTTTGAAATGAGTAGCAATTATAATAGTCGCTTTAAACCCGCAGAAGTATTGGTATTAAACAATGAAGCACATTTAATAAGAGAAAGAGATAGTTTCGAAGATCTGTTGAAAAATCAGTTAATTATTCTATAAGCATTTTTCCTTATGATTGAAATAAGCCACATACGTAAAGCCTTTGGCGATAAAACCATTTTGGAGGACATTAGTGCCCAAATGGAAGCAGGTAAATGCAACCTGATTATTGGTACTAGTGGCAGTGGTAAAACAGTTTTAACAAAATGTATTGTTGGCTTATTTACACCCGACTCAGGTGATGTTTTATACAGTGGTGAAAGCATGCTTACCATGAATAAACACGAAAAAAAATTGTTAAGACAACAAATAGGAATGCTTTTTCAAGGTTCTGCACTATTCGACTCTAAAACTGTTGAAGAAAATGTTCGTTTTCCACTTGATATGTTTTCTAAGCAAACCATGGGTGAAAAACAAAAAAAAGTGGATGAGGTACTGGCTAGAGTAAACTTATCAGGTTCCAATAAAAAATATCCAGCCGAATTAAGTGGCGGAATGAAAAAGCGTGTTGGTATTGCACGAGCCATTGTATTGAATCCCAAATATTTATTTTGCGATGAACCAAACTCAGGGCTTGATCCTCAAACCTCACTACTTATTGACAAACTAATTAAAGATATTACACATGAATTTAAAACCACAACTATTGTGGTTACACACGATATGAATAGTGTAATGGAAATTGGCGATCATATCATATATCTGCACAATGGTAGAAAACAATGGGAAGGAAGCAATAAAGACATTATATTTAGTAAAGATACATTATTAAACAACTTTATTTTTGCATCAGAGTTTTTACAAGATGCCAAAGAAATGCGCATGATTGAAGCATCGAAAAAAAAGCAGCTATAACTACCCCCTTTTTCGTAAGTAATTTTTTCTAAGTAAGTATTCTTTACTTAGCTTTTGCAATAATTCTTTTTAAAAAAATTATTAGTTACAAAATAAACTTCTGCGTTTGCTACAAGTCTGTAAATAAAACCACTTTTAAAAAACAAAAAAAATGAAACTCATGAAAAAAACAGTTTTTTTACTTGCTTCCGGCTTATTTTTTACCGTAGCAGCAATGGCACAAACAGGCACAACCAGTAGTACAACAACTACTCAAAACCCTGCAGTAAAATCAGGCATGAAAGATATGCGCCACGATATCAGAGATGAAAGAAAAGACAAAAGACAACGTGCAGAGGCTATTGAGAATGGCAATAAAGCCAGAGCTAAAAAATTAACCAAAGACATTCATTCCGATCAAAAAGACATTAATAAAGACAAAAATCAGTTACAAAGCGAGGGAGTTAAGCATCCCATTAAACGTGCCGACCGCCAAATTCACAGACAAAATATGGCACATAAGGGATAAATGTTGAGGTATTTAGTTGTTCAAACCTGCGAAATCACTTGAATGATTTTTGCAGGTTTTTTTATGCCCCAAAAATGCAAAGCCTATTTTAACAATATAGCCAACATTTCTCAATTAATTTTGCAAAGCCAATAAGTGGCAATGCAGCTATTCGTATCTTTACATTTTAATAAACTTGAATAGTGCGTTTATTTAAAACCTCTTAAAAATAGTTTACATGAAGCAGCTTCTCATTGCTTTCACTATGATTTGCCTTTATCCAATTATGGCAAATGCACAGCAAAACACCGACAGCTTACCACCTTACTTAAAAAATCCAAACATTCCTTCTTTTCAAATTTTAAGTACTGATAGTACTTGGTTTACTAACCGCTCAATACCCAAAAATATTCCTGTGGCTATTGTGTATTTTAGTCCAGAGTGTGGTCACTGCCAGTACGAAGCCAAAGAGTTGAATAAAAAAATGGATAGTTTATCGAATATATTTTTCGTTTGGGTAAGCTACCACCCTTTTCCGGATATTAAAAAGTTTTATTACGAATATGGATTGAGCAAATACAAGAATATTGTTGCCGGAAGAGATCCTCAATATTTTATTCCTGCATTTTATAAAGTAGAATTTACACCTTACATAGCTTTGTACAATAAGCAAGGCAAGTTTGTAAAAGAATTTAGGCAAGGCGCTTCCCCTCAGGAAATTATGGAAGCACTACACTTAAATTAAATATAAATTTTATTCACTAATTTTTAAATATACATTTATGAAAATTACAGTTGTAGGTGCAGGCGCCGTTGGTGCTACTTGCGCCGATAATATTGCCAGGAAAGAACTTTGCCAGGAATTGGTATTATTAGACATTAAAGAAGGTATTGCAGAAGGAAAAGCACAAGATATGATGCAAACCGCTGCATTATTAGGTTTTGATACCCGTATTACCGGAAGTACAAACGATTATACTAAAACTGCTAACTCAGATGTAGTTGTAATTACTTCAGGTTTACCTCGTAAACCTGGTATGACCAGAGAAGAACTAATTGGCGTAAATGCCGGTATTGTGAAAGGTGTAGCTGAAAACATTTTGAAGTATTCTCCCAATGCAATTTTCATCATTATATCCAACCCAATGGATACTATGACCTACTTAACCCTACAAGCAACAGGTTTACCCAAACACCGGATTATAGGTATGGGTGGCGCATTGGATAGCTCACGCTTCCGCTACCAATTAAGTCAACACTTGGGTTGTAGCCCTGCCGACTTAAATGCAGTAGTTGTAGGTGGTCATGGTGACACTACTATGATTCCTTTGATCCGCATGGCTACATGGAATAGTGTGCCTGTAACCAAATTTTTATCAGCTGAAAAACAACAACAAATTATTAATGATACGATGGTAGGCGGTGCTACTTTAACCAAATTAATTGGTACTTCTGCATGGTATGCACCCGGTGCTGCCTGTGCTTCAATGGTTGAAAGCATTGTACGTGATGAAAAGAAATTAATAAGCTGTTGCGTTTACTTGGAAGGCGAATATGGTCAAAAAGATATTTGCCTGGGTGTACCTGTTATTATTGGCAAAAATGGCTGGGAAAAAATTATAGATTTCGATTTAAATGAAGAGGAAAAAGCCGCTTTTGCGAAAAGTGCTGCAGCAGTTAGAAGCATGAATGATGTATTAAAAACATTATAATAATTGCCTTACTAAATATTGAGCCTCGTAAACTTTTATGAGGCTTATTTTTTTGATACACTTTCTAAAGCATCAGCTGCAATTTTTGTAACATCTTGCCATTCCATACAATGAAAATGTTTTTTTGGACAAGTACGTGTTCCAAAATTAGAACAAGGTTGGCACGATAAATTAGGTACTACATAATTATGAGCTAAATTTTCTAACTGCTCATGATTAAATGCTGTTCCATAAAAAGGGGCTACATCTAATGCAGGAGATGTGCCTCCCCAAACTGCTAAAACCTTTTTTTGAAAAGCACAGGCAATATATAATAATCCGGTATCGTGCGAAATAACGAGATGGGCTTGCCGTACAATATCAGCCGATTCATGAAGAGAAAATTTGCCACAGGCATTATAAACTTTTATTTCGTCAATATCGGCCACTAAGGCCCCAATGGCGGCATCTTCTTTCCCACCCACCAATACTATTGGATAGTTTAGCAATGAACATAACTGTTGCAGCTTTTCAACAGGTAATTTTTTTGTATAGTAAGATGCCCCAATAACAATGGCAATATATCCGGCACTGTGCGAAACCGGTAAATCGCCTGCTTTTATAACTGCATGTGGTGGAATAAAATAATCTAATCCTTTACCATCATCATATACACCCAATGGGGCAAGTGCATCCAAACATCGCAAACTGATGTGGCGGCCAGGCATGAAGTTGATATGAAAACGGGTTAATAACCACTTTTGCCAACTTAACTTTTTAAACGATAAAACTTTTGTACGTAGTGCCTGACGTATTTTGTATGAACGAAAGTTTTTATGTAAATCAATTATATAATCAAAGTTCTCAGGTTTTAGCCGCTTGATTAATAGTGACAAATTACCCTCATAATAATGAAAATAATCAATATAGGGATTGGCCTCAGTAACAGCTTTAAATTGAATTTTACTCACAAAATGAATTTCAACATCGGACAATTGTTGTTTCAAACACCTAAAAACTGGAGTAGTTAAAACAATGTCGCCAATTGAGGAAAAACGAATGACCAATATTTTCATAGCGTAAATTTATCCAACAACACATTCATTTCATACACATTGGTACAAGTTCGAAATAATAAATGTGTTGCTATTAATGAATTAAATTGACAATGAAGCCTTCACTTCCTATTCAACATAATTCAAATCTTTATGAAAAGTTTCTTCTGTAAATAATAATGCAAGCAGAGCAATTATCATTACTACAATTCCTGTTATCCATGCACTGGTTACATAACTGCTATAAGTTTGCAATGCAGTGAACAATAAGGAAACCAATACTAATGAGCCACGTACCATATTGGGTACCGTTGTGGCCACTGTTGCACGAATATTGGTGCCAAATTGCTCAGCTGCCATCGTTACAAAAATGGCCCAAAATCCGGTACCAAAGCCTAGTATGGCAGATACCAAATAAAGTGTATTTACAGTACCATCATACAAGTTAAAATACCATATCATAGAAAGGGCAGTAATAGCGTAAAATATTAAAACAGCTTGCTTTCTACTTTTCAACAACTGACTTAAAAAGCCAACCAAAATATCACCAATTGAAATAGCTACATAAGCATACATCACTGCCTTTCCGGGGTCAATGTTTCCCTTAATGCGCATGTGTGCACCAAACTCTTTTGAAAAACTAATCAAAATTCCAATTACATACCAGGTTGGTAAACCAATTAAAATAGCTTTGATATACTTGAAAAAATATTTTCGACTAGAGAACAACATAAAAAAATCGCCCTTACGTACATTTTTATTTTGTAAGGATTGAAACATACCAGATTCTAAAACACCAACGCGTAATAATAACAATAACAAGCCCAATCCGCCTCCAATAAAATAACAAGTTCTCCATTCAAATTCTTCTTTAATAAAAAATGCGAAAACAGCCCCGGTAAGCCCAATACCTGCCACTAGCGAGGTTCCAATTCCTCTTTTTTCTTTTGGTAATAATTCACTTACCAAAGTAATACCGGCACCCAATTCGCCAGCAAGGCCAATACCGGAAATAAAACGCACCAATGCATATTGATTAACGGTTTGTACAAAGCCATTGGCAATATTGCCCAGTGAGTATAAAATAATAGATGCAAACAATACCTTCAATCTCCCTTTTTTATCACCCAATACGCCCCATAATATGCCACCCAATAAAAGCCCAATCATTTGTATATTCAAAATAAATAATCCATCGGCAGCAATGGCAGCATCGGTTAAACCAAACGATTTTAAAGAGGGAACACGGATAATACTGAACAATAATAAATCGTATATATCTACAAAATAGCCTAATGCACCAACAATTACAGGCAATGATAAAATACCATATTGCTTTTGATTCATAGGTATGCTTCTCGTTTTAAAAGCATGAATATAAATAAAATGCAGGTAGCAATAAAATTGATGTTGGAATTTGCGCTTGCAGTTCAGTGCAGCTAATGCTGTTTATTTTTTTTTCTAAAGAATAATTTGAATAAAACGGGTGCAGTGGTTACCAAAACAATTACCAAAACAATAATTTCCAAATGCTTTTTAATATCGAACTGATAGGTTTCAATAAAAAATTTGTCTAAGTAATGCCCACCGGCAACCATAGCAATTACCCAAGCCACACAACCAATTACATTAAAAAAAGTGAATTTTTTTTGATGCATATTCACTATACCTGCAACTATGGGGGCAAAGGTGCGTACAATGGGTACAAAGCGGGCAAAAATAATAGCTCCACCGCCATGCTTTTCATAAAAATCGTGCGCCTGTTGCAAGTAATGTTGTTTAAATATAAAGTTATCTTTCCAATTGTACATTGCTGGACCCACCTTTCGGCCAAACCAATAACCCGTAGCATTCCCTAATATTCCCGCTAGGGATATAAGTATAATCAATAATACCAAATTAATAAAGCTATTTTGTGTATCAATAAATGAATGCATTAACATATTACTATATATACCGGCAACGAACAATAAGCTATCACCCGGTAAAAAAAATCCTACGAACAAACCTGTTTCAGCAAACACAATAAACAATAATACCCAAAGCCCTCCATGTTCAATATAAAATTGGGGTTGTAATAACTGATGCCACTCAAATGAGGATAATAATATATTCATAATAAAAAACGTTTTAGGCCGCTTGTTCATATTCCAATGCTCCTTCCCACTTACTAACTACCGAAGTGGCCAATGCATTGCCTAACACATTGGTTGCCGTTCTAAACATATCACAAAAATGATCTATTGGTAATATGAGTGCAATGCCCTCGGGGGGAATATTAAACATGGCACAAGTGGCCGTTACAACTACTAACGATGCACGTGGCACACCTGCAATACCTTTGCTGGTTAACATTAATACAATTAACATGGTTAGCTGTGTGCCTAAGTCTAAATGTATACCATAAGCTTGAGCAATAGCTAAACTGGCAAAGGTCATATACATCATACTGCCATCTAAGTTAAACGAGTAACCTAATGGCAAAATAAAGGCTACAATTTTATTATTACAGCCATATTTTTCTAACTCTTCTGTTAATTTTGGAAATACAGCTTCACTACTAGTGGTGCTAAATGCAATAATTAACGGTTGTATAATTCTTTTTAATAAAGCCGGCAATCTGTTTTTTAAGATTAAAAGCCCTACCAATAATAATAAGGCCCATAATAAAAAAATGCCTAAAATAAAGTATAGTAAATAAAAACTATAGAACTTAAAAACTTCCAAACCATTAGTGGCAATTACCGCAGCAATGGCACCAAAAACGCCTAGTGGCGCAAAGGCCATAACGTAAGCCACCATTTTTAAAATAACATGAGCCACTGCATCTAACCCTTTTATCACTACTTTACCTGCATCGCCCAATGCGGCTGTAGCAATACCAAAGAAAACTGAAAAAATTACAATTTGTAAAATTTCATTTGAAGCCATGGCCTCAAAAATACTTTTTGGAAAAACATGAATTACAAAAGTTTCTAATGAAAAACTTTGTGTTTTGCCAATTACATCTTTGGCATTCCCTGCATCATGCACAGTTAAATGTATGCCGTGGCCGGGTTTAAAAATATTCACCAATAATAAGCCCAATAATAAACTAGCAAAAGATGCACTAATAAACCACAACAAAGCTTTACCACCCACACGCCCTACTGTTTTTAAATCGCCTAATTTAGCAATGCCCACTACCAGCGTACTAAATACTAGTGGGGCTATAATCATTTGCACTAACCTTAAAAAAATAGTAGTTAATAAATTTACTTTAGGTGCAAAAGTTGCAATGAAAGTTGGTGTGGCTGTTTTATTAACTATGTAGCCTACACCAATGCCCAAAAACATGGCAATTAAAATGTAAAGTGTTAATCTGTTTTTTTTCATACGGTTTGTATCAATCAAGCAAAGTATGCAGGTTTACTAAACCATTCATCAATAGTTTGTTTAGCCCTTTTCAAGGCGGCAATATAGGTATAAACTATTGATAATTGTGTTTAAGTAAACATGAATATCACAAATAAGACCAAAATTAGCGTACCCAATACATTCCAATTCTTAATTAATAAATGTTGTACAAAAATGTAATACTTACCTGTAATTCATAAAGTTTTACTGCATCCAATCAATTAAATGCCTATTTTGCCAATCCGAAAATTGTAAAACCTAATCAACTGTACCATGAGTTTATTTAGAAAAAAATCGATTGAAGGTATACTTGCACAAGCTTCCGATAGTGAATCAGGATTAAAACGAACGCTGGGAGCAAGTAACCTTATTGCCTTAGGTATTGGTGCCATTATTGGCGCAGGATTATTTGTTCGAACAGCAGCAGCTGCCGCCGAAGCTGCAGGACCAGCAGTTACTATATCATTCATTATTGCAGCCGTTGGCTGTGCCTTTGCAGGGTTATGCTATGCTGAATTTGCCTCTATGATTCCCATTGCAGGCAGCGCTTACGCCTACTCTTATTTAACCATGGGCGAATTAATTGCCTGGATTATTGGTTGGGCACTCATTATGGAATATGCTTTGGGTGCAGCTACTGTATCTATTGCCTGGAGCGAGTACTTAAATAATTTGCTGGGAGGGCAAATTCCTTACGAATGGTGCCATTCGCCATTTGAAACATCATTAAAAGGGGAACATGGTATTATTAATTTGCCCGCTTTATTCATTTTATTAGCATTAACCTTATTATTAATTCGTGGCATGCAAGAGTCTGCCACTGTTAATATGATTATTGTATTCATTAAAGTAGCCATTGTTATAGCATTTATTGCCATTGGCTGGCAGTTTATTAAACCTGCTAACCATACCCCTTATTTAATACCTGCCGATGCTCCCGGACATGCCGGATACTTTAAACATGGTTGGGGTGGCGTTTTAGGCGGTGCTGCTATTGTGTTTTTTGCCTTCATTGGTTTTGATGCGGTTAGTACCGCAGCCCAAGAAGCCAAAAACCCAAAACGCGATATGCCTATTGGTATTTTGGGCTCATTAGTTATATGCACCATTTTATACATACTATTTGGCCATGTTTTAACCGGTGTTGCCAACTGGAGTGAATTTGCACATGCAGGTAAAGAAGCTTCAGTTGCTTATGCCATACAAAATTACATGACAGGCTATAGCTGGTTAGCTACCGCTGTAACAGTAGCCATCTTAGCGGGTTTTTCCTCTGTTATATTAGTAATGTTAATGGGCCAAAGCCGTATTTTTTATACCATGAGTAATGATGGATTAATTCCTAAAGCTTTTGGCGACTTACATCCCAGATTCAAAACACCATACAAAGCCAACTGGATTTTATTTGTATTTGTGGGCATTTTTGCAGCCTTTGTTCCGGGTAATGTAGCTGGTGACTTAACCTCATTTGGTACTTTATTTGCCTTTTTATTAGTTAGCCTAGGTGTTTGGATTTTACGTGTTAAATCACCCCAAATACACCGTCCTTTTAAAACACCGTTAGTTCCCTTAGTTCCCATTTTAGGATTCATTATTTGTTTGGGAATGATTATTGCCCTTGATCCCGAAACCCTTAAAGCTGCTTTTACTTGGATGATTTTGGGTATTATTGTATACTTTACTTATAGTCGCAAACACAGTAAATTAAATTCACCTGCCGATATCTTACCAAAGTCTGATGATTTTAATGAAAAAAAAATATAATAACTTTACAAAGAACCCCAATTATTTGGGGTTTTTTGTTGTACCATCCTTAACCGCTAAATTTGCCAACAATTTTTTTGTTACTGGCTGTCGGTACTTTGGGCATCGCCTGTTGTGTCACTCACTTCATCGTTCCTGCATAAAGGAGCCGGCTTTGCAACCATTACTAACAGCTCAACTTATTTAATAAACGTTTATTGATTATTTTATGGGAAGGATTTTTGAAGTAAGGAAAGCCACCATGTTTGCCCGCTGGGACCGCATGGCAAAACAATTTACCCGTATAGGTAAGGAAATAGTAATTGCCGTAAAAGCCGGTGGCCCCGACCCCACAACCAACCCCGCCCTAAGACGCTGTGTACAAAATGCCAAAAGCGTAAACATGCCCAAAGACAGGGTAGAAGCAGCCATTAAACGGGCCATGGGTAAAGAAGCCTCTAACTACGATGAAATATTATATGAAGGGTATGGACCTCATGGGGTAGCAATTTTAGTAGAAACAGCTACCGATAACCATGTACGCACAGTAGCAAACGTTAAAAGCCATTTCAATAAGGGAGGTGGCACCATGGGCACCAGCGGCAGCGTTAGTTTTCAATTCAAAAAAATGGGTGTATTCAAATTAAAACCCGATCATTTAGATATTGAATCGCTTGAATTGGAATTAATTGATTATGGCTTAGAAGAAATGGGCGAAAGCACTGATGATGAAGGCAACAATATTGTAGTATTGCGTTGCGCTTTTGTTGATTTTGGTAAACTACAAAAAGCTTTAGAAGATAAAGGTATTACACCCATTAGTGCCGAATTAGAATGGATACCCACAACCACTGTTCCTGTTACCGATGCGCAAGCTGAAGAAGTAAGTAAGTTAATTGAACGATTGGAGCAAGATGAAGATGTAACAAAAGTGTTTCACAATATGGGTTAATAACCCTTTTTTTAAACAGAGATAGCTAAACCCTATCTCTGTTTTTTTGTTCTTTTATTTTATCATGACAACTTCTAATAAATCTTCATCCGGTAATTCTATTATTTTATTTGATGGAGTTTGCAATTTGTGCAGCCATTCAGTATTGTTTGTACTGCGTAATGATTCAAAACAACTATTTCAATTTGCCTCTTTACAAAGTAATTTCGGGAAAAATATTTTACTAAAATACAACCTACCCTTAGAACATTTCGGCAGTTTTATTCTTTTACAAAACAACAAAATATACACCCAATCAACAGCCGCATTAAAAGTTGCCACTGAGTTAAAATTTCCAATAAACTTGTTGGCAATTGGATGGATTATTCCCAAATTCATCCGAGATAAAATTTACAACTATATTGCAGCAAACCGTTACCGTTGGTTTGGGAAAAAAAATATCTGCTTCATACCCGATGAAAAATGGAGAAATCGATTTATTGAATAGCTGCATTAGTCTACTAATACAACATAATTAAACATAAAATTTTATCAATATTTCTTTTTTGTATCAACAATAATAATATTTTCCACACCTAATGCACAAAATTATTGCAAAAACAAGATTATTGAAATAGGCAGTAAAGTTTAGTTAAAATTAATTAACAAAATGGTAATTTTAACTTTACATTATTTTATTCAATAAACCTTGCAAAATGATTAAAAACTACTTGTTGAAACCATTGCTATTGTTAGCACTATCTATTTTAAGCGCTATTACACTCACAGCACAGATTACCACGGCAATACTCAGTGGTACGGTAAAAGATGAAAAGGGTAAACCACTATCGGGTGCAGTTGTAACTATTGCTTATCCTGATGCGGGAATTAATAAAAGAATTATTACAAAATCAGATGGAAGTTTTGAAGTACCCAATCTCAGGGTTGGCGGACCGTATAATGTAACAGCAAGCTATACAGGCTATACCACCAAAACAGAAAGCAATATTTTTCTTGATCTGGGTCAGAATACAAGTGTTGCAGTACAACTAAGTACCAACATTAATCAATTGAATGATGTGGTAGTTTCTTCAGCAAGTTCAAAAATATTTAATGAAAACAGAACCGGTGCAGCAACAAATATTAACTCCAGACAATTAAGACAGCTTCCTACAATATCTAGATCGGCAGATGATTTTACCAGATTAACTCCATCTGCTTCACAAGGTTATAACGGCACTTCATTTGCTGGAAGAAACGGACAATACAACAATTATTCATTAGATGGTGCGGTTTTTAATAATCCGTTTGGATTAGATGCACCCACTCCGGGTGGACAAACCGGTGCCCAACCTATATCATTAGATGCAATTGATCAAATACAAGTAAATATTGCCCCTTACGATGTTACACAAGCCGGCTTTACCGGTGCCGGTGTTAATACTGTTACAAAAAGTGGAACCAATAAATTTGGCGGTACAGTATATGGATTTTACAGAAACCAAACATTAACCGGCCATAAAGTAGAAGGTACAAAATTCAGTATTCCTTCCTTAACCGATTTTCAGGGAGGTGCTTCATTAGGTGGAGCCATTAAAAAAAATAAATTATTCTACTTTGTTAATTTTGAAACTCAACAAAGAGAAGATCAGGCCAGCGCCTATGTAGCACAAAATGCTTCTAATGCCGGCGGATTAACAACATCAAGGGTATTACAGTCTGATTTAGATACCGTAAGCAAAATTTTATTCAATCGCTTTGGTTATGTTACAGGCCCTTACCAGGGTTTTAATTTAAAGCAAATTAATTACAAATGGCTGGCTAAAATTGACTGGGTAATTAATGAGCAGCATTCATTATCGTTTACATACAATGGCTTAGATGCTACACAGGAAAAACCTGCACATCCCAATGCCATCAACCGAAGAGGTCCTGATGCCATTACACTGCAATTCCGAAATTCAGGGTATCAAATGGTTAATAAATTACATTCTTTTGGATTAGAATTAAAATCAAATTTCAATAGCACTTTTGCCAATAAATTCAGGGCAGTTTATACTTTATTCAGAGATCACCGTAATGCATTTTCAACGCCCTTTCCTGTTTTAAATATTACAAAATATGGCGTTCCATATATAGTGGCGGGATATGAACCGTTTTCAATTCACAATGTATTAAATCAAGATGCTTTACAATTAACGGATAATTTCAATGTAATTCTTGCAAAACATACATTAACATTTGGTGCTTCATACGAACAATTTAAGTTTGGTAATTCATTTAATTTGTTAGGTTTTGGACCATCGTTGTTTAGCCCAATAGATATCAACACTTTCAAAACACAGGTTCCAATTGGTGGCAATGTAATTTTTGGAGCCTACCCACTTGATGTAGATGTAACTTATGCAAAAAACAGAGCTGCAGCAGATAAATGGGTATGGTATTATTTAACAGTAGGTCAGCTATCTGCTTATGCACAAGATGAATGGAAAGTAGCAAAAAACTTTAAATTAACTTATGGTTTAAGGATTGATAAGCCTATTTACTATCCATCAAAAGCAAGTTATACAAGCCCCAATATGAATAGTAATGGCACTTTTGCAGGAAGCTATACCAGTGGTTCGCCAACTGTTGCCAATACAGATAATTTGAAATTATATAATCCCGAAGGTGTACCAGTAAAAAACGGGCCGGGACAAACCATTGATAATACACGTATGCCTAACGGCACTGCATTGCTGTCGCCAAGAATTGGGTTTAATTGGGATATAAATGGTGATAAAATTGTTCAACTACGCGGTGGTACAGGTTTCTTTACAGGAAGATTTCCATTTGTATGGCTCGGTAATGCCATTGGCAATCCCTTTTCAGGATACTATAATGTAACTTCCAATAATTTCAAATGGCCGCAAATTTGGAGATCAAGCTTAGGTGTTGATTATAAAGTAGCCCCAAGCACTATTCTCACAATAGATGTGGCATACACAAAAGATGTAAATGCAATGATGGTTAGAGATTATGGATTAGGTACTCCTACCGGCCATTTAAATTCTGGAACAGGTGATAATAGAAGCATCTATAATCCATCAGATAAAGGAAGCACAGGCACCTATGTTTTTACCAATACAAAAGTAGGCAATTCATTTAATGCAACTTTCCAGATGCAACATACATTTAAAAAAGGTTTATTTCTCACTGGTTCATATAATTATTTGGCAGCAAATGATGCAAGCTCCATTTCAGCTGAAATTTCAGGGGATGCATTTGATAGGAACCCCGTTCTAGGGAATGCTAATATTGCAGTAAGTTCACCATCATTATATGGTAATACACACCGTTTTGTATTAGCAGGGATTAAAAAATTTGAATATGGAAAAGAAAACCAGCATGCAACAACCATATCATTTTTTGCCAACTGGTCAAGCGGTAATCGTTTTTCTTATGTATATGGTGGAGATGTAAATCAGGATGGTTCAAGTTTCAATGACTTAATGTATGTTCCTACAAAAGCTGAAATCAATAACATGAATTTTGCATCCTTAACTGATGCTTTTGGTAACATTCAAAGTGCTGCTCAACAAGGTGCCGCACTCGAAGCTTTTATAGAGCAGGATAAATATTTAAGAAAACATCGTGGACAATACACAGGCAAATATGCCGGCGTTACACCTTGGTTTAGCGAAGTTGACATGCGTATTTTACAAGACTTTATTATAAAAGATGGTAATAAAAAAAGAACCATACAATTAAGTTGGGACATTATAAATCTTGGCAATTTAATTAGTAGTAATTGGGGTTTGAGAAAATATGCCAGTGCTACCGGTTATTATCAACCTATTACTTATTTAGGAACCGATAATACCGGTAAATCTATATATCAGTTCGATCCCTCTCAAAAAAGTACATTTACAACCAGTCCTGATTTACCATCCAGATGGCAAATGCAATTTGGAATCAGATACATTTTCTAATTGATTCACTATAATAACCAAAGAGAGAGGCTACCCCTAAAGTATAGCCTCTCTTTTTATTTCAATTATACATTCATTAATAAAAAACTACATTACTCCTGCATCATATTTAAAACCATTTTCACCACATCTTCAACATTGGGCTTACTGAAATAATCACCATCACTACCATAAGCCGGGCGATGAGCCTGAGCGGTTAAAGTACGTGGAGCAACATCTACCCAACGATAACCGCCTTGTTCTTCCATTACTTTATTAAACATATAAGCAGCAGCACCTCCGGGTACATCTTCATCAATAAATAAAATACGATTGGTTTTTTTTAGCGATCCTACAATATCTTGGTGAATATCAAAGGGCAATAAAGTTTGCACATCTATTATTTCGCAACTAACATTTAATTTAGCCAAACGCTCTGCTGCTTCTTCTACAATACGCAGTGTGGATCCATATGAAACAAGGGTAATATCCTCTCCCGGTTTAATAATTTCAGGCACACCCAATGGAACTGTAAATTCCAATAAATTAGCCGGCAATTTTTCTTTTAATCTATACCCATTCAGGCATTCAATAACAATACCAGGATCGTTACCTTTTAGCAAAGTGTTATACATACCTGCCGCTTGTACCATATTACGCGGTACACATACATGAAAGCCTCTTAAAGCATGAATTACCAAGCCCATTGGGCTTCCACTATGCCAAATACCTTCTAAGCGATGACCACGGGTACGAATAATAACGGGACAGCTTTGACGTCCAAATGTGCGATAATGTGTTGTAGCAGCATCATCGCTTAAAGTTTGTAAGCCATACAATAAATAATCAATGTATTGTATTTCTGCAATGGGGCGCAATCCACGTAAAGCTAAGCCAATGGCCTGCCCCATAATGGTTAATTCACGTATGCCGGTATCAAAAATACGGGTGACGCCATGTTTGGCTTGCAAGCCGGCAAAACCTTGGTTCACATCGCCAATATTGCCCACATCTTCTCCAAAGGCCAACACTTTTGGATTATTGGCAAATACTATATCAAAATACTTGTTTAAAATTTCATAACCATTTAATAAAGGGGCATCAAAAGGAATTAATGGTTTTACTGTTTCAACTTTTAAAGCACTGGCAGCACCTTCGTTGTACAAATGAGAATTATACAACTGATTATTTTCTTTAAGCAATGCATGATAATATTCTTGAATATCATTATATGAAGGTGAATGAGGTGCCATTTCCATAGCAACATGTAAAGTGTGCAACACATCGCGACGCAGGGGCTCAATATTTTTTTGCAGTTCACTTACTTTTTGTTGAATAGTACGATACACATCCATATCATTCACCACCATTTCATTCAACAATTCAGCAGTTTTTTGTACCTGAACTTTTATGGGTTGAATAAATTTTTCCCATGCATTATTGCGGGCCTCTTTCACTAATATTTTAGCTTCTTGCGCAATGTAATTCAATTCATCATCAGTAGCCAATCCACTTAACACAATCCATTCCCTAAATTTTTTAATGCAATCCCATTCCCTTTCCCATGCTAAACGGTCAGCACTTTTATAGCGTTCGTGGCTACCACTGGTGGAATGTCCTTGGGGTTGTGTTACTTCTTCCACATGAAACAAAGCGGGTGTATGTGTTTCGCGAACTTTCTGTAGCGCTGCTTCAAACACTTCACACATGCCTGCATAATCCCATGCTTTTACTTTATAAATGTTGATACCGTTGGTATGATCATCTTTTTGCATACCCTGCAATGCCTCTGAAATAGAGCCTTTGGTAGTTTGATATTCCCGCGGTACGGAAATACCATAACCATCATCCCAAACAAATACCGCTAATGGCACTTGTAACACTCCCGCAGCATTAATGGTTTCCCAAAAAGGGCCTTCGGAAGTTGAAGCATCACCAATGGTACAGAAGCAAATTTCATTTCCGTTGTTACTTAAATGCTTCAACTGCCTTAATACCGGCGTATTTCTAAAACATTTAGAGGCAAAAGCTAAACCCAATGAACGGGGCATTTGCCCTGCAGTGGGTGCTATATCAGAAGAAATATTTTTTCGGTTGGCCAAATCGAGCCAATTTCCCTCTTCATCAACATTCGGTGTAGCAAAATGCGAAACCATTTGTCTTCCGGCGCTAAATGGATCATTTTCTATATTGGGATCTGCATAAAGTTGCGAAAAAAACTGTTCAACAGTGGCCAGCCCTGTTGCAAACATAAAAGTTTGATCGCGGTAGTAACCACTTCTAAAATCTCCCGGTTGAAAATATCGGGCCATGGCTACCTGTGCCAATTCTTTACCATCACCAAAAATGCCAAACTTAGCCTTTCCGGTTAACACCTCTTTCCTTCCTAATAAACTGGCTTCTCTGCTAATTACGGTAATTTTAAAATCGTTCAGCACTTGTTGCCTAAAGCCTTCAAATGATAACACATTGGTTTCAACAGCAGTATTTGTTTGTTCCATAACACAAAAATAATTTTAAAAAACTATCAACTGTAAGTTTTTTGTTCTTTGGTAAACTGTCAATTATGCAGCATTACACCACAACACTATATGGCTAACTATATATCATTTAGCTAATAAGGCTGTGCATTTTTCATAGGATTAAACAACTTCATGTTAAGGTAAATAAAATTATGCACTACAGGGGCAATTGTGTCAAATTGTCAAAAAATAGTGGATAAGTACAACAGTATTAGCAACTTATAAAAATCCATTTTTTATAAGATAGCTCACTTTTAGCATTTCTTAATTTTTTTTGGCTTAGCATTACTTAATTTTATTTTAGGAATGTGGTGACTTTGTGATAATTTAATACACTGAAATGAGCCTATGTAAAACCGCATCAATGTGTTAATATTGTTAAAGCAGGCACCATTCATTCCAAGTTAGCATTGTATTTGTTAAACAATAAATTACTCATCACATCATTTTAAAATGGTACTAATGAAAAAAATTTATGCTTTTCTAATTATTTTAATGGGTTTATCCGGTGCATTAAAGGCGCAGATTACAAACGCTGATATTACGCACCAATTTAATTTCACCAACGATAATTTTGATTTTGGAAAAATACCCTATGGTAAGCCTGCACAATACACACTTACCATTACCAATATTGGAAAAGATACTGCCAGTTTAGATGATGTACGCCCCAGCTGTGGTTGTACTACTCCACAATTTGAACGCGGTAAAAAATTTGCACCCGGTCAATCTGTAAACGTGGTTTTAGGCTTCAATGGCAATACATTAGGCCCCTTTTATAAAACGGCGGGTATATTTTTAAACAATTATAAATTAAGCAAGCAAGTAAGTTTTAAAGGTGAAACCTTTCAACAACCTGTAACCGATTCCGGAAAAATGAAACAAACAGGCACCGTTATTCATCAATAAATCATAACCTTATTAAATACAATTTTTGCTTTACCAAATCCATTATTTTTACAACAAAATTTCTATACTATGAAACAATTGCTTTTAGCTGTTTTTTTATTGACAGGTACCGTTTGTTTTGCGCAAAGCCCTGTTGAGTTTACAACCGTAAAACACGATTTCGGCAAAATAAAAAAAGGTGTTCCTGCCACTTATGTTTTTCATTTTAAAAATATTGGAACAAAACCCGTTGTAATAGAAGTAGCCACAGCAGAATGTGGTTGCACTACCCCTGAATACCCCAAATCGCCTATTGGAAAAGGAAAAACAGGTGAAATTAAAGTAACCTATAATGCAGCCTTGTCCGGTGCCTTCACCAAAAGAGTAAACGTTAAACTAGCCGGCGTAAACGACCCCATTGTATTAACCATTGAAGGGGTAGTTGAAGATGGCAGTCACAAATAACTACTTTTAAATTATTAAGAATAAATAAGCCACTTTTAAAATGAAGGTGGCTTTTTTGTTACCTAACGCTTGTTATCTTTGCGCCATGTTAAGTATTAGTAAGCGTGGCATAGCAATGCCCCCAAGCCCTATTAGAAAATTAGTACCCTATGCCGAAGTAGCCAAACAAACAGGCATTCAGGTTTACCATTTAAACATTGGCCAACCCGATATTGAAACGCCAGAACCTGTTTTAGATGCAGTAAGGCACAGCAATTTTAAAGTATTGGCATACAGCCATAGTGGAGGTAATGAAAGTTATCGAAAAAAATTAACAGAGTATTATCAACGCAAGGGTATTACCGTTACTAAAGATGAAATTATTGTTACAACCGGCGGCAGTGAAGCTATTTTATTTGCTTTTATGGCCTGTTTAGATGCGGGTGATGAAGTAATTATACCTGAACCATTTTACGCTAATTACAATGGTTTTGCAGTAGAATCTGGTGTTACAGTAGTACCTGTTACCGCTTCCATTGAAAATGGATTTGCTCTACCTCCTATTGCAGCGTTCGAAGCAAAAATCACTCCCAAAACAAAAGCCATTTTAATCTGCAATCCTAATAACCCTACCGGCTATTTATATACTGCTGCGGAAATGGAGGCCTTAAAAAATTTAGTATTAAAATATCAATTATATTTATTTTCCGATGAGGCCTATCGCGAATTTTGTTATGAAGGCACACACATTAGTGCTATGCATTTAAAGGGTATTGAGGAACATGTTGTTTTAATGGATACCATTAGTAAACGTTACAGTGCTTGTGGTGGTAGAATTGGTGCATTAGTAACCAAAAACAAAACAGTTTTAGATACTGTAATGAAATTTGCTCAGGCAAGGCTTAGCCCACCATCATTTGCGCAAATAGCCGGTGAAGCAGCAGTTGATTTGCCCGATAATTATTTTGATGCTATAAAAGAGGAATACCAAAGGCGCAGAGATATTATTGTTCAACGATTAAACGCCATGCAAGGCGTACATTGTCCTAACCCTGGTGGTGCATTTTATGCTATGGCTGCTTTGCCGGTAAAAGATGCGGAAAACTTTTGCCAGTGGTTGTTAGAATCATTTGAATACAAAGGGCATACTGTTATGTTGGCTCCTGCCGGTGGATTTTATCAAACACCCGGTTTGGGAAAAAATGAAGTAAGATTAGCATATGTATTAAATCAAAACGATTTACATACTGCTATGGATTGCTTGGAAGCAGCTTTAAAACAATACCCCAACAAAACCATATAAAGGCTATTCCGCTGATGCAGCTATACCATTACTAAAGGCAGGAAAATCAACCACCCTGCCTTTATTTTTTTTGAACATGGGCCAATTGCATTTATCACAAACTTCATCCCACAAGGCTTCATAAAACTGTATAGATTTTGCCTCTTTTAGTTGATGGAAAATAGATTGCTTATTAAAGCTGATGTTTTCAATGTCAGAATAAAAAGGAATGTAGTTGTTTAATTTTGCAATTCTACCGGATTGTTCTTCTAAATAACGACGATGCAAATTTTTTCTAATCTGCACCATATTGTAAAATGACATAATGTTTTTTCCCTGTTGTTGAAACACTTTTAAATCAGTTTGTAACACCTGAAAACAATATAAAGAAAGTGGTGCCGGTATATTGGGTATCAATAATAAATGGGCGGCAGTAAACACATTGTTATGCAGTGAAAACTTACCCGGTGGACAGTCAATAATACAAACATCATAATCATCTTCTACTTTTTCAAGTGCGGCCTGAATAGTGGCATTATTGGCAAAATTTAACCGCGACAATAATGAGCCTTTGCTTAAAACATCATCACCAAAAAATGCATCATTGCTTATAATATCAATATGATGCGTATCGCAAGTTTGTATTACTTCGTAAATGGAAATATCATTTTCAAACAACCGCTTATACCGCTGGTTATTAGCTCCTTCACAATTAAAAAAATAGCTGGTACCACCTTGAGGATCTAAATCCCAAATAAGCACACTAAAGCCCATTTTGGCCATTAAACAGGCAATGTTAATAGAGGTGGTGGTTTTACCAACCCCACCTTTAATGTTGTAAACGGCAATCGTTTTCACTTTGCGTTTTTTAAAAGGGTGAATAGGGAATACAATTTAAGTGAAGTTTTCCACATACGTGTGGATAAATTCATTTTTTCACAAAAAAATTTCACAAATAAGTAGCAGTAACCTCTCTGTTCAGTTTATCAATTAAAAAATACTAATAACATTCAACAATTCAAATTTTGAGTTAGCAAAAAAGCCCCATTGGGTGAAAAATTGGTTTACTTTTAATAACAACCTAAACTAGCAATCACCCAACAAGTATGTCAGTAAATGCTAAAAACCGTAGGCAATTTGTAAAAAATGTTACTGCTGGAATCAGTTTTTTAAGCTTACCAAATTTACTGCAGGCCCAAACAGGGACTAAAGTAAATAGAAAAAAAATTGTATGCGTTGGCGCTCATCCCGATGATCCGGAAAGTGGTTGTGGAGGAACTTTAGCCATGCTTACCAATTTAGGCCACTCCGTTACGATCATTTACCTAACTACCGGTGAAGCAGGAATACCAAACAAAAGTCACGAAGAAGCCGCAACTATTAGAAAACAGGAGGCCATTAACGCCTGCAAAATATTAAGTGCCAAACCCGTATTTGCCGGTCAGATAGATGGAGCAACCATTGCAGACAATGCAACTTTAAAACAATTAAATAAATTAATTACAAGTGAACAACCCGATATTGTTTTTACACACTGGGCTATTGACTCACATAAGGATCATCAAATAGCAAGTTTACTAACCATACAATGTTGGGTAGCTAATGCTGCTAAATTTGAACTGTATTTTTTTGAAGTTTGCAATGGCGAACAAACTATGGGATTTCACCCAACAGATTGGGTAAATATTTCTGACACACAAGCCATAAAAAGAGCTGCTGTATACTGCCATACCAGCCAAGACCCCCGGGTATATACAATTGCGGACATGCAATAATGGAAGCATTTAGAGGAAGAGAAATAGGCGTAAATGCTGCTGAAGGGTTTGTAAAAATGTCGGGTAAAGAAAATGGGTTACTTAAAATATAGTAGCACCTTATTATGCAATTTGAATTAGGATTGCCTTTAAAATGCGATAAATAGTCTAACAACAACTTTTACTACAATAACTTTTGCCATTGTTTTAGTTGGCTTTTTTCTTCGTTAGTTAACAACTGCTTTAAATTACATTTTGTTTGTAGCAATAGTGCCCCTTTATGTTGCGGGTATTTCTGTAAGATGGATGCAATGATGGTTAAAAATTCTTCATAAGGATTCGTTGTATTATTAGCAGAAAGAACAGGTATTTCATTAGCAATTTTATGTCGCTCGGGCATTTTTAAAATAATAGCTTGTAAGGTACTTAACCAGTGCTGGGGCAAATCTGGAACATTAGAGGCTTTTTGATGTAGTCCCATCAATTGCTTTTTACTTAAACTTCCTCTTGCTTCATATTGATGCATTAAACTCAAAATAAATAAAGCATCGGGATTATATTGGTAACAAGCATCCAATATTTTTTCAATTACATCAACTGCCTTTTTATTAGGGTGTTTTGACATGTTGGTGTATTTATGCTTTATTGAAATAATTTATCGGGATTTCAGCCATTGTTCAGGATTCACAAATTTGTTGCTGCCATTCATTACCCTAAACTCAATTTTACCCTCCCCATCAAAATCAGCGGCAGCATGTCCAATTAAAGTACCGGCTTTTACTTGTTGCCCCCTGTTTACGCTAACATCAGATAATTTATTGTAAACGGTAAAATATTTACCATGTTGAACTAATACGCCTTGAAAATCGCCCAAATCCATCACAGAAATCACTTCTCCATCGGCCACACAACGGACAGGAGCCCCAATTTTGGTAGAAATAAAAATACCATCATTGGTTTCTTTCAATTTAGTACCCGGAACAATATTTGTTCCAAATTGTCCAACCACAGCACCTCCCGAAACCGGCCAAGGTAAACGCCCTCTATTATTTTCGAAATTGATTGACATTTCACGTCCTTCTGGTGTTGATTCGAATACACTATAAGTTCGCGTCTCATTTCTATCGGCTGAAACCACCCCTGTAATTGGTTCATCGGAAGCTTTTGGAGTGTTGGTGGCTGATGTGTTATTATTTTTGGGTAGAGGCGTATTATTGGCTGTTGCAGAAGGCTTTTTAGCAGCGTCTGCTTTAGCTTTAGCCAACCGCTCTCTTTCTCTACGTTCTGCTTCAGCAATTTCGCGGCGAATGGCGGCTTTAATGGCTTCATTTAATATTTGCCTTTGCCTTTCGGTTTTACGCAACTGAGCTAAATAATCTTTTTCTTTGTTCTTTAGTTGATTAACAATTTGGTCTTTCTCTTTTTTATCTTGCTCCAATACCTTTAACTGATTACTTTGTGTTTCTAATACCTTGGTTTGTTGCTCTTTGGCATTGTTCATATCAACAATTGCCTGTTGTCTTAACTCGCTGGTTTTTAAAATGGTCTGCGCTTCTGCTTCTCGATACTGACGGTAGCTTCTTAAAAAAGCCATTCTTTTTAGTGCATCATTAAAATCGCTTGCTGAAAATAAAAAGTTTAGGTATTCGTAACTACTTCGGTTTTTATACGCAAATACAATGCTTTTAGCATAATTCTGCTTCAGGGTATCTAATTGCCTTTTCAGCCTATTAATTTCTAATTGTTTATTATAGATGTCATCATTCAACCGTTGTATTTCCTGATTAATTTTATGAATTAAGCGTTCACGTATAGCCAGTTTTCTTTGAATAATGGCCACTTCAGTTAATGATTGCTTCTTGTTTTTGCGAATGGCATTTAAGGTTGCATTTAAGTTGTCAATTTCTTCTTGCAATTGTTTTTGTTGTTGCTGCAAAGCTTCACGGGTAGGTGGTTGCTGTGTACTACCTTGTGTTTGTGCCCATACCGGCAAAATGGGAAACAGTAAAAAACAAAACAATATTAAACGCATGCTAAAAACCTCCACATTTTAAAAAAAAGACTTATGAATTAATTTTTCATTAACGCTACAGCCCCAACAATATTATTTCATTTTATATTTTTTAGGAACCGAAAAGGTATATTTTAACGGCTCATTAAATGAAAACTCTTTAAAATCAAGAAATATATCCAATCGCGATTTTTCAGCTACTGATATTTGTCGAAAGGTAGCAAACAAAAAATCATCAATGGGCTGATAATTACTAAAAGTAATATCGCAAGTGCGGTTCCGTTGTAAATCAACATCATCTAACTTACTATGTAATATTCTGAAATCTATATTATCTAATGTTACCAAATGCTTAAACATATCACCCACCATCAATACCAACAATTGTTTATTGCCCGATTTATAGGAAACCACGTTACTATCTAAAAAAACCGGATTCCCCACAATTAGGTTTTGCAGTGTAGTAAAATCAAAAGGTATTTGCGTAACTTCTTGCAAATAAGCAATACTTCTGTATTGAATAGACTTACCACCTTTAAGTTTAATTAACACCACACTGTCGGGCGTTACCAAAACATTTGCCACTACACCATAGGGAGGCAGTGCAATTTTTACATAAATAACACTATCTTTAATCATGCTTAAGTAAGCAGTAACATGTTCACTTTCTTCGGCCCCTTCATAATCAACTTTAATTTTAGCATTAAAGGTTTTAAAATCAATAGAGCGTTTCATTACCTTCTCCATAATATCCTTCACAATAGCTGCCGAATCAACCTTCGGGGTTTCAGTAACAATCACTGTTTGAGCCGTATCTTTTTTTGAAATAGCCTTTTCAATATTTTGTACCTTTTTTACAGGATGGCAGGCAAAAACAGCAGAAACCAAAAGTATAAAAACAAAAAGTCGTTGCATCATCATATTTTATTGTTTTCCGGTATGTCCAAATCCGCCTTCTCCACGGGTAGTTTCCGTTAAACTTTGCACAGGCATCCAATTAATTTGTTCAATTTTTTGAATAACCATTTGTGCAATTCTATCGCCATCATTAAGTGTTACCGGTTCATTAGAAAGATTAATTAAAATTACTTTTATTTCACCTCTGTAATCGGCATCTATTGTTCCAGGAGTATTCAGGCAAGTAATACCTTGCTTAATAGCCAAACCACTGCGAGGTCTTATTTGTGCTTCAAAGCCTTCGGGTAATGCTATATGCAGTCCGGTGGGAATTAAAGCGCGTTCTAATGGCTGCAAGGTAACAGATTGAAGTAGAAAAGCGCGTAAATCCATACCGGAAGATCCTGCAGTAGCATAGGCAGGTAATGGGTGATGAGAATGATTGGTAATGGGAATAGCTAACTGTTGCATGCAGCGAAGGTAGGGGTTTAGCTTAAATTTGCTAAGGCTAGGTAGCTTAAAAGTGTGCTTGAAGCTTGTTGGTTTACTTGGCAAATGAATGATTAAAGCCTTACATTATTGCCCTATAATCAATTAAAAAAGCGCCTTCGTAAAAAAATACTAGGCGCTAGATAAGGGATTAAAAAGAGAGTGCTATTATTCTTTGTAATTTTTTAACAATTTGCTCATTACTAATAAACCAATTTCCTTGCCCTGCGCATAGGCATCCCAAACAGAAGGCAAATAGTGGATACCACCGTAATAACGACTCATAGAAACTTCCCTTGCAGCTGAATCTATTGATGGGAAACTTCTATCCGGCCACCCCCAATTACGTTCACTTGAATCCCTGAATGGAGTTTCATTTCCGTAAATAGTTTTTAAAACAGCTGCAGATGCACTAGAAATAGTGGAGTGGGCACTATTGTATTCCGGAAATGGTGGTGTTTGTAAATAAGGTTTCCAATTAGCGTCTATATATTTATTAATGTAGGTTTCCGGTCTTATTAAATCGTAAGTGTATTTAGCATTCCAAGAGGCAATAAAAGCATCAAAAATACCCAATGACACACCGGTATAAGTATATACAGTTTTATAAAAGTCGGCATTTTTATTTTTGGCAATGGTACCGGCAATTTCCATCCAGTGGCCACAGGGGGTCATTGCTTTAGTAGCAAACATAAGGTGTCCTTGTACATGCAATTTAAAACTATTACAGTCCCAAAAATTGGCTATCCATTTCTCGGTAGAATCTAAATGATTGCCGGTTTCCATTACTTGCTTTGCCATTATATAAAAAGGGCTACCGGGTTGTTTATTGAAAGGAATTGGACCTGGTGCTTTTATTTGCTGAGCAGAATCCATCACTAAAGTTCTTATAGTCATCCACTTGGGTTCTACTGCATCAAAATATCCCGGAGGTGTAGGTTCCCAATGACCTTCTAAATTAGTTACCGTAAATCGAGCCCCACGTGTTTGGGCATAATTATCTTTTTTACTCCATTGAATAATAGCATTGGCTACTGCGGTTCCATAGTTTACAGAATTATTATAAACATCATTGGGTATCCCCGATTCCTTTATAACATCTAACAGAGAATCGGTAATATGTTGCATTTTATCTTGCGAGAAAGTGAGTTCTTTTCCTACTTTCATAAAAGCTATGGTAGCTGCAAAAGGGTAATCAATAGCATTTTTTTCAACCGCGGTTGGGGCAGGAATACTATCTAAATCCTTAATTTTTCCTTCTAATGATTCAAAATGTTTACCTTCTTTTGCCAATACTTCATAAGCAGCTAAATTAGAATAAGCAAATACCCTTGAAGCTACAGGAGGGGTAAAAATGTCGTAAATAATTACATAATTTAATTCATGCTGCATTTGTGTGTACAGCATTGGGTTGTGGGTTATTTTTTCATAAGCAGTTTTAGATTTACAAGCCATGAATAGCAATGGTAATGAAAGGAGAATGCACAGTGTTTTTTTCATTTTTATGTGATTTGTTTTTTATTTACTTTTAATACTAACAATATACAATTTGGATAAAAAAAAACTATGAGCCATTACCCCACAAAAGTGTGGTATGCTTCATAGTTCATCTAACCTGCTTTAATATACAACTACTAAATTGTTAAAAACGTTTATTAAAACAGTTCATAAATATAGCAACAATTTTGAAATTTCATAAAAACAATCCTTAAAAAACTATTAATCACACTTATATTATAAATGTAATTACCCAATCAATTTCTTCTAAACGCCAACCCTAAATTAGATTAATGACTTAGCATTGATTTGTTTATGGCTGCAGGTTTTACTTTAAACTTACTTGATAACCAAGCATCCAAACTAATTTTACCGGCACCGAAACTAATTAAAGTGAGTAGCATAATAATGTAATATAAAGGAATTTCAAAACCATTGTTACCTGCTTCAAAACCATTGCCCCAATGCGCGGTTCTTATGGCTACCAACATTACAATAATTAAAGGAATTGCTATGTACCGGGTACCTAAACCCAACAACAACAATACCACTCCAACACTTTCTGTTGAAGCAGCCAAGTAGGCATTAAAATGAGGGGCAGGTATACCTAGTGTTCCAAACCAATCGCCAACGGCATGTATATCATTCCATTTCATGGTGGCTGGGCCCAAAAATCCATATGCTAGTATTAAGCGTATAAACAAAAGTGGTAAATAACCGAACTTTGCGGTAATAACCTCGTATTGGTTACATATTGATTGTAAAGAATTTTTCATATTGCTATATACTTTAAAACTGAATAATATTTAAAAAATGGTTTTCCTGCAAGGATATTAGATTAAATCAATACATTTTTTGAATGCCCAACAGCAAATCCTATGATAATTTGTTGCTTTAATGCATTATGAAAAAATTGAATTAAATTTTGCTTATCAATTTCAGACAAGTTAATATTATATTCATTTTCCAACTGTTGAATCAATTCTATTATAGAAAGTGGCTTTTCTTCTAAATACTCAATCATACGTACCAACACTGGCGATAAATCGGTAAACCCAACATTACCTTCCTTATTTCTATGGCCAATTAAATAATAATTACCTTTATCCGCAGGCAAAATCTTAGATACATTTTTTTGATGTATAGGATAATTAAATGCCAATAAACGATGTTCCGGATTGATGATTAATTTGCTAAAAAGCACATCGCCTGTAGTAGTGTAAGGCACATCGATGTCTTCCATCATAAATAATTCTACCTCGGCCCATTCATACAACATTAAATTTGGTAAATGAGGATATTTTGTAAGCATAGCCGGAACTTTATTGCATACAAATGCTAAAAATTCTTGAGGCATGAACCATATTTGTGGTGAAATACAATTGTGTGTACTAAAAAACTGTTGAACACAATTATTCCATTCGTTTTCTAAAATCAGGCTATGCATAACGGGGTAGGCATGCTGTAACATTTCATCAATTACATTGTAAACCAATCTTCTATATTGTTGTACGTGTGTAGTATGTACACCCGGAATATGTAACCATTCACCTGTTCTGCAATACTTTGCCAATTGGCTCTGATAAATTTGTGTATTAGTATGTAACTGCATATGATTGAAGTTGAAGTATTTGCTGTTTAATTTGTCTAAGTTTATTTATTTCGAATTGCAATTCAGCTAATTCCGGAATATTAAAATCTCGCTCTAATAATACAGGTACATCTCTGTTTAAAAGTTGTAAAGTATAAGCAAACAAATCATATACAGGGTCAATGATAGCTTCGCCATGTGTATCAATAATTAAATCATCAGCCACTTTTTCGTGTCCTGCCATATGTATGTATTTTACTCTTTGCATGGGTAGTTGCGCAATAAATGTTTTGGGGTTATAATTGTGATTAAATCCATTCACAAAAACATTATTTACATCGAGCAGCAAATCGCAATCAGCTTCTTGTAAAATGGCATTTATAAAATCTATTTCACTCATTTCAGGTGCAACAGGGGTATAATAACTTACAATTTCAATGGCCATTGAAATTGTAAG
>NZ_JBMFQT010000018.1:0-61594 GCF_049968455.1 Hydrotalea sp. | reverse complement strand
ATCAATCAACAACGCTTTTATTCCGATCCGGCTTTTGCCACGCAACGCCAATACAGTGAATGGCTGAAAATAGCTTCACCCGTTGCCAGTGCCATTTATCGGCAACTACCCCCACAAAAGGGTTTGCAACAACGCATTACAGGCCACTTAATTCAACTATTAAAACAAGGATTGTCTTTGCAGGAAGCTGCAGAACAGCTGGCAGTATTACATGGGCTGCAAGTTCTGCCCCGGCATTTGCAAATTGCGTTTAAAAATAAAGATGTACTTACGGAAAATAACCAAATGAATGGAAATACAGCCTTAGATAAGCAACACTGCCACAATTGAATTACATGATGCTACAGTGTAATTCAGCGCTATTACCCTTACTTACCCTTGCTTATGGTACACCAAATATTCAAATGCCTGCAATTCAAATGAAGCAGGTGCCGTTAAAGTGTGGGTAATACCGGAAAAAACATTGGTAAATGCACCACTTAATAATGCATGTTGCACAACCAATTTTTGGCGTGGTTCACTACTTAAATTCAATAACACCAATAGTACTTCGTTTTGCCAATGGCGCATAAAGGCCATAATATTGTTACCATCAACAGGTAAAATAAAGGTATCGCCTTCCATAACGATGGGTGATTGACGTAATTTAGATAATGTACTATAAAATGAAGCTAAAGCAGGCGTCGGTTGCCATTCAATCAAGTCCTTATTAAAGAAAGAAAGGCGTTTTTTGTTGGGATTTTCTTGCCCACTGTAAATAAGGGGGAAACCCTTCCATAAAAAACTATGTACGGCCAATGGCAAAGCTGCATCACCATATTTTTCATACTCGGTACCATTCCAACTGTTTTCATCGTGGTTAGCCGTAAAAAATAATTTAAAACTATTGGGGGGATATTGTGTGTAATGATGCAATACGTTGTATAAGGCACTTAAGGGCGCATTCCCTTTTACATAGGCTTCGGTTTGATGCATCCATTCCCAAGCGTAACTAACATCAAAGGCATCATGATAAGCCACATTTTCAGTTTCCGCTAACCAAAACAGGGGCTTAACGGCATCGCATTGCCTGCGTGCTTCTACCCAAAAATCTAAGGGCACTAAATGGGCCATATCGCACCGAAACCCATCAATATGGGCAGTTTTTATCCAGAATTGCATGGCTGCTATCATGGCGGCACGCATGGAGGCATTGGTATAATCTAAATCTATTACATCGGTCCATCCGTTCTTTTCAGTAAACCCACCGTGGGCATCTTTGATATACCAATCGGGATGCGCTTTCGTCCATTCATGATCCCATCCGGTATGATTGGCTACCCAATCAATAATCACTTTCATACCCAACGCCTGTGCTTGTTGTACCAAATGTTGAAAATCAGCAATAGTTCCAAACTCAGGATTAATATCCGTATAGGTACTGCAAGCATAATAGCTGCCTAATACCCCTAACCGTTTTTCCTGACTAATGGGTGTAATGGGCATGAACCACAATATACGTACCCCCATTTGTTGTAAACGGGGTAAATGTTTGGCAAATGCCTGAAAGGTACCCTCGGGGGTGTATTGCCGAATATTTACTTCATAAATACCGGCTCCGTTAGCCCAGTTCACCATGGGAAAATGATTGGCCATAACAACACGATGTTTACAACAAAGAAAAGCCTTATTTTGTAAACTGAAGATGAATAAACCAAAACTAGACAGAAAGATTAGTTTATTACAAGCAACTGCCATTAACATGACGGATATGGTGGGTATTGGCCCTTTTGTGGTGTTGAGCGTGGTAGCCGAAAGTATGAATGGCCCTTGGTATTTGTATGCCTGGATAGCCGGCGCTTTGCTGTCGGTAATTGATGCGAATGTATGGAGTCAATTGGGTGCTACTTTTCCTTTAGCGGGAGGTAGTTATAACTTTTTAAAAGAAGGCTATGGCCCCAAGTGGGGGAAGTTAATGAGTTTTTTATTTGTATGGCAAACCATGATTCAAGCCCCATTGGTAATAGCCTCTGCGGCTATTGGCTTTGCACAGTATGCTTCATTTTTATTTCCTTACAGCAATTTCGTGTCAAAATGCATTAGCGGAACCGTTGTTATTGCCATTGTTTTTTTATTGTACAGAAAAATTGATGCCATTGGAAAAATTAGTGTGTTTTTATGGAGCGGTGTATTGTTTACCATGGTTTGGATAATTAGCGGTGGCTTATTGCATGGCCATTTTATGCAACCTATTTTACACATGAATGATGGATTAACTATTAATCATGCCTTTGCCGCTTCATTGGGATTTGCCAGTGTAAAAACGGTGTACAGCTATTTGGGTTATTATAATGTTTGCCACTTAGGTGGAGAAATTAAACATCCCCGTAAAAACATTCCGCGCAGTATGTTTATTTCAATTGCCGGTATTGCTGTATTGTACTTATTAATGAACATCAGTATTGCAGGGGTATTACCCTTACCGGTTATTCAACAAAGCAAATTTGTGGTTAGCAGTTTTATTGAACAAATAGCCGGAAATTCCGCTGCAAAAGTAGCAACGCTATTAATTCTATGGGTAGCTTTTGCATCGGTGTTTTCAGCTACCTTAGGCTATAGCCGTATTCCCTATGCAGCAGCGGCAGATGGAGCTTTTTTTAAAGTGTTTGCAAAACTGCATCCCACCAAACATTTCCCTTATGTATCGCTTTTGGTGTTGGGGGCAACTGCCTTTGTATTCAGCTTATTATTCCGGCTACGCGATGTAATTGATGCTATTTTAGCCATGCGTATTTTAATACAATTTATTGGTCAGTCGGTTGGTTTAATTTTATTGGTAAAACGAAAAGGGAAACAATACTTTGCATGGCATATGCCCTTGTATCCTATACCGGCTGTACTGGCTATTTTGATATGGCTGTATATTTTTATATCAACAGGAACTACTATGATGCTGGGAGGAATAACGGTAACGGCCTTAGGTACCATAGCATATTTTTTAAAAGCCAAAAGCAATAAAGAATGGCCATTTTCAAACAGGTTGGCGGATGGAGAAAATATATTGAAACAACAGACCCAACAGCATAACCAATAAAGCACCAATTACATTTAGCCATAAAAAGCTAATACCAATAATGTTGTATTTATTCAACACAAACACTAAAACCACTACTACCTCGCTCAATATAGCCGCCCAAAATACGGCGTTGCCTTTTATTTGTTTCATGTAAAAGGCCACTAAAAAAATACCGAGTATTACCCCATAAAACAATGACCCCAACACATTCACGGCTTCTATTAAACTGCCCATGCCTATTACAAACTCGGCTATTACAATGCAAAAAATGCCCCAGGCTAATGTGTAATATTTTGAAATATGATACTTGCTCAGTGCATCATCAAAATTGGCAGGCATATCGGTAGCTGATTTCTTAAATCGCAAATGAAAATCAATAACCGATGTAGCTGCTAATGAATTTAGGGCTGCTGCAATGGATCCCCAAGAGGCTAAAAAAATAATAGCAATTAATAAACCTACTAACCCATGCGGTAAATAATCAATGACAAACCGTAAAAAAATATAGTTGGTATCATTGGTATCGCCATTAATACCTGCCTTTTGTAATAATTGTTGATAGTTGTTTTTTACATCGGCAGCCTGATTGTTTAACTGTTGTAACTGCTGTTTGGCTAATAAAGTATTATCGTTCCAATGTGCCAACACTTGTTGCTTTTGCTGATTGATTTGGTTGTAGGTATTTTCTAACTGAAGGGCATTGTTTTTTTCACTGCTTTGCAATAGCTGCTCGTGTACTACCTGATTGAAAAAAATAGGTTGACGAGTGAATTGATAAAAAGTAAATAACAATGCGCCAATTAATAATATACCGAATTGCATGGGCACTTTTACCAATCCATTCATTAATAAACCTACTTTACTTTCTTTATCATTTTTGGCGGTTAAGTAGCGCCCCACCTGACTTTGATCGGTACCGAAATAGGATAAGGCTAGAAAAAATCCGCCAATAATGCCACTAAACAAATTGTATTTATCATTCCAGTTAAACCCTTTTGAAGATAATCCGGTAGTAATAACATTTAATTTACCACTGCTGCCGCTAATCTTCAAAGCATCCGTAAACCCTACACCGTTGGGTAAAAGATGCACAATCATGTAGGCAGCTATAATCATTCCAACAAAAATAATCGCCAACTGTAATTGTTGGGTATAGGCTACTGCTTTGGCACCCCCGCTAACCGTATAAATAATTAATAAGCCCCCCATTAAAATATTGGTGAGATAAATATTCCAGCCAAATAAAGAGGAAAGAATAATAGCAGGTGCATAAATACTTATACCGGTAGAAAGCCCACGGGATAAAAGAAATAAGAAGGAGGTAAAAACCCTTGTATTCAAATTAAAACGTTGCTCTAAAAATTCATAAGCAGTATATACTTTTAATTTACTAAATAAAGGCACGAAACTGATGCAAATAACAATCATTGCTAAGGGCAAACCAAAATAGTATTGCACAAAGCGCATACCGTCAGTAAATGCCTGCCCGGGTGCAGAAAGAAAAGTAATGGCACTGGCCTGTGTACCCATTACACTGAGTAAAATTAAATACCAGGGCATAGACCGATTGGACAAAAAATAGCCATCCAGATTTTTTTCTGTTCTGCTTTTATACAATCCGTAAGCTATAATGCCAGATAGTATCAGTATAAGTACCAGCCAGTCTATTCGGTTCATGAAAAATAATGTGTAAACCAGGAAAAAAATAAAATTTCAACAACCAATACAACTACAATCAGTATATACCATTTGTTCCATCCCGACCAAAAAGATATATTTTTATTAGATGCCATGGCTGCATTCATTTTTATTTACACTACACTTTTTTTAATAGCATTTTATGCAAACTTATTAGCATAAACAGCTGCTTTGCTATTGCATTTTACGGAATAATTGTCAAACAGGAAAGTAATAACTTTTTTTGAAGCTATTTTTTAAAAAGTTTAACCAATTTACATTAGCGCGTTTATTTACTATTCACCAAACTTCCGGCAAACAAGCCTATGGCCAAGCCAATTATCAAACCTATTTTCACGTTTTTAATTAAAAAACCCAGCGCAATTCCAATAATTAATAAAGTAACAAAACCTATTTTTTTTCGTGGATGCATGTAATTAATTGTGTTTAGGTAATGCAATTAAATTGGCCATTAATTTATAAGCACCGGGCACACCTGCAGGTAATTGCCTAAACAATACCAAACTAACATAAGCCACATTGCCTTTACCATAAGGGGCAATCAGCAAACTACCTTTTGAGGGTGCTTCACCGCTATCGTGCATTTGAAGCGGCATTTCAAAATGGGTATCGTTGGTTTGTGCCTGGTATGTGCTTCGCTCTTGTACCCATCCTTCAAAGTCTTTTTCCGTAATGGTGTTTGGATAATTGAGTACACTATGTTTGGGTAATACAAATTGCACAGGCGAATTTTCTTCTGTAACTCGTGGACTACCATTTACCAAAAAAGCATAAGGCCCTGCTTTTACAGGTTTGTTATTAATATAATTGCTTTTAAAATATTGAATAATCAAGTTACCTCCATTATAGATGTAGCGATTAAGAATATCGTTTTTAGTGGTTAAAAACTCATGAATATTATAAGCACGAATACCAATAATAACGGCATCAAATTGACGTAACTTTTCATCTGTTATATCTTGCTCCTGCAACATTTGCACCGAATAACCCAATTGCTGAATGGCTTCGGGTAGTTTATCGCCTGCACCGGCTACATACCCTACTTTTGTACCCACCACTTTAATTGGCTCGGTAATTACTTTTACACTGTCGGTATAAAAATAATGTATGGTTGGAATATGGTTGTAGGCTATACGTTTTAAATTATAATGATAGGTTTCTTTTTGCCCCAGCACCGGCAAGGTTACCGAAGGTTGAATAATTTGTGACTGATTGGTTTGAAATACCCTGTTTAAAGGAACGGACCATGCATAGTTTTTCCCGTTTTCAAATTGCAGTACTGTATCTTTTGAATAAACAACGTTAGTTCCTTGTCGTAATTGAAATGTTACCGGTACAGAAGCGGCATTGTAATTGGCCTGCAATTGCAAATGCATGTCGGGCGTAGGTATGGGCTTTCCATTACGAATAACATTATTCAATGCTACATTGGGTTGCAAGCCAACAACAACGGGTGGAGTTACAACAAAGGGATCATACACTTCTCCCCTAACAGGATCAACATACTTGTATTGTACCGGCTTTTGAATAGTAAAAGTAATATCATCTACCTTAAAAGTAAAAGTAGCAGTATAAGCAGGTTTACTTTCCGGCCTGCCAATTAAGGTTTGGTCTGTTACCGTAAACATCCCTACATTCTCCATGGGTTTGGCCAACCAATAAGGTTGAGAAATGGGCTGTTGCAATGCTACGGGGAATTGTTTATCGAAGGCAATATTATTGTTGGTTGATAAGTTGCTGTGTAAGGTTGTGTCGAATAAGATAGTTTGTTCGCTGGCCAAGCTAATTTGCTGTAACTGCACAGCAACGGGTAACCGTTTGTTCACAAAAAATTGTAACTGCATGTGTTGGCCCTGTACGGCATATTCATTATTACTGGTAGCTTCGGCCATTAAACCACTGCAGGCAACTATTAAATCTTTCACTTCATTCAACTTTTCTTTTGTCCAATTATTTTGTTCAGGCAGTTGTTGTATGGCATGATAAATTTCTACCAATGCAGGGATTGAATGTTCAGGATGTTGAATATCATATTGTTGCAACAATGCATTTACTTTTGGTATAATGGCATTGCCGCCTTTAATTCTTGTCCAGGTAATATTAATTCCATCCATCAAAGTACTATCGGGTGGTGTACCCCCGGTAGTGGTAAAATATTCCGTAATACTGCCCTCTCTTCTTGGCCTGCCTTCGCCTTGGCTTTTGTGCATGCTTCTTGCTTCACCGCCAATTTCGCCATAGCTCTCTCCCAACAAAGGATTGTATCCCCCTACTTCAATTTTCAACTGATCATTAGCTGTTGTATTAACACTTCCAAAGTTGTAAGTGTTCCACATAATGCGCTTGGCTTGCCATGGCTTAACGCCGTATTGAAATTGTTCGGGAAATTTCGTTGGGTCGGCGGCAGCTTTAAAGGCTTCATTGGCTAAAATAGCCGAAGCCCAATGGTGGCCATGGCCTGCACGCTTATCGCGTGGAAATCGGGTAATAAGAATATCGGGCTGGTATTTGCGTATCACCCATACAATATCGGCCAATACTTTGTCTTTATCCCAAGTGTGTAAAGCCTCATCGGCACTTTTACTAAATCCAAATTCATAAGCACGGCTAAAATATTGACCACTGCCGTCAATGCGGCGGGCAGCGAGCAATTCTTCTGTTCTTATTAAGCCCAATTCAAAACCCTGTTCATCACCAATTAAATTTTGTCCCCCATCGCCACGGGTTAAACTTAAATAAGCAGTTTTATACAATGCACCTTTCGCTAAATAGGGCAATAAAGTATTGTTTTCATCATCGGGATGCGCAGCAACATATAAAACACTACCCAATACATTTAATTTTTTCATTTGCAAGTATATGGTAGCACTGTTTTCAATAGGGGGCAATTGTGCCCACATTGGCCCATTGCACAGAAAAATAAAAATGCCTGCCAATAATAGAGTAATTTTTCGCATAATATATTTTACTAATTAATTTCTGAAAGCCAACAGAAAAAAAGAATATTTGGTGGCAAACCTTATGTAAAATGTTTACGAAGATAACTGAACCTTTTAAAACTTAACAAGGCATCAGGATGAATGGCTGCATACACTTAACCGGGCATTAATACCTTTTTAATGTATGGGCATTTGTTGTATGGCATTAGCAGCACGTAAACCGGCTTCAACTGCACCATCCATATACCCACCAAATTGCTGTGCCGTTTCAGTGCCCGCCCAAAATAAACGTTCGTTCATATAACTGTTGGTGTATAAATAATGGCCGTTATTTTGGTGTGGCAATAAGTGGTTCTGTTCTTCACCACAGCCCACCCAATTATTACACCATACATAGTCGGTATATTGAATAAAGGAATTAGCCATGGTACCAAAATAGCGCTGAAATTGTTGTACCACCCATTCTTTTCTTTGCAAGGGTGTTGCTTTACTCAAATGGGGCAATAAAAATCCTTTTAAAGCAAAATGCTGTTCTGTTGCATCAGTATGGTCGTACATTTCTGTAGCCGGACCCTTATCGCTGTATATAGTGCTAACATTGAATATTTGTTTCCAAAATGGGGTTGTATAGGCTAAGGCAAATTTAATGGACCCCGCCATCCAGGTTTGGGTATGCTGCATTATTTGTACTAAATGATTGGGTAATGCAGGTTGGAAGGTGATGGTTTTTGCAGCAACTTGTGGAGGAATGGCCATAATAACAGAAGAAGAGGTGTATGAATGACCATTGTTACAAATTACCTGCAGATAATCATCCTTCCATTCAATGGCGTTTACCACTGCATTTGTATGAATGGTTGCAAGGCCTATGAAATTAGCAAGATATTGTATAATAGAAGAACTGCCACCGGTTATTCTATAATAAGGCTCCGCTGGAGGCATTGCATACTTTTCCATTATACCTTGTGCTTCAATAATGGCATTCCCACCCTGCCATTGTTCAAATAAGGTTATTCCGGATTGCGTTAATAATTGCCGCAAATAAGTATGCTTGTTACCCAACCAGGTAGCACCCATTTCCATAGGTGTGCCATTGATACCGGTATAAGTTTGAATTCTACCACCGATTTGTGGTTGAGCTTCTAAAACCAATATTTTTTTTCCGTATTGCAGTAACTGCTGCGCAGCCACTAATCCACTTAAACCACTACCGACAATAATTACGTCATACATACCTATACATTTTTCAAAAATAATATGTGCCTGATACACTAAAGTATTGCAACACCATACAAACCCATCCTTGCATTCCGGCAATATCAACAAAAATACCATTGGGTTGTTGTATAGATGCAACCACCAATCAATAAAAAATCTCTTTTTAACAATAACATTATTTAAAAAATTACTATTTAGTTACGCATTAATAGAAAAAAATGATGAGAAACTACTTTAAAATATTGTAGCTTCGGCAACTGAATGATAAGATAAATTCCATTCAACTATTACAAATTTTTCTTAACCATGAATGCACCCATTAAAACAGCGCTACTTTCTTTTGGAATGAGCGGTAAAGTATTTCATGCGCCTTTTATTGATGCACATCCCGGCTACCGGTTAAAAGGAGCCTTGGAAAGAAGCAAAAAACAAATACAACAAATTTATCCGCAGGCAAAATCGTATGATACCATTGATGAATTATTGGCAGATGATATTGACTTAGTAATTGTAAATACCCCTAACGATACCCACTTTGAGTATACACAAAAGGCATTGTTGGCCGGCAAAAATGTTGTTTTAGAAAAGCCAATAACGGTTACAGTGAAAGAGGCAAACGAATTAAAGCAATTGGCCATTGAAAAAAACAAAATAATATGTCCTTATCAAAACAGACGCTACAATAGCGATTATTTAACCACTAAACGCATTATTACATCGGGTGTATTAGGCAATATTGTAGAAGCGGAGTTAAGGTTCGATCGATACGCGCCCCAATTAAGTTCAAAAGCCCATAAAGAAACCGGCAAACCAGGTACCGGTGTTTTATACGATTTAGGATCGCATTTAATTGATCAGGCATTGCAACTGTTTGGCAAGCCCGAAGCCTTATTTGCTGATATTGCTTATACCCGCCCCGGAAGTGTGATTGACGATTATTTTGAAGTATTGTTATATTATCCTAAAACCAGGGTTCGTTTAAAAAGCGGCTATTTTATTCGGGAACCTTTACCCGGATATATTGTATTTGGCACTTTAGGTACTTTTTTAAAGTCGAAAGCCGATGTACAAGAGAAACATTTAATTGAAGGCCTAAAGCCCACCATGCCAAATTGGGGCATTGAACCGAAAGAAGAAGAGGGCTTACTGCATACCTTAATAAATGGTGAAGTGGTAAAAGAGCACGTACCCACTGAAAAAGGGGATTATATGGGCTATTTTGAAGATTTATTTCAAGCACTCATTCATGGCAAACCCCTACCCGTTACCATTGACGAAAGCACCAAAGTGATTGATATTATTGAGAAAGCATTTGAAAGCAATCGGTTAGGCTGTAAAGTGTCATTAAGCTAATTTTATATTGCCGGCTGTATGTTATATGATGCCGGATTTTGATGAAATATTTTTTCTAACAACTCATACAATTGGGGATGGTGTTCCGCCAACAAATGAGGTTGCGAAAAAAAATATTCACTTACTACTGCCAAAAATTCTGCAGGATTGGTGGCTCCGTAAATATTAATGTCGGAATGTTGTTCCTGCATTTGCCGGATAGTTTCATGCATTAATTTTACCCAAGGCAAAACATAAGCTTTGTCTAATAAATTTTCAGGAATACCATCGGTAGCACCATCGGACTTGTCTAACAAATGCACGAATTCATGAATAGCTGTATTACTTTTTGAATAATGATTCAAAAAACCTTCTCTTACTGCAACTTGCGATAAAATCATGATTTGATTCATTACTCCGGTACCTACCATACCTAATACATCGCGGTTTTCACCTTGTATATCAAAGGTTTGCGCTTCAAATGCGTTGGGATATAATAAAATATGTTTTAAATTGAAGTATTCCCATTTAGGAAATGCCCAAATAGGAATAATAGCACTGCTGCCAATTAATACCTTATCTAAATCGGTTAATGTTGTTTTTACCGGGTGAATGGCTACATTATTTAAAAATTGCATTACCCTTTGCTCGAATTTTGTTTTATCGGTTGCACTTAATGCCTTATAAAATGTTACATTTTGTTGCAGCAGTTGCCGCCAATTATTAGGCATGGGTTGAACTTTTTGGTGGCGCGGCCAAAAAATAATAATAGCAATAAGTGCAGTTGTTACGGCAATAAGTACCCAAGCAAGCATAAGCAACTATTTTTCATTAAAAAAACTACATACCGGGTATGTAGTTTTTTCTATAAATTAAAAAACTAAAAATTACATTTTTTTAGCATCTTCTAAGAATTTAGCCAATCCAATATCGGTTAATGGATGTTTCAATAGGCCTAAAATGGAATCGAGCGGGCATGTGCATACATCAGCACCGGCTTCTGCACATTTCACAATGTGTAATGAACTGCGAATAGAAGCAGCTAAAATTTCTGTTTCAAAACCTTGTACAGAATAGATGTGTGCAATTTGGGCAATTAACTCAACCCCATCCCAATTGCTATCATCAATACGGCCTAAAAAGGGTGATACATATTTTGCACCTGCTTTGGCAGCCAGTATAGCCTGACCGGCTGAAAACACCAAAGTGCAATTGGTTCTAATGCCGTTATCGGTAAACCATTTAATGGCCTTTACACCATCTTTAATCATGGGTACTTTAACCACGATGTTTGGATGAATAGCAGCTAATTTTTTACCTTCGGCAATAATGCCATCAAAATCGGTAGAAAATACTTCTGCACTAATATCACCATTCACCATTTCACAAATGGTTTTATAATGATTCATAATAGCGTCAGTACCTTTAACGCCTTCTTTAGCCATTAAAGAGGGATTGGTGGTTACACCATCTAAAATACCTAAATCATTGGCCTCTTTAATTTGAGCCAAATTAGCGGTATCAATAAAAAATTTCATGATAAACTATTTAAACAGTGAATAATAGACTGAAGGTGAGGTATCATTTCACGAAGTGAAAAGAAAAAAATGGCAGGCTACTCACATCGCACCGCTACAACCGCCTATCCTTGCTGCATTCCTGCCCTGGGGAGGTTCAGCAGGAGCTGGTCGTGTAAGACCTGCCGGGTGCAAATGTAAGACAAGTAATTAAATTATTGCGAATTGACTGCATCGTTTTTTTTAACCAACATTCCCATTCATGTAAATGTGAATAAAAAACACAGCGTTCTAAACAACTTTCTTTTACAACTTTTGTGACTTTAGTTCTATTCAAAAAAAAATCAGTGTTTAATTTTGCAACAATATAGCGTAACGCATTGTTGTTCTTAGCTACCTAAACGCATTCACCATACCCGGCTAAACAAATTCTTTTTTAAAAAAAGTTTGGCAATGAAGGGTAATAAAAAAATTTACATATTTCTTACAGCCTGGTTCCTCATTAACCTGCTGCAAGCTATATATACCAACATTCAAGAAGATGAAGCTTATTATTATTTATACAGCCGGCATTTAGCTTGGGGATATTTTGATCATCCACCATTTGTTGCTCTATTAATACATCTCAGCAATCTTATTTTTCATAATATTTTAAAAGTACGTTTTTTCAGTGTTGTTTTACAACCTATAGCCCTATGGTTTATATGGGAACAATTAGATTTAAGAAGTAAACCGGGCAACCAACAAATTCTATTCTTTTTTCTTTCGGCATTTTCTGTTGTCATGTTTACGGTATATGGTTTTTTAAGTACACCGGATGCTCCTCTGCTGTTTTTTACTGCCCTTTTTCTATATGCTTACCAACAATTTCTGCGTAAAATTACTTTATGGCATATTGTGCTTCTTATTGTTAGCAGTACCGGACTTTTGTATAGCAAATACCAAGGATTTTTAGTGATAGCATTAACATTACTTTCTAATCCTGCATTGTTTAAAAAACGGGTGACCTATGTAATTGCAGGTTTAACAATACTGTTGTTTTTACCACATTTAGTTTGGCAGTTTAACAATGGCTTTCCATCTATTAAATTTCATGTAGTGGAAAGAGCAGTAACATTTAAATGGGCCTATTTCTGGGAATATATTCCTAACCAACTATTATCATTTAATCCGATTATTTTAACAACGGCTGTTTACATTATTATAAAATACCATAGAAAAGATTTATATCATAGAGCGCTATATTTTAATGTAATTGGTTTTATTCTTATATTCTGGTTAACCACATTTAGGGGACATGCGGAACCGCATTGGACCATAGCAGCGGCTGTACCCATGTTAATCATTATTAATGAATACTTAACAGCAAACACTTCCTTTTTAAAGTTTAGCAGAAAACTAATTGTAGCCACTGTAGTTTTGATTTTGGGTTTACGCACCGCATTAATATTGAATGTGCTGCCCAAACAAATGGGCTTTTCGGGTAATGCACAGAAATATGAAGCAATAGCAAAAACGGCCAACAATAAACCCGTGGTTTTTGTAGACAACCATATAGAACCTGCATTGTATTATTATTTTACGGGAAAACCTGCTGCATCAATAGCCACTATTGATAATAGAAATTCACAATTCGATATTTGGAAAGAATATAAAAACTGGATAGGCAAACCGGTATTGGTTGTTGGAGATTTACCTGATTCATTGGCTGCCGGGTCCGTTCCCCATTTCCAAGAAAAAGTGTGGAATATGAATGCTTTTTTCCCTACACAATTTTTACAAGTTAATTATACTATACCCGCTAAACCCATACACAGCGGCGATACCATTCATATACCTATTACTATTAAAAATCCATTACCTAAACCCTATTACTTACACACCAAAGATTTTAAAACAGATGTTGGTATACTGTTGATGCATAACGGACAACATGAAATAATTAAAAGTTTGCACCACCCTACCTACATGCAAATTGCAGGCAATAACTTTATTATTGATACTTTAAAAGTAGCCCTTCCTGCTTTAAAAAAAGGGGCTTATAAAATGGGGGTTTGGACGGGCAATAATTTAGGACAAACACTGAATAGCGATGTTTCAACCATTGAAATTATAGACGAAGAAAATACGCATTAACTATCGCTGGCGATTGAATCGGGAATTAATGGTGAGCATTCCCACTAATTCATCATATCGATCGTTTAATGAGCGATAATACACAAAAATGGTATAATCGTTTTCTGTTTCCCAACTATTACCATCGGTAAGTTTTAAAAATCCCGGCCCGGTGGTTTCATTGGCAGGGCGGGTAACATAGGTATAATTGTAATATCCCTGTTTTAAAAATAAAGTTTGTTCATAAACCCCTTTATCTGCATTAAAATGCATTTTATTTCGTTCGGATAACTGATTGTTAGTGAGTGCACCTAAAATATAAACATCTTGCCCGGTAAAGGCATGATTACCGGGTGGTACGAAGGTAAAATGCACATAAGCATAATCGGTTTGCCACCAAGGATTCACCATTTCGGTAGTACTAATGGTGTACCATCCGTTGATGTCGTTCATTAACAAATAAGGTTGCCCAGATAAGTCATAATCATTCTTCAAATATACCTGGTAGGGAATGCTTGATTTATCAACTGAAGCTACCCTTTCACTTTGATACCGAAAACTTTCTAAATTAGCCCATCGGTATTCTTTGCCTCCGGGGAAAACACAATCTTGTTCTGCATTATATTGATAAATATTATTATTAATAAAAATAGGTTGAATACCGGTAATAGCATTGTCCCAGCGATAATTTTGCATTATCATTACCTTTAATTGCTGCTGCGGATTTAAAATATTCAACTCTTTAATATTAATGCTTAGCTGCACTTTTTGATGGGTTAAAAACAATTGGCTATTGAATGGTTGGGCAATATTAGCTGCAATATCAACCCTGTTATGCACCACAAAAAAGCGGCGGGTAAATGCTAGTTTAGAAGTATCGCCATCTAAAAAAACTTTTAAAATATAGTTTCCGCTAACAGCAGGCATGGCATTGGCATCGGGTAATAATAACTGATAAGCAACATACCTTTCAGGAGTGATGGATGAAATGCGGTATTGATTAATGGTTTGCTGCTGAAATCCTTTTAAATAATCGAAAATACTTACATCGGCAGGTTGCCAATCGGCATTACATAAAACAAATGTATAATAAAAATTACGGGGATAACTAACCATATCATCAAAATGCAATTCCAACTGCTCGGCAGAATTTAAGTGGATAACGGGCATGCTTTGCTGATTGTTTTGAACAAAAAAGGAAACATTACCAATGGTAGGCATATAAACCGAATCAACATATACCTGCGCTTTTAAAAACGACATACAACAAGTAAAAAATAGCAGTGATAGCCATTTCATGTTTCAAACTTTTAAATAAAAATACAGTACTATGCTTGAATGTCATAATTTAATTGCGTTTTGCCGATTGGCACCTACCCCTTAGTTTTGAACATTCAAAATACATTGGTTTGAATGTAGCTTTCCACATAGCCCGAAAAATTACTTTTAATCATCAAAAAACCTTTTCACGGTTCATTATTCGTTTGGCCATTGCTGCCACAGCGGTAAGTGTAATGGCTATGATTGTTACCTTGGCTTTTGTAAATGGTTTCCAGCAAACTATCTCACAAAAAGTATTTAGCTTTTGGGGAAACATTCGGGTACAACATTTTGAAACCGATAAGGCTTTGGTAGCCGAAGAAAGCCCTATTGAACGAAATGATACCGTTGAATATATATTAAAACATCAACCGGGCATTAGCCATTTTCAGGTATTTGCTACTAAAAGCGCTGTATTGGCGCACAAAGGAGAAATTGAAGGAATTTTATTCAAAGGCATTGATGCAGGTTATGACAGTGTTCGCCTAAAACCCTACTTAACGCAGGGGCATTGGCTTGAATGGAATGATAGTAGCTATTTAAAACAAATTATTCTTTCCAATAACATAGCTAATAAACTGAACATTCAATTAGGCGACACTTTGCGCATTTTTTTTATAGCCACCGACGGTAGTAGTAATACATATCGCAAATTAAAAGTAGTGGGCCTGTATAAAACCGGTATTGAAGAATATGATAAACTTTTTGCTATTGGCGATATTAGGCTGATTCAATTCATTAATAATTGGCCGGCTAACGCCATTGGCGGTTATGAAGTTTTTGTGAATAACTACAAAAACATGAATGCCATAAATAATGATTTATTAAATGAACTTCCGAATGTTTGGGGTAGTAAAACAATAGCAGATGTATATCCGAATATTTTTGATTGGCTTAATATTCAAGATGTTAATCGCAACGTAATATTTATTGTTATGTCCATTGTTTCCATTATTAATTTGGTTACCTGCTTACTCATTTTGGTATTAGAACGTACCCGAATGATTGGCATTTTAAAAGCTATAGGGGCACCGGACCGGCTAATACAAAATATTTTTTTGTTGTATGCGTGGTTCATTTCCGTTTTTGGTATTGGTATTGGGTTAATTGCAGGGGTAGGCATTTGTTTGCTACAACAATACACAGGTTTTATTCATTTGGATGAAAGCAACTATTATGTATCTGTTGCCCCGGTACATTTAATAGCCTGGCAGGTAGTAATGGTATGTGTGGGCACTGCTATAGTTTGCTTATTGGCATTAATGATTCCTACTGCCTTGGTAAAGAAAATACAGCCCGTTAAAGCAATTATATTCCGATAAGATGTGAGATTAATATACCGCTAGCCACTGCCGCATTTAATGATTCTGCACCACCTTTTTTTACAATGGTTACCGGCTCTGTTAAGTATGGAAATAATTCGGGGCGAATACCTTTTCCTTCACTGCCAATTACTAAAATAGCATGATTATATTTTTGAATTTGTTGCACAGGTTTGCCATTTAAAACGGCTCCTAATACCGGCACTTTCACTTGCTGTAACCAAGTTGGTAATGGGGTGTACCAATGTTTTACGCGTAAAAAACTGCCCATGGTGCTCTGAATAACTTTAGGGTTATACCATTCCACGGTATCATTGCTACAAACAATTTGTTGAATACCAAACCAGTCGGCAATGCGAATAATGGTTCCCAAATTTCCCGGATCTTGAATACCATCTAACACCAATACCCAATCATGTATTTGTCCGTTTAAAATAGTCTCGGGCTTTTGTTCTACCACTAAAAGCACTTCATTGGGAGTTTGCAACTGACTGATACGTTCTAATTCAGCATCAGTAATAACTTTAACAGGTACTGTTAGTGCTTTATGTTGGCTATACCAAGCCTCAGTTGCATATATTTTTTTAATAGTATAATCAGATGCCAAAATTTCATCGGCAATTTTTACTCCTTCTGCTAAAAATAACCCATCTTCGGTACGTTGTTTTTTGTGGCACAAAGATTGAATATATTTGACCTCATTCCGACTAAGCATTGATATGTATTTTAAACTAAAGCAATTATTTTTATATATTTCCCTGTTGCTGCTATTGGTATATTTAGCTGCTTGTTCTATTGTAAAAAATTACCCCATTAATAAACCCTTTGTTTTTGACAATAAAGTTGAATTAACCGGTAAGGTTTCCAAAGATGAGAAAAAACGCTTAAAAAACGAGCTAAGTAATTATTGGGATGATAGCTTACAGGCCCGATACATAAACGAAATTAAACTTTCGTTTAAACAACCCCTAATTAGTAAGGTTTTAAAAAATCCTCCGGTTTTCGACACAGTCAATATTAGCCGTACCATCCGTTACATGAATGCTTATTTAAACTCGCAAGGATATTATTATGCGCAGTTTAAAGATTCAGTACCCAAATTCGATACGGTTAAAAACCAAATTAGAGCAACCATTATCATGCGAATTAATTTGGGGAAAAACATTACTATTGATTCTGTAAGTTACCATCTAATTGATACCGCCATTAAACCTATTGATTCCAGTTTACAAAAAATGGCTTTAGCCAACAGCAATAAAACCCTACTAAAAAAAGGAACACCATACACCAAACAAATTATAAGCAACGAGTTAGACAGGCTTACACTTTTGTTTAGAGATAGCGGTTATTATAAAATAACTAAAGACAACTTTTATGCAGAAATAGATACCACTAACACACAGCTTTTGCAATTGGCATTCGATCCGCTTACACAAGCCAAATTAATTGAAGAAGCCAACAGGGCCCGATATGAAAACCCCAAATGGAATGTGGAAATTAAACAAAGGCAAACAAAAGACAGCTCTATATTAGAGCAATACTATATTCACCATATTTATTATTATCCTGAATTAAAAATTACCGACCAGCCCGATAGTATAATGCTGCAAAAAAATTTAAAACAATTCAATTACAAGCATTTAACCATGCGCTATAAAGAAGGTAGGTTTATTTACAAACCCTTAATTGAACATACCTACCTGCGCTACGACCAACTGTACAGTGAAACGAAATACTATAAAACTATTAACGACCTTAGCCATTTACCGGCCTGGCAACAGGTTGACGGAAAGGTGGTACCGTATACCAGGGATTCATTAGACTTGTTCTTATTTTTAACGCCAGCTCCAAAACAAAGCTATAGCGTAAATTTAGAAGGCAGCCGTAATACCGGCGACATTACCATTGGTAACTTGTTTGGTATAGCTACTAACTTTTCCTACACCAATCGCAATATTTGGAAACGCTCTATTCAATCGTTAACCAACCTACGTTTAGGAACAGAGCTAAATATTGGGCAAGCCCAAAACCCCGGTGTTACGGGTGCCCCCCTGTTACAAACTTTTCAAGTTAGCCTTAGCCATGCTTACAACTTTCCTAAATTAATTATACCCAGAGTTATTGACTCTAAGTTTTTCAGGTCGGCAGATAATAAACGCACCTTATTATCCATGGCAGGCTCCTACACTGACCGCCGCGATTATTATCAACTTCGTTCTTTAACTACCAGCTGGGGGTATGAGTTTTCTAAAAATGCACGCAAATCTAATGCCGTTACCAGTATATCATTCAAACCCTTAAATGTAGAATTGTACAAAATTGATACCCTTCCTGGTTTAGATACATTGTTTAAAAACAATCCGTTTCTCCGTAACTCCTTCCGCGATGGAAATGTAGCAGGGTCGGCCATTTCAGCTATCAGAACCTTTAACAGTAGCAGAGATCCTTCTAAAAGCCATTACATTCGTTTAGGTGTGGAGGAGTCAGGTACCCTTACTTCTTTACTAAACATTTATACTGATCGTATTTTTAAATACATTAAAACAGAAGGTGAATATCGTTATTTAAAAAAATATCGTAAAACCGAATTAGCTACTCGCTTCTTTATCGGAGCTGCCTTTCCTAAAGCAGGACAAAGCATACCTGTTTTTAAACAATATTTTGAAGGTGGACCCAATAGCATGCGGGCATGGAGTTTAAGAGAACTGGGTTTAGGTTCTTCCATTTTAGTTGATACTATTTCCTACACCAACTACAAAGAACGTTTTGGTGACATGGCTTTAGAAGGTAATATAGAATTCCGTTTTCCCTTGTTTACCTTTAGCGCCTTTAAATTAACCAGCGCTTTATTTACCGACATGGGTAACGTATGGAGCTTGACGCCCAACCCCGCAGATCCTAATTCTGTTTTTCAGTTACATCGCTTAGGCAAAGATTTGGCCATTGGGGTTGGTACAGGTTTACGTTTTGATTTTTCCTATTTTTTACTGCGCCTTGATTTTGGTTACAAATTAAAAGACCCTGCTCGTCAATACAACGATGGTTGGGCTGAGTTAAATAAATTAACCTGGACCGAAAATAGAGGCAATGCCGTTGTAAATAACTATGCGATTCAATTTGGTATTGGCTTACCATTTTAATAAGTATTATAACAACTATTGCTTTTCATAGCATCGCCTGTTGCGTCGCAATCACTTCATCGTTCCGCACTTTGGGCAACCATTTGTACTTAACAACATTTATAAATTATAGGTATTTTTTAGCATAGCTATTTGCGCTTCAAAACCTGCGATTTCCATGGCATTGTCCAAGGTATATTCTCCAATAGCAGTTCTGCACAAGCTACTTAAATAGCCACCTACACCTAATGCAGCACCAAAATCGTTGGCCAAACTTCTAATATAAGTACCGGTTGAACAATGCACCCTAAAATGAACAATTGGTAATTCTATGCTGGTAATTTCAAAAGCATGAATCGTAATAGGCCGGGGTTGTACTTCAACGGTAATGCCTTTGCGTGCGGAAAGGTATAAAGGTTTACCATCTTTTTTAATGGCAGAATGTTGGGGCGGCATTTGCAAAATATTGCCAATAAATTGCTGAGTGACTGCATAAATAGCCGATTCAGGTATATTTTGCACATCAGCTACCGGTTCCGGTTCGGTTTCCAAATCGAATGATGGGGTTACTGCACCAAGTGTAATGGTGCCGGTATATACCTTATCTAACCCCATAAAATCATTTATTTTTTTAGTAAAACCGCCGGTACACACAATAAGCAAACCTGTTGCCAGCGGATCTAAAGTACCGGCATGCCCAACTTTAGAAATACCGGTAGCAATTCTTACTTTTTTCACCACATCAAACGATGTCCAATGCAATGGCTTATTCAACAGCAACATTTTACCTTCTAAAAAAGGCTGTAATGCAGCACTTACAGGCTTTTGTTTCAACTATACTAATTTAAATGAACACTATTTTACTTAACACTACAAAGTACACAACAATCATTTTATGACTAATAAGCACGGGCAAATAAAACCCTTTGCGTAGAAGGCTTACCGGTTAATATACATTGCCCTGCTTCCTGAGCATTGTTTATAGGAATACAACGTATGGTAGCTTTAGACAATTCTTTTATTTTATCCTCGGTTTCTGAAGTACCATCCCAATGTGCTGAAATAAAGCCGCCTTTATTTTCTAGTACATCCATAAATTCATCCCAAGTGTTTACAGGTGTAATGTGTGTATTTCTGTATGCTAAAGCTTTTTCATAAATATTGTTTTGAATGTCGACTAATAATTTGTCAATAAAAACATCAATTCCATTTAAAGAAACTGACTCCTTTGTTTTAGTATCCCGTCGAGCCACTTCTACCACATTGTTTTCAATGTCGCGTACTCCTAAAGCCAGTCTAACGGGAACACCCTGCATTTCATACTGAGCGAATTTCCAACCCGGGCGGGCATTTTCGCTATCATCAAATTTAACAGATATGCCCTTTTGTTGAAGTTGTTGCACAATTTGCAAAGCTTTTTCAGCAATAAGCGCTTTTTGTTCATCACCCTTATAAATGGGTACTATTACTACTTGTAAAGGAGCAATTTTTGGAGGTAAAATCAGTCCGTCATCATCACTATGCGCCATTACCAAGGCACCAATTAAACGGGTACTAACCCCCCAACTGGTAGCCCATACATAACTTAATTTGTTTTCTTTATCGCTAAATTTTACATCAAAAGCCTTTGCAAAATTTTGTCCTAAAAAGTGTGAAGTACCTGCTTGCAAAGCTTTCCCATCTTGCATTAAGGCTTCAATACAATAAGTATCTTCTGCGCCGGCGAAACGTTCATTGGGTGTTTTAACACCTTTTATTACCGGAACAGCCATCCAATTTTCTACAAAATCGGCATATACATTTAGCATTTTTACTGTTTCATCCAGCGCTTCTTCTTTTGTTGCATGTGCGGTATGCCCTTCTTGCCATAAAAATTCAGCAGTACGTAAAAACAAACGGGTACGCATTTCCCAACGTACCACATTTGCCCACTGATTAATTAGTAAGGGTAAATCACGGTAAGATTGTATCCAATTTTTGTAAGTGTTCCAAATAATGGCTTCGCTGGTAGGCCTAACCACCAACTCTTCTTCCAATTTAGCATCGGGATCAACCATTAATTTTCCGGGTTTATCGGTATCAGCTTTTAACCGATAATGTGTAACCACTGCACATTCTTTGGCAAAACCTTCTGCATTTTTCTCTTCTGCTTCAAATAAACTTTTAGGAACAAAAAGCGGAAAATAGGCATTCACGTGTCCGGTGGCTTTAAACATTCTGTCTAATGCATCTCGCATATTCTCCCATAATGCATAACCATAGGGCTTAATTACCATACAGCCCCTTACGGCACTATAATCGGCTAAATTGGATTTAATCACCAAATCATTATACCATTGCGCATAGTCTTCAGCACGAGAGGTTAATTCTTTTGCCATAACTTTTTGTGTAGTTTTTTGTTATAATATTGCAGCATTTGGCATATTATTAACATAATAATTAATTAATGCTTAATACAGGCAATATTTTTGATGTAATTTTAATTACTAAATAAAGTGCAGCAAATGTATGTAACTTAGTATTACGAACTTTTGTAAAACACATGAATATGAAAACAAGTTTTTTAACCATAATAAGTTTGGCTGTAGTGTTAAGCAGTTGTACTACTGCTTACAAATCAACCCAAACACCCGACGATTTATATTATTCTCCTACCACCGGCAATGCCATGGTTGCAGAAACTCGTTCTGAAAATCGTTATCAGGAATTTCAAAATTATAACGACGATCGTTATTTGAGTATGAAGGCCCGTAACTATTATTTGTGGGCACCATTAGATGATTATAGCTATTGGAATGATAGCCGTTATGATTTCCCTATATATAACAATTGGGCTTACATGAGTAATTGGAGCCCCTATTATAATCCCTATTGGAATATGTGGAGCCCTTACTATACCACCGGTTTTGGCATGATGCCCTTTTATGGTTACGGCTATGGCTATGGCTTAGGTTATGGTTGGAATAGTTGGTACAATCCGGCTTCTATATTAATTGGTTATAAAAGTCCTGCAATCATTAACCGCTCAACTTCAGGTAGTTATTTATCTGCCTATTTAAATAGGAATTATAGCAACAACAATTATCCACGCCAATTGAAGAGTGACAATACTTATGCACCGGGCAATAATTTTGGGAGTTTAGTAAGAAGAGTATTTTCATCATCCCCCTCTACTAATGGTAATTTGCCCAATAATAATAGTTGGTACAGACCAGCCAGAACTTTTAACACCAACGGTAACACCTTTACGCCAAGCAGCAATGCCGGAGGAAGAAGTGGCGGCTTTAACAGCGTTGGAAGCAGTGCTTCCGGAAGCCGTGGGCCAAGAAATTAAGAAACTCCAATAAAATAAAATTAATTATAATAAGATTAAGCACCAAAGCCAATCTATGAAGAAAGTACTACCCTTTTTATGCCTGCTATTGAGTCAATGGACAATTGCGCAAACACCGGAAGATGCTTTAAGAACCGCTTGGTTTACCCAAAATGGATCTGCACGAAGCATGGCTGCCGGTGGCGTAATGGCCTCATTAGGTGGCGATATTACAGCTGCCAATATTAACCCGGCAGGTTTAGGCTTATACAAAACAAGAGAGTTGGTATTATCTCCAGGCTTTTTAATGAATAACAATAAATTAAATTATCGTGGCACTGATACTACTGCTAACAAAAACGTATTTATGTATGGCGCCAGCGGATTAGTAATTGGCTCACCCAGTCGTTACAGTGATAGCAAATTTACCAGCACAGCTTTTTCTATTTCAGTGAACCAATTGGCTAACTATAATAACCATATTCAATATACAGGTTTTAATAATGTTAGCTCATTCACTGAGCAATATTTAGAAGAGCTGACCCGAGATAGAGCTGACACCAATGCCGCATTAAGCAATTATATTTTTGGTTCATCATTGGCATTTCGAGCTTTTTTGATAGATACCCTTAGCGGACCCGGAGGAACTGTTGCAGGTTACCAAAGCTTAGTACCCATTTCAACAGGCGTTATACAATCATACGATGCCACTACTCGCGGTGGCTATAATGAAATTGCATTGGGATTGGCCGGTAATATGGCCGATAGACTATACATTGGTGGTAGTTTAACTGTTCCGGTAGTTTATTATGAACGGAATTTGACTTATTCAGAAACAGACCCTACCAATAACCCTAATAACAATTTTTCAAATTTTACTTATCAGGAAAACTTTAAATCGCAGGGAGTTGGCGTTGGCCTTAAATTAGGGATGCTATATAAACCCAAAGAGTTTTGGCGCATAGGATTTGCTTTACATACTCCACAACTCATTTCTTTTAACGACCAAATACGTTCGTCTATAACAGCCAATACGGAATCTTATGCGGGAATTAGAACGGTAACCAGTGATGAATTAAATAGCGGTAATCCCGGCACACGTCAATACAGTATCGTAACTCCATGGCGTGCCATTGCCAGTGCCAGCTATGTATTTAGAGAAGTATCCAATACACACCAACAACGCGCTTTTATAAGTGCCGATTTGGAATATGTAAATTACCGGGGAGCTCGCTTTCGTGCTGCCGCCAATGCCGACCAATCGAGCATTGATTATTACAGCCAATTGAATAGCACCGTAAAAAATTATTATAAAGGAAACATTAATGCAAGAATTGGCGGTGAATTAAAATTTGACCCATGGATGTTTCGGTTAGGTGCCGCTTATTATGGTAGTCCGTATGCAGCATCTGAAATTAAAGCTAATAGAATTGTTACCAGTGGTGGTATTGGATATAGAAACCATGGAATATTCATCGACTTAACTTATGTGTACACCTTTGTTAAGGATGCTAATTTCCCATACTACTTAAATGATAAGCCCAATACTTATGCCATTCAAACCGGCAATTTGGGTAACATAGTAGCAACAATAGGTTTCAAATTTTAATTACCCAAGAGTACGTTTATTTAAGTAAATCAAAACCGCTTGTAGGCTTAATTCTTTTTTAAGCAGGATACTACATTTGCTATTTAGGAGCCTGAGCAAATTTTCTGTAAATTGCTGTAATAAATTGATTACTGCTATACATAAAAAAAACGCCATGCTCGTACCCAATTGCTTTAAAGCCATTCAATGGAATAAGTTTTTCGTTGCTGTTTTAATTGTAAGTTGTTCTTACCAACCTTCTTTCAGTCAGAGTGAATTAATAGGTGCCGGTAAACAAATTGATCCCTATCATTACACCATTCCAAAAGATGCAACTTTTCAGCATGCATCTGTAGCTTGTGCGCATCCTTTAGCCAGCATGATTGGCGCTGCAGTTATGCAAAAAGGCGGCAATGCGTTTGATGCTGCCATTGCTACGCAATTGGCATTAGCAGTGGTTTTCCCGGAAGCCGGCAACATTGGCGGCGGTGGATTTATGGTGGCCCGAACTGCTAAAGGACAAACCTTGGCACTTGATTATCGGGAAATGGCACCTGAAAAAGCCTCACGGAATATGTATTTAGATAAGGATGGTAATCCTAATATGCATCTTTCGCAAGACGGGCATTTGGCCAGTGGTGTTCCCGGAAGCATTGCCGGAATTTTTGCCATGTACAAATATGCCAAATTACCCTTTGAACAATTAATTACACCTGCCATTATTTTAGCAGATAAAGGTTTTGTAATTAGCGAAAAAGAAGCCCATTTATTAAATGCTACACGTGCCGATTTTATTAAATACAATACAAAACCCAATGCATTTGTAAAACCTACACCATGGAAAGCCGGTGATACTTTGGTACAAAAAGATTTGGCGAAAACTTTGATACGTATTCGTCAATACGGGGCAAAAGGATTTTATGAAGGCAAAACTGCAAAATTAATTGTTGCCGAAATGCAAAGAGGTAAAGGCATTATTAGCTTTGAAGATTTAAAACAATACAAGGCCATTGATAGAACGCCGCTATCTTTTCAATTTAATGAATATACCATTGTTGGTATGCCTCCTCCAAGCAGTGGTGGTATTATTGTTGAACAATTAATGAAAATGATTGCTAATCGCCCTTTGCTTAGTTATGGCTTTGAAACGGCTAAAATGGTACAATTAATGGTAGAAGCAGAACGTAGAGCCTTTGCAGATAGAGCTGCTTACATGGGTGATCCTGATTTTTGGAAAGTTCCGGTTAAAACTTTAACCAGTAACGCCTACTTAACACAACGCATGGCGAATTATGATAGTACCAAACCAACCCCTAGTGCAATGATTAAAGAAGGCCAAATTGCTGAACACGATGAAACAACTCACATCAGCATTTTGGATGCAGAAGGCAATATGGTAAGCATTACCACCACATTAAATGGTTGGTACGGCAGCAGAACAGTAGTAGGCGGTGCCGGCTTTTTCTTGAATAATGAAATGGATGATTTTAGTGTAAAGCCGGGTGTGCCAAATATGTTTGGTGCCATAGGTGGCGAAGCCAATGCTATACAGCCCCGCAAACGCATGCTAAGCTCAATGGCACCTACCCTGGTATTGAAAAACAATCAACCTTTTATGGTTTGCGGAACTCCGGGCGGAACTACCATTCCCACCTCAGTTTTCCAAACATTGGTAGATGTTTTAATATTTAACATGAGTGCAGAACAAGCCATTGCAGCACCAAAATTTCACCACCAATGGTTACCTGATGTAATTTTTGTAGAGCCTAATTTTCCTAAAAACACCATTCAGCAATTAGAAGCAATGGGTTATAAAATTCAACAACGCGGACCCATTGGTCGTACCGAAATTATTAAGGTACTAACCAATGGTAACAAAGAAACTGCTGCAGATATTCGTGGCGATGATGCAGTGGCCGGTTATTAACTTTATTATGACTATTATATTTATATTTTTTTATGGCAATACCTCCTTTCGGCGTGGCATTTGATTTAGATGGCACTATTATTAACAATAACGATTATCATATAAAGGCATGGCAGGAATTTTACAAAAAAAGAAATTTACCCATGCTTACCAAAGAAGAATATTTAAAGCAGTTTAATGGTAAAACAAATGCAGATGTTTTAAAATATATTTTTGGGCCTGATATAGATGCAGCATCCATTAAAAGCCTAACTGATGAAAAAGAGGCCATTTATCGGGAAATTTATGCGCCTGATATTCAGCCTGTAAAGGGATTAATTCCTTTATTGAACACTCTTGCAGAAAAGAATATTCCCATGGTAATAGCTACTTCGGGTATTAAAGACAACATTGATTTTATGTTGCAACACATACCCATAGCACACTTTTTTAAAACTATTCTTTATTCGGTACATATTATGCATGGCAAACCGCATACTGAAATTTATGAAAAAGCAGCCCAGGCTTTAGGTTTACCACCCAATCAATGCATAGCATTTGAAGATGCGGTTGCAGGTATTCAATCGGCAAAATCAGCCGGTTTAAAAACTATTGCACTAACCACTACTCACGCTGTAAATGAATTGGCAATGGCCGATAAAATTATTACTGACTTTTCAGAAATAACATTTTTACAACTTCAGCAACTAGTGCATATATAACAAAATGTTTACTTTCATTCGGAATTACTTTTTATTAAGCACAGAGAAACCTTAGTTTTGGTATTGAATTTGACCTATTTTTAAACCAATTTTTTTGTATTAATAACCCATTGCTCTGAAAAGAACATTAACCATATTAAGGCGCAGTGTTTTCATTATAATTGCACTTATATTATTGGCCTTCATTGCCATACAAACCACTTTTGTTCAAAATTGGTTGGTAGGAATTGCTACCAAAAAATTATCGAAAGCATTAGGCAGTGAAGTGCGCATACAAAAAGTAAATTTTACACTTTTTAATAAAGTAAATTTAGACGGCACTTTAGTTTATGATAAACAAAAAGATACCCTTCTATATGCAGGTGCTTTGAAATTAAGAATCACCGACTGGTTTTTTCTAAAAGACTCTGCCGATTTGAAGTATATAGGTTTAGATGATGCCTATGTGAATATAAACCGAAAAGACAGTACTTGGAATTTTCAATATATCATTGATCACTTTGCTTCACCCAAATCATCCGGCAACAAAAATGGCATTACGCTAAATTTAAAAAAATTAGAACTTAATAATATTCGCTTTATTAAAAACGATGAATGGCGCGGGGAAAAAATGATTGCCCAATTAAATTCTTTATTGCTAGATGCCGACAATATAAATTTAAACAAAGGCATTTTTTCTATAAACCAATTAAACCTTGATAAACCTTTCTTCGAAATTATTGATATGCCTGCTTTAAGGCCCGATTCTATCAGAATAAGAGACCAACAAAGCAATACACCTGATACGGGTTTACAATTGAATACCGGCAATTTACTGGTACACTTAAAAAAATTGCATCTAAAAAATGGAACGCTTTCTATTCAAGGAAATCAAGATAAGCCATTACCCTATTTTGATGGAAGCCACATATACATTCATGGACTAACAGGCGACTTTAATAATATTAGTTTAATTAAAGATACGCTGAGATGCAATCTAACCCTTGCCGCGCATGAACGCAGTGGCATAGAAATTAAAAAATTAAGAACCAAATTAACCATCAATCCTCATATTATTGAATTAGCCGATTTAGACTTATTAACCAACAGAAGCAGATTAACGAACTACTATGCCATGAAGTTTAAACACTTTAATGATGATTTTAGTGAATACATTACTTCAGTAACTATGGTAGCTCGTTTTAATGATGCTTCTGTGAACACCGATGATATAGCCTACTTTGCTCCCGAATTGAAAGACTGGAAAAAACAAATTGTACTAAATGGACATTTCGATGGAACAGTAGCAAATTTTTCGGTGAATGACTTATTTAGCAGAGTTGGTAGTAACAGCTATATTAGTGGTAGTTTAGCCATGAAAGGCTTACCCGACCTGAACAAAACCACCATTCATTTTAATAATGGCGTTATTAAAACCAACTATAATGATATTACTTTTTTTGCACCTGTTGTAAAAAACATCAATGTACCAGACCTTACTACATTGGGCGATGCAATGTTTAAAGGAAACTTTAATGGCACTATTTACAACTTTACTGCAATGGGAACTATCACTTCGGGCTTAGGTGGTGTGGCTGCCGATGTTACCATGCAAATTCCACCCAAAAAAGACATTACCTATTCCGGTAATATTACCACGAATCATTTTAATATAGGAGAATTTTTACGCATTAATCAATTAGGTTATGTTGATTTTACGGGAAAAATTGCAGGTAGCAACTTTGCAATTGATAAAGTAAAAACACAAATTGAAGGTAAAATTGCTTCACTCGATTTTAATAGCTATACTTATTCAAACATTACTACAAATGGTACCTTCCAAAAAAAATATTTTAATGGTGAAGTGAAGATTGATGATCCCAACATGAACTTTAACAGTAATGTGGAAGTTGATTTGAGTAAACCGGATCCCAGCTTCAATATTTTGGGCGACTTGGTAAATGCCAATTTAAAAGTGTTGAATTTTTACAAAGATAGTTTGCAATTAACCGGCTTGTTGGATATTTATTTTACCGGTAAAACAATTGACCAGTTTTTAGGTAGTGCAAAATTTTTAAATGCCACCATTACCTCCGCGGATACGCAATTAAGCTTCGATTCGCTGAATGTAACTTCCGGATATGCTGCTGATTCAATTAAATTCCTGAGAGTAGGCAGTAATAATTTTAATGGAATGATTGCCGGTAAATTTACGATACTAGATTTACCAAATAGTTTTCAATCGTTTTTACATCGCTATTATCCTGCTTATTTCGAATTACCTTCAAATGTTGCACCAAATCAAGATTTTACGGTTAGCCTTAAAACAGATTACATAGAACCCTTATTAAAAATTTACGATAAAAAAATTGCCGGATTAAATGATATGAATATTTCCGGCCGTGTAAATACTGCAAATAGTTTGTTTCAACTGTCTGCTTCTATCCCCTACGCCAAGTATGATATTTATACCGTTTCGGGCATCAACATGCAATGCGTTGGCAACTACGATAGTTTGCTATTAAATGGCAATATCAGTGCTATTCAAATAAAAGATAGCCTTGCATTTCCTAACACACAAATATTAGTAAAATCGGCGAATGACAATTCAGTAGTGCATTTATATACCAGCACCAACAATGTTTTAAAAAATGTATATTTAAATGCGGATGTATTTACCCTAAATGATGGAGTAAGACTACACTTTAACCCTTCTTCCTTTATATTAAATGAAAAAAGATGGAATCTTGATAAAGAAGGGGAAATTGTAATGCGCAAAAATTTTGTATCGGCTAACAATGTGAAATTTATTCAAGGCTTTCAGGAAATTACTGTAGAAACCGATGAAGAAGAAGGCGGTAACACCAATAACCTAATTGTAAAACTTAAAAATATTTACTTGGGTGATATTACTGCACTGTTTTTAAAGAATCCCAAACTGGAAGGTATTACCAATGGTGAAATATACTTACGCGATTTTTACGGCCATTTTACTGCCGAGGCCAAACTTAACTCACGCCAATTTAGATTGAATGATGATTCAGTAGGCATTGTTAATATTGAATCAGTATTTGCCAGCAAGTCGGGAAAACTAGACTTTAAAGTAATAGCACCGAATAAAGAGTACAACATAAATGCGAACGGATACTATAAAACAAAAGATTCAACCAACAGACCTTTGTATGTAGACGTTCAACTGCAACACACAAAAATTAATTATGTAGAACAATTTATTGGTGACATTTTTAATAGAATTAAGGGGTATGGAACAGGTAATTTAATTATTCAGGGCAATCCTTCAGAGCCGGAACTAAGCGGCAATATTGTTTTAAAGAAAGCAGCACTGAATGTATTATACACACAAGTTTACTACACCATTGATTCTGCTAACATTGTATTTGAAAATGATGGCATAAACTTCAATGAATTTTATATAAAAGATAGTTTAAATAACACCGGTTTGGTAAAGGGTAAGCTTTATGAAAAAGGATTTACCGATTTGGCATTTGACTTTGATTTGTTTACCAACAAATTAATTATGCTAAACACAAAAGCCGTTGATAATAGCCAGTTTTATGGAAACGCTACGGGTAAAGCAACACTTAGCTTTAAAGGGCCTGAACAAAATGCACGATTAACCGTTATCGGCGATATTAATGAACCCTCGCACATATATATACCCAATACCGTTAGTAAAGAAAGTGGTGATGCTGATTTTATTGTTTTTAAAACCTATGGTACAGAAATGGTGAATGAAAACAAAAACAGCAACTTTAATTTATTGGTTGATTTAGATTTATCGGCCAACAACAAATTAAATGTCGATGTTATTCTAGATCCTCTTAGCGGTGATGTAATTAAAGCGAAAGGTAATGGTAGGCTTAGAATTAGAGTGGGTACTCGCAACCCTTTAACGATAAGAGGAAGATACAATATTGAAGAAGGTAGTTACGATTTTAACTTTCAATCATTCATTCGAAAACCCTTTATTTTAAAGTCTGACGCCGGTAATTTCATTGAATGGAATGGAGATCCTTTCAATGCCGACGTGCACATTGATGCCCAATACACTGCAGAAAACATTAGCGTGAATGATTTGATTAGTAACCAATCCGGACAATTTAGTGGAACTAGTCGTGCCTATCGGGGTACCGTTTACGTAGTTGCGGAATTACGCAACCGACTCAGTCATCCGGATATTTCTTTTAAACTAGATTTTCCACAGGGAAGCCCATTGAAAACTGACCCAACTTTCAGTGAATTCATCAATCGTATTGAAAACAACCAAAACGAAATGCTAAAGCAGGTTACATACCTAATTGTATTAGAGCGTTTTGCACCTTATGGTGATATTGGTGGAGCCAATACAACTTTTACTAACCTTGGCGTAAATACTATTTCGCAAATCATTACCAAAGAATTGAATAAAGCAGTATCGAATATTGTATATAAAATAACAAAAGACAAAAGCCTGAAAGTAGATTTAGGTACATCTGTATATAGCAGCAGCGATATTTTGTCAAGTGCAACGGGTGCAGGAATTGGTACAGGTTCGAATACGTTAGATAGAAGTCGCATTAATTTTAAAGTGGGCAAAAGCTTCTTTAACGATAATGTTATTGTAAGCTTTGGTGGTGATTTTGATTTTGGTATCAGTGCCGCAGCGCAAAGTGGCAACTTTCAATGGCTTCCCGATTTTAACCTGGAAATTGTTTTAACCAAAGACAGACAATTACGTGCCATTATATTTAGTAAAAACAGTCTTGATATTAATGCAGGTGCATTAGGGCGCACCAGCAGACAAGGTGCCGGTATTTCCTACAAAAAAGATTTTGAAAAAATATTCGGTAACCGCGAGAAAAACAAAACCTTACAGCCTCCCGCTTCCGACAGTACTTTGCACAACTAAATAAGATAAACTATAAAGCTATGGGTTGTGGTAATGCTTTACAGTTTTTCATTCTATATATATAAAAATAACGAACTATTTTTCCGCCCCGTATTTGCGGTATTACTTCCGGTTGCTCAATAACAGAAAAATATTGCGCAAAAGCTTCATTAGGATTGAAAGGCAAGTTTGAGGGCACAACACAATAGGCATCATCACCAATTTGCAAGGGCTTTCTATCTTTATTCAACCATGCAAATTTGTGAATTTCATCTAAGGGTCCAATGGCTAACACTCTGTGGCCTGTTATTCTATGCGTGTAATACTCTAAATGTCCACCCGGAAACATTTTTCCCACTATAATAGGTGCATCAGGCTTCATGATGCCTTTTGTAATATCATGTTCCATTAAAGTATCTAACTCATGGCTAAAATGATTCCAACCACTTACATCTAACGTTGGGCAATATTCCCCAAAGTTGGCCTTATCCTGACTACCTAAGTTAAAAGGCGCTAATTGAACTATTAATACACCTAATATTAAAACACCCAGCAATAAACCATAAGCCGTTTTTAAAAATGCAGGCACAACTTTTACCGATTTTTCTTGCAAATAAACAGCAGCAAAAAAATATAAAGGAATATAACCTGGACCACTCCAATGCGGCAACGTTGCATTGAATAAGGAAATACCCCAAAACAACGCAATCATGGGAATACTCATACAAACTAACCAAGTGTTAATGGCATTGTTGAAAATAACTTTTCGATTTTTAATGGTATAAATTAAAGCCACTACAATGAGTACAAATATCAACGGGTTTTGATAAGCAAATTCACCTAGCACTTCACGTAAAAAATCATCTATATGTAAGGACGTATGGGTAACCCTTTCAGAATGGTAACGATAGGTTATAAAATTATTTTGAACATTCCACCAAATTATAGGTACCACAAATAATAAACTGATGATTACACTTACATAAAATCGGTAATTCAACAGCCACTTAGGTCTTTTAATTAAAATAAATAATCCAAAACCGGCCCACAAATACAAACCATGTACTTTGCTGTATAAAGCCAGCCCAATCATTAATCCCAGCAAAAGCCACAATGTAAGCGATTTTTCTTTATTATTTATAATAAATACCGCCATGATGTATAGAGCAGCCGTCCAAAATATCATTTGTGGGCTATCGGGCATAATAAACATACCGGCAATAATAGCGGTATAAATGGCACAATTGTAAATAAGAGCAGCGTACCATCCTACTTTTTCATTCTTTAATAATTTTCCTGTTTTAAAAATAAATAGTGTGGCAATTGAACCGGATATGATAGCACCTAAACGCATACTTACATCGTTTACCCAATGCATATGTAAAGTAGATAATTCAATTAAAAATCCAACCATGGGAGGATGATCGAAATGATTCCAATCGGGCTGAATCGCATACATCCAATAATATGACTCATCAATACCCAATTCTACAAATAAAGAGAGGACTATTTTGATGACGATTGTGATAAAAATGAGTCGATAAACTAATTTGTTGTATGAAATTGCCTGCATGAACTTTATTTAATTCAGCAAAAATAATTGTTGTAATTGGAACAGACTCTTTTGTAAAAAATCAGTTTCTTCCCTCCCTATAAGAAGGTTCGCATAAGCAACACTACAATTTTCTTACTTTTGCACTTTCAATTCACCGTATTATTTTAAATAAAGTAGCCCCAACTGTTTGCAACTATAGCTATTACGTGCATTTGCATTGAAATTTGATAATATTCCAATAGCTGAATATATACATTATTTTCAAAGCAATAATGATTGAAGCAAATTAAATTAGTACAAACAGCTGGGCTAAAAAATAAAATTTACATGAAAGTAGATACCATGCGGGAAATAGATAGGTATGCGGGAGTCCCCCTTACTTTTCTATTGTCTATTGTAGCTTCTGTAGCCCAAATTTTTAGAAAAATTCCAGCGAAACCTAACTTACAGCGCACCCTTTTTATCGAATTATCGGAAATGGGTAGTGCTATCATTGTTGACCCTGCCATGCGGAAATTACAACAAGAAGCACAAGCAGATATATTTTTTGCCATTTTCAAATCGAATAGTAAAAGTTTGGAAATATTGAATACAGTTCCTGCTGATCATATTTTCAAAATGCGTTCGGAAAATATTTTTGTTTTAACAGTTGATGTTTTTCGGTTTATAGGTTGGTGCAGAAAGAAAAAAATAACAACTGTGGTTGATTTAGAATTATTTTCCCGATTTACCGCCATACTTACTTTTTTTTCAGGTGCATTATCAAGAGTGGGGTTTGCCAGTCCGCACGATGAAGGCTTGTATAGGGGGAACCTAATCAATTACCCGGTTCGATATAATCCGCATGTACACATAGCCGTAAATTTCTATTCATTAATTAATACTGCATTGGGTTATCATGATACTTTCTATTCCACTACCCCTGTTCATTTTAATGACATTCAATTACAAAAAGCAGCAATAGATGAAGAAGCAGTGCAACAAGTAAAAGCTAAAATAAAACAGCTTTACCCTGCTTACACCAATCAGCCGATTTACCTGTTAAATGTAAACGCATCTGACTTATTACCTCAACGCAAATGGCTACCAGAACGCTTTGCAGAAATTGCTGAATTATTATTACAGGCCGACAAAACTTGCATTGTATTGGCAACAGGCGCCGCAGCGGAGTATGAGTATGTAGCCAATGTTGTGAATATGGTAAATGATGAACGTTTTGTAAACTCTGCCGGCACCTTTAAATTTGAAGAATTGGTTCCTTTGTATTCAATAGCACAATTCATGCTAACCAATGATTCAGGCCCTGCCCATTTTGCCGCTGTTACTAATTTAAAAGTGTTTGTAATTTTTGGCCCGGAAACTCCGCATTTATATTTACCATTGGGTGGAAATGCCACCCCTATTTATTTGGGTTTACCTTGTTCGCCCTGTGTAAGTGCCACTAACCACAGAAAAACCACGTGTATTACCCGCCCCTGCATCAGTGGAATTCCTACACAAATGGTATGGGGTTATTTGCACAATTTTTTACAGCAACAAAAATTAGTATAAGTTGGTTGATTTAAAATAATGAAAAGTTTACTGTTCACTTAAAAACTGAACAGCCAAGTCATAGCCCTTTAAGCCCAAGCCAATAATGCTGCCTTTTGCTTTAGCACTTATGTGAGAAATTTTTCGAAAATCTTCTCTTGCATGTACATTTGAAATATGCACTTCAATAACGGGGGCTTTAATGGCGGCAATTGCATCGCCAATGGCTACGGAAGTGTGCGTATATCCACCCGGGTTTAATATGATACCATCATAGGTAAATCCATATTCTTGTAATGCATTAATTAATTCGCCTTCCACATTGCTTTGAAAATAGGTAAACATTATGTTAGGAAAATTACCTATTAACTGTTGCAAATAATCTTCAAAAGTTTGGCTACCATACACATCAGGTTCGCGCCTTCCCAATAAATTTAAGTTAGGTCCATTAATAATGGCAATTTTCATATTATGCAAATATTAATTGTTTTAAAATGGTCTTTGCAAATATTACAAAATAAAACCCATATTGCTAAAATAGTTTACAATATGGGTTAGTAGTGGTAAAGCAATAAATTTACTTAGTTTTTATGCTGTTGCACTAGTGCAATAAAATCGTCGAACAAATAACGAGAGTCATGTGGTCCCGGTGTTGATTCGGGATGATATTGTACACTAAATGCAGGTTTATTTTTTAAACGAATACCTTCAATACTTTCATCATTCAAATTGATATGAGTGATTTCTATATCCGGATGTGCTTTCACTGCATTGGGTTCTACTCCAAATCCATGATTTTGTGTTGTAATTTCCGATTTACCGGTAATTACGTTTTTTACCGGATGATTTAATCCTCTATGGCCATGGTGCATTTTAAAGGTAGGTATGCCATTGGCTAGTGCCAATAATTGATGACCCAAACAAATGCCAAATAAAGGTTTGTTTTCAGTTAATAAAGCTTTTACTGTTTCTACAGCGTAAGGCATAGCTGCTGGGTCACCTGGACCATTGGATAAGAAATAACCATCGGGTTTCATTTCCTGAATAGTGGCTATGGGTGTTTTAGCAGGAAATATTTTTAAATAAGCACCACGTTGTTCTAAGTTTTTTAAAATATGGTGTTTAACACCATAATCAATAACAGCAATTTTACAACTGGCTGTTTCGGGGTTCCCCATTTCATAAATTTCAGTGGTACTAACAGTACTGGCTAATTCCAAACCATTCATATCAACACAAGCATCTAACACCTTCTTTAATTCATTCAAATCGGTTATTTCTGATGAAATAACACAATTCATGGCACCTTTGGTACGAATATGTGTTACTAATGCCCTAGTGTCAACACCTTCAATAGCAACTATTCCATTTTGCTCCAAGTATTGTTGCAAGGAAGCTTCTGCTAAATAACGGCTATATTGTTCTTCTAAATTCCTACCAATTAAACCTTTAATTTTTATACTATTACTTTCTATGTCAGAACTTTTTACCCCATAATTACCAATATGCACATTATTCATAATAATAATTTGCCCTGCATAACTGGGATCGGTAAATACTTCCTGATAGCCTGTCATACCGGTATTAAAACAAATTTCTCCGGAGGTGGTACCTATTTTGCCAAAAGCAAAACCATGTAATATAGTACCATCGGCTAATAATAAAATGGCGGGGCGTTGTTCCTGGTTCATATTTAATGGAAATTGTTGTGCAAATAAAAATGTTTTATTGGTGTTTTACTGAAAAAAGTTTTCCTCAAATACGCGCAAACATAAAAAAAGCAAGACGGTAAAGTCTTGCTTTGATATTTTATTAAAGTATTCACTTATTCAGCGGCTTTATTTTCGGTTGAAGTTGCTTCCGGAGCGGCTGCTTCAGTTGAAGTGCTTTCAGTAGCTGCAGCTAAAGTTTCAGCAGCAGTTTCAGCAGATTTCTTAGGACGACCCCTTCTTGTTTTCTTAGCAGGTTCGGTAGCAGTTTTAACAGCTTTGCCATAAATTTCGTTGAAGTCTACCAACTCAATCATTGCCATTTCACCGTTATCACCGGGACGAATGCCTAACTTAATAATACGAGTATAACCACCGGGACGAGAAACTATTTTAGGTGCAACAACTGTAAATAATTCTTTTACTGCTGCTTTGTTGTTTAAATAGCTGAATACAACTCTATGCTGATGGCTAATTTGTTCTTTTGTTTCACCCTTTTTAGTTTTTGTTAATAAAGGCTCAACATAAGTACGTAAAGCCTTAGCTTTAGCTAAAGTAGTAACAATGCGCTTATGTGTAATTAAGGCGGTGGCTAAGTTGGCCAAAAGCGCATCTCTGTGTGCTTTTTTACGGCCTAGGTTTTTAATTTTGTCTCCGTGACGCATGACTTTTAAATTTTGAAGCTTATACCGTGTCAGGAATTATAAGCTGTGAATAAATTGAAATGTTTATTCGAACATTTCTGTTTTAGTTATCAAGATTATCTAATCCTAATTTTTGTAAATCCATTCCGAAGTGTAATCCTCTTTCGTGTAAAACTTGCTCAATTTCAGATAAAGATTTTTGACCGAAGTTTCTAAACTTCATTAAGTCTTCTTGTTCGTATTGAACCAATTCACTTAATGAGTTAATTTTAGCAGCCTTCAAGCAATTAAAAGCACGTACAGAAAGATCTAAATCTTCCAAAGGAGTTTTCAATACTTTACGTAACTGTAAAACTTGTTCATCAACTACATCCTCTTTCTTATCTTCTTTATTATCGAAAGTTATATTTTCATCGGTAATAATCATTAAGTGCTGAATTAAGATGCGGGATGCTTGCTTAACAGCTTCTTCAGGATGAATTGTACCATCAGTAGCAACTTCTAAAATTAATTTTTCGAAGTCAGTTCTTTGTTCTACACGATAGTTTTCAATAGAATAGCGAACATTCTTTATAGGTGTGTGAATGGAATCGATGGCAATGTAACCGAAAGCTGCATCTTTAGGTTTATTTTCTTCAGCAGGTACATAGCCACGACCTTTTGCTATAGTTAATTCAATGTCTAATTTTGCGGTAGTATCCATGGTGCAAATAACCAAATCAGGATTCATTACCTGAAAACTGGCAGTTGCAGCACCAATCATACCTGCGGTAAATTCAGTTACACCTTTTACAGACAAGGTAACTTTTTCAGAGGTAACATCTTGATCTGTTGTACGTTTAATTCTAACTTGTTTTAAGTTAAGAATCATTTCAGTAACATCTTCAGTAATGCCTTTAATGGTAGCAAATTCGTGATCTACTCCATCAATTTTAATACCTACAATGGCAAAACCTTCTAAGCTACTTAATAATACACGACGCAAAGCGTTACCAACAGTTAAACCATAACCTGGTTCAAGTGGGCGAAATTCAAATAAGCCTTCGAAATCTGTTGCTTTTTGTAAAACAATTTTATCGGGCTTTTGAAAGTTTAATATGGCCATATTAAAACTTGGTTTTTATTTTTCATCAATCTTAATACAAGATTGAAAAATTTGGTTTGTAAGAATGTGCTGAAAAAATTATTTAGAATACAATTCCACAATTAATTGTTCTTTGATGTTTTCTGGAACCGCTTCTCTTTCAGGGTAGGTAATGAAAGTACCTTTTTTCTCGGTTTCATTCCAATCTAACCAGCTAATCTTGGCATTTTTTCCGCGAACCTTGCTGGTAATGGAAGAGTTTACAGCACTTTTAGCTTTATAGCCAATAATATCACCGGGTTTGCATATATAGGAAGGAATGTTCATGGTTTCACCATTCACAGTAATGTGTTTGTGAGCAACCAATTGACGAGCCTCAGGACGAGAAGCCGCTAAACCTAAACGATAAACTGTATTGTCTAAACGAGCTTCTAATAATTTAATTAAATTTTCACCTTTTACACCTTTCATACGTGAAGCTTCATCGAAGTGTTTGCGGAACTGACGTTCTAAAACACCATAAGTATACTTGGCCTTTTGCTTTTCTTTTAACTGTAAAGCATATTCGCCTAAAGTTTTACGCTTCTTAGAAGCACCGTGTTGCCCAGGAGGATTACTGTTTTTGTCTAAGTATTTGGCATTTCCTAAAATGGGTTCGCCAAACTTTCTGCAAATTTTGGTTTTTGGACCTGTGTATCTTGCCATAATGAATAAAATTTGTGATTTTTTGATGACGAACAAGTATCATTAAAAATCTAAAATCAATACCTGCTCCTTGTTTATTAAATAAAATAATTAAACTCTACGTTGTTTGGGTGGGCGACATCCATTGTGAGGTATGGGGGTAATATCTTTAATAGATGTAACTTCAATACCGTTTTGAGCAATAGAACGAATAGCACCTTCTCTACCGGCACCAGGTCCTTTTACATAAACATCCACTCTTTTCAAACCGGCTTCTGAAGCAACTTTTGCAGCATCGGCAGCAGCCATTTGTGCAGCATATGGAGTATTCTTTTTAGAACCACGGAAACCCATTTTACCTGCAGATGACCAACTAATTACCTGGCCTTGCTTATTGGTAAAAGAAATAATAATGTTGTTGAAGGTAGCGCTGATGTGTACATCGCCGGCAGCATCTACTTTTACAATTCTTTTTTTGGCTGCAGCTTTAGCGCTGTTTTGTGCTTTTTGTGTTTTTGCCATAACTTTTTTTGTAGGTGATCGTTAAAAATTGATGTTTGAAAACTTCATTAAAGAAGTTCGGATGTAATTCTCCTCCTGTTTGTTCAGGTATCCAATACTACATCCTATAAAAAAAGAAACTTCCCTGAATAACAGGGAAATTCCAATTATTTATTTCTTAGCTGCTTTTTTCTTACCGGCAACTGTTTTACGTTTACCTTTACGAGTGCGGCTATTGGTTTTAGTACGCTGGCCACGAACAGGTAATCCTTTACGATGGCGTAAGCCTCTGTAGCAAGCAATATCCAACAAGCGTTTAATACTCATTTGTACTTCACTACGTAACTGACCTTCAACCTTAAACTCATTAGTAATGGTATTTCTGATGGCAGTTAACTCATCATCATTCCACTCACTAACTTTCTTATTGTAATCAATGCCACATTTGTCTAAAATATAGCGGGCAGTTGAGGGGCCAATACCATAAATGTAGGTTAAACCTATTTCGCCTCTTTTGTTTTTGGGTAAATCTATACCGGCAATACGAGCCATATCTAAATTTTAATTTTATACGTTCAATAATTATCCCTGACGTTGTTTATAACGAGGATTTTTTTTGTTAATAACATACAGCTTGCCTTTGCGTTTTACGATTTTGCAATCGGCACTGCGTTTTTTAATTGAAGCTCTTACTTTCATAAAAAGGTGTTTTGCTATTCGCTTAAATTGAATTCCCTATCATTTTATTTGTATCTGAATATAATTCTACCTCTTGATAAATCATATGGACTCATTTCCACACCCACTTTATCTCCTGGCAATATTCGGATATAGTGCATACGCATTTTTCCTGAAATAGTAGCCAAAATTTCGTGGCCATTTTCCAATCTAACTCGAAACATTGCGTTACTCAATGCTTCAATGATAACTCCATCTTGTTTAATCAAAGGTTGTTTCGACATACAAATTTTGGGGCTGCAAAGATATACTTATACAACCGAAATATGAAAATTTTAATAAAAAAAAGTTCTTTTTTTATCATTTTTATGGGTTTACCCCTTTAAAATGTGCAAAATTAGGTTTTTTAGAGGAACTTTCCGGTATAACTATCTTTAAAATCTTTTAATCCTGCTGGTGTACCGGCATAAACTAAATACCCTCCTGCATCGCCAGCTTCAGGGCCCAAATCTATTACCCAATCAGCACACTTAATTACATCAGTATTGTGCTCAATTACCAGTATAGAATGTCCTTGATCAATTAAGGCCTTAAATGATTGCAACAATTTATTAATATCATGAAAATGTAAGCCGGTTGTGGGTTCATCAAATATAAATAAAATGTGTCCGTGCCCTTTGCCTTTACCCAAAAAGCTGGCTAACTTAACCCTTTGCGCCTCGCCACCGGAAAGGGTACTTGATGACTGCCCCAGTTTTACATATCCTAAACCCACCTGCTGTAAGGGCAGTAATGCCTGAAATATATTTTTTTCTTCCTTGAAAAATTCTATTGCCTCATCTACACTCATTTCTAATACATCAAAAACAGACTTGCCTTTATAGTTTACTTCTAGCACCTCCTCTTTAAATTTTTTTCCATTACAAACTTCACAGGTTAAATGAATGTCGGCTAAAAACTGCATTTCCACTAATTGTTCACCTTCACCTTTACATGCATCGCATCGACCACCATCCACATTAAAAGAAAAATGTTTGGGCTGATAGCCCCTTATTTTGGATAAAGGTTGACGGGAATATAAATCACGAATTGCATCATAAGCTTTAATGTAGGTAACGGGGTTACTGCGAGATGATTTACCAATGGGATTTTGGTCAACCATTTCTATATGATCAATATCCTGCACATTACCTGAAATGGTTTTGTGAAGACCTGTTTTATCAGCCGGCTGACCTTTAAGCTTTAAGAGAGCCGGGTATAATATTTGTTTCACCAAGGTGGTTTTACCACTACCACTAACCCCACTTACTACACAAAATACATTTAAGGGAAATTGAACGGTTATGTTTTTTAAGTTGTTTTGCCGTGCACCTTCAACTGTAATGAAAGTTCTGGGTTTCTTGGTATGTGCAGGTGGTTCAATACGAAGTTCGCCGGTTAAATATTTCCCCGTTAGACTATTTTTATTCTGTATAATGGATGTATAATTTCCTGCTGCAATTACTTCACCCCCTAGATGTGCCGCCAATGGCCCCATATCAATAATATAGTCGGCTTCCCGCATCATTAACTCATCATGTTCAACAACAACAACGGTATTTCCTAAATCGCGAAGGTTTTTAAGTACCTTAATAAGTTTTTCTGTATCACGTGAATGTAACCCAATGGAGGGCTCATCTAAAATATATAGAGAATTGGTGAGGTTACTACCCAAACTACGCGCCAATTGTATGCGTTGACTTTCACCACCACTTAAGCTATTGGCTAAACGGTGCAAGGTTAAATAACCTAAGCCAACATCTATCATGGTTTGCAATCGCTGATTAATTTCAAGCAATACACGCTTGGCTACCTGCTGTTGGTATTCAGTTAATTGAATATTGGTGAACCATTGCAACAAATCTTTAATGGGCATGGTACACAACTCACCAATATGCTTGTTATTAATTTTTACATACAATGCCTCTTTACGTAACCGATAGCCATTACAATCAGGGCAGGTTGTACGGCCACGATACCTGCTTAGCAAAACCCGATATTGTATTTTATATAAATTGTCTTCAACCTCTTTAAAAAATGCGTGTATTCCTAAAGCATTACCGGTTCCATTCCACAACTTATTATATTGCTCGGTAGTTAAGTCGGCAATGGGTTTATGTATGGGAAAACCTTTTGCGTGTTGTATAAACTGCTCTTTCCACCAACTTAATTTTTCCCCTTTCCAAGGCGCAACTGCCCCATCATAAACACTTAAGCTTTTATCGGGTATTACCAAGTCTTCATCAATTCCCAACACCTGACTAAAGCCTTCGCAGGTAGGACAAGCCCCATAAGGATTATTGAATGAAAACAAGTTAGGGACAGGTTCTTCAAACAAAATACCATCTAATTCAAACTTGTTACTGAAATGCATAACGGTTGTTTCATTTACTTCCAGAAACATTTCCCCTTCACCTTCATAAAATGCGGTAGTAATTGAGTCGGTTAACCGATGAATATCTTCTTCCTCAAATGCTTTTACAATAATTCGGTCAACTAACACATAAGCCTTGGCTACATGAGCAAAAACAGTTTGTGCTAAAGCACCTTCATCTTCCAATAATTCCTCAATATCCAATAATCGTGCATTATTGGTATATGGTGCGTTTTCTGCCAAATAAATTCTTGAGAACCCCTTTTGTACTAAAATATTTAATTCCTCAATAACGGAACGATGCGCATGTTGCTTAAACTGAAACAATAGATAACATTTATTACCATGCTTTAACTGTTGTATAGCCTCAATCACATCACTAACATCATCTTTCTTTACTATCCTGCCACTAACAGGAGAAATTGTTTCCCCTACTCTTGCAAACAACAATCGCAAGTAATCATAAATTTCTGTCATGCTACCCACCGTGCTTCTTGGTGTACGGGTAATTACCTTTTGCTCAATTGCAATTGCCGGACATAAACCTTTAATGTAATCCACATCAGGCTTTTCCATGCGAGACATAAATTGTCTTGCATAGGCACTTAAACTTTCTGCATAACGACGTTGTCCTTCTGCAAATAGTGTATCAATAGTTAATGAGGACTTTCCACTTCCACTTACGCCCGTTACAACAATTAGTTGATTACGTGGAAAAGCTACAGTAACATTTTTTAAATTATGTACACGGGCACCATGCACCAAAATATCATTTGTTAAGACAGGTGTTTCATCAACAGTTGTCATTTTTTTGTTTTCCTTACTACGCATACTAATACAAATAAACACAATTATAGCGGTTATGTTGCAAGGCTCCTTTTAAAATGTGCATATTGTAGAATACATTAAAATAGTTTTCAACATTACTCTTAAATGTTTGTAAAAAAAAATAGGTTATTTAATTTCAAATTGTTAAGCATTATTAAATAACATTTTTCATGGATTAAACCTGAATTAGTATTTAATGAATGATAACAAAAGAAACACCCTAAAACCAAAATATATTTAAAAAATAATACATTTTTAATCATACCAGTCCAATGATTATTTTTTAAATAAAACCTTTAACAAACCTCTTATGAAATCATTACAACATTTGCCTGACAATGATTTAATACACTCGTTTCAGGCGGGGAATCAAGCAGCTTTAGAGCTATTGGTTAACCGGCACAAGGAGAAAATATTTACTTCCATATTGTTTATGGTGAAAGATAAATATTTAACGGAAGATCTTTTTCAGGAGGTGTTTATTAAAATAATTGATACACTTCGCAGTAATCGATACAATGAAGAGGGTAAATTTATTCAATGGGCTTTACGTATAGCTCACAACTTATGTGTTGACTATTTTAGAAAAGTTAAACGTAATTCAACCATTAGTAGTGATGATAAAGATGTATTTGATTTATTAAATCTTACCAACGCAAGCGCCGATACACGTATAGTACAACAACAAACCCGGCAAAAACTGCATTTAATGTTAAGCTGTCTTCCCGATGAACAAAGGGAGGTAATTGTGCTAAGGCATTTTGCTGATATGAGTTTTAAAGAAATTGCCAAAATAACCAATACCAGCATTAATACTTCTCTCGGAAGAATGCGGTATGGATTAATTAACTTGAGAAAAATGATGGTAGAAAACCAAATTGTATTATAGCTGATTGATTATTGCATCTTTTTTTCGAATGCCTGTTTTACTGCATCTAAGTGTTGAATAAATTTAGTAACATCAGGATCATACCCATATTTAATATCACTTAATGGCTCACCATCTAAATCTAAGAACATATATAAAGGCTGAGCATTTAACCCAAATTTGGTAACCTCATAGTTTAGATTTTTCTCACCTACCGTAGTAAGTTTATCTCCATTGGGCAAGGTAACCTGTTCGTTTAAAGGCAATTCAGTGCTTTCATCAACATAGAGACTTACCAATACAAAATTATTTTTTATTCTATCTAAAACTTCAGGATTTTTCCAAACCTGCTCTTCCATTTTTCTGCAGTTGGGGCAAGAATGGCCTGTGAAATCGAGCATAATAGGTTTTTTCAAAATTTTAGCAGCAGCCATCCCCTCATCTAAATCAAAGTAAGCTGTTAACCCAAAAGGTACTTCAAGGCGGTCAGTATATTTTTTAGGTGGTAATGGTTGGTTACCGCCTGTATTGTACGAATGAAAGGAAGCACCTTTCAGATCATCAATTTTATATTTTAGATTATCTAAATTAAAATCCTGTGTAGTTGCTGGCGGAATAAAACCACTTAAAGGCTGCAACGATGCACCCCATAAACCGGGTACCAAGTATAACGCAAATGAAAATGTAATGATGGCAAAAAATAAACGGGGTACCGTTAGGTATGGCAGGTCGCTATCGTGGGAAAATTTCAATTTACCCAATAAATACATCCCCATTAAAAAGAAAACAACAATCCAAAGTACTAAGAAAACATCCCGATTTAACAAATGCCAGTGATAGATTAAATCAACATTCGATAGAAACTTTAAAGCTAATGCTAACTCAATAAAACCAAATACCACTTTTACCGAGTTCAACCATCCGCCACTTTTAGGTAATGCAGACAACATGGAAGGGAAAAAAGCAAACAATGAAAAAGGTAATGCCAACCCTACCCCAAAACCCAACATACCCAATACCGGCGCAATACCTACACCTTTGGTACTGGTTTGCCCTAATAAAGTACCTACAATTGGTCCGGTGCAAGAAAAAGAAACAATTACCAAGGTTAATGCCATAAAAAATATTCCAATTAAGCCGCCTTTTCCGGCTTTTTGGTCAGCTTTATTGGCCCAACTGCTGGGTAAATTCAGTTCAAAAGCACCAAAAAAAGATATAGCAAATACAATGAATATAGCAAAAAAGAATAAGTTAGTAATGGCAGCTGTGGAAATAGTGTATAAGATGGTATCGCCAAAAATAAGCGTTAATAACAAAGTAGGTATGGTATAAATAGCTATAATTGAAATAGAATACCACACTGCATTACGAACACCTTCCGCTCTAGATTTACTGCGCTTTAAGAAGAAACTAACCGTTACCGGTATTAAAGGAAATACGCATGGAGTAATGATAGCTAACAAGCCTGCACCAAAAGTTAATAAAAAAATTGACCATAATGATTTCTGTTTGCCATCGCTTGCATTATCAGTTATAGTGTTACTGCTTGCTTCAGGGATTAGCACCTTCACTTTTTCTTCATTACTGGGATAATCATCCCCCTTTTTGCCCAGCCATACAAAACTACCTTTTAATGTTATACTGTCTTTCGTAAGATGCAAGGGATAAATAAAAGTAACACTATCAGTATAAAGCGTCAATGTATTGCCCGATGCGTCTTTTTGTACGATGGGTGTACCCAATGTTTTTACTTTATTCAAAACAACCATTTGCGAATCAATTCCGCTTAAATGTAATTGTGACGTAAAGGGGTTATTGTTTGCGGTTTGCTCAGCTGCAAAAAACGCTGTACTGTCTGAACTTTTTAATTGAATTGTTAAAATACCGGAAGTATCGGTTAATCGGTTAGCGTGAATTTGCACACTAACCTTATTTTGTGCATGAAGCGAAAACACACCCAATAATATAGTTATTAGCGTTGTAAAAAGAAACTTCATGCAAATAATTTTAATGGTACAAAAGCAGGAAATAAATTTTTAATGTATGATGATATCAATTTAGATGAAATCTTAAATGAAAACTTTTGAAACATTAGAGTTTAATCTCAAAACTTTTTTTGGTGGGTGGTAAACATTGTTGATCATCACATACCATGTATTCTACAACACCGGAAACATTTGTTTTTACGTTACCTTTTACTTTTACTAGTTGTTTAAAAACTACTTGACCGGAATAATACAATACGTTGGTTTTAAAATTATTGTCGTAAGTTTTTTGAAGTTTCCCTACTTCTTGTGTTTTGCCGGTTAAATCAACCAATGGACTTTTCTTAAATGAAAAATTGGTAGGAACAGGACCGCCCGCACCAGTATTTTGCGAATAAATGTGCCAAGGTTTTTCAACAGTGGCAGTTATTACCAATTCATAAGTATCCCCACTTTTTTTAACTGCCTCATATTTCCAACTTACCGGGTCTTTTATTTGTGCATGTATGTAAGAAAAAAAGAACACTAGAACAGTAGCAAAAACAACTTTTTTCATACCTTATTTTTTAAGTATTTGAATTCAATAACGGTTTAGATATCAATTTGTTAGGAAGTGAGGCCTAATAAAGCAAATATTTTTTTCCCATCTTCATTACCCAATAGTGGCGAACTCGCTCTTTCGGGGTGAGGCATCATACCAAACACATTACCGGCTTTGTTTTTAATGCCGGCAATATTCTGCAATGCACCATTCGGATTAGCATCTGCAACCACCTTACCTGCTTCATCACAATATTGAAAAAGAACTTGATTATTTGTTTGCAATTCTTCTAATACCTCATTAGAAGCATAGTAACGACCCTCGCCATGTGCAATGGGAATGGTAAAAACCCCATCTCCATTCGTAATGTTTACATTTTTACAAATGTATTTTTGATGGATATTCTGCAATAAAACTCCGGGCAATAACCCACTTTCACACAAAATTTGAAAACCATTACATACTCCTAATACCTTTCCGCCTTTTTGTGCAAATTGAATAACGCTTTCCATCATATTACTAAATCTAGCAATAGCTCCACAACGAAGATAATCGCCATAAGAGAAACCACCCGGTAAAACAATACAATCATCAGTAGTAAACATACTTAAATCCCTGTCTTTATGCCATAGCATAATTACTTCTTTGTTTAGGTCGCCCTGTAACGCATCTTGCATATCTCTATCACAATTCGATCCCGGAAATACTACAACACCAAACTTCATATAAGTTATTTATATAATAAATAATATTATTTAAAATGCCAGCTTCTGCAAATCATCTACCCTACCAATTACTGCAAATTTACAAATGCCATCGCTAAAACCACGCTAAATTTTGTTGATGAACCAATTATTGTAAAAAACAAGCGCCAATGCTAACCAAAAAAACAAATTGGGCAACAATGTTTTATTAGGATACAAAAAATAATTGGCAAAAAATGCTGACAAAGGAATAATCCAAATAAATGCAGCGGTGAGACCTGCATAGGCAAATACAAAGGGACTAATTAAAATAACCAACAAAAAAACCAGTACTATCATCCAATTTTTTCTAATTTGAATTACCATTCGGTTTACATGCAACTGCCAATAATAAAATGAAAAAAGCAATAAAAGAATGGCATAGGCAATAGTAATGCTTAACCAATAAGTTGGAAAAGGTAATGGCCAAGCAATTTTAAAATGCGGTAAGATTCCCTTAATTAAATTAGTTTGATTGGTAATAAACAAAATGGCTGCTGTAAAATAATAAGGCAGAATTACGCCAAGTAACAAAACCAACCATTCTGCTAACCGAAATGGGCGTACCACCAATAAGGCGAAAAATATAACCAATATAAAAATTACTGTTGGATGGTAGCATAAAATTACTGCACCCGTAATAAAACCAATATTAAACAACAAAGTTTTGGGTGATGGATTGTTATACAAACGTATTAGCTTAACAAAAATCCAAATAATAAAACTATTTACTAATAAACCGGCACTTATATAATTCCATTGTGGTAATAATCCGGTTAAAAGTATGTAAGCCATTCCGGTAGTATAACCTTGCTGTTGAAACATGTGGGCATTGTTCAAAGCTATATTAAAACGAATAGCCTGAAACAGCACCAATAATGCATATATCAAGAACAAAGCAATATCAGGTAAGGGTTGAATGTATTGTTGTATTATAACCTCGAAAAAACCACTGTGTGTAGGTTTGGTTATTTCGGGTGCATGCATAAAAAAATTAGCATGCACTACTAAAAACAATAATGCTAATAAAACAATGCCACTATATGATTTATTTCGGAATAATTGAACCACATTACTTGCTTTAAAGTTATATCACAACTTTAGCAAAAGTAATGTATCCGCGATATTGACAAGGTATAATCATTTGCCGCAAACCTGTTTGTTTTCCCTGACGGGGCATAAACTGGTAGCCTCTATCTAAATTTTTAAATAGTGGATTACGAATGATTTGTCCATCGGGTGTAATACTCTGATCGGTTAATAATGATTGCCTTCTTTCTACTGTATTAAATAAAAAATGCAACTGATCGCCGGAATTCATTAAACCATATCCAATAAAAGCATCTGTATTATCATCAAACTGCGATTTATGAATAACATTACTCCATTCTAATGAATCACCGGGATTGAAGGACAACACCATAATATTATCGGCATAAAAACGATTCATATTATACATAGGATTTCCAAACGACCAAGGATAAAAATAAGACCCCATTAAGCCCATGCCATAACCATATCCGTAATAATAATTGTAAGGATTGTAAAATGGAGAACCGTACATATAATCCCAACGATTGTAAGGATTTCCACGAGAAGATGAGTAAGCCGATTCAGCAGCCAAAATATACCCACCATCTTTACGCATAATAATATTGTGTATATAATAGTTGTTAAATGCAGTTCGCATGCCACTTTCGCCTCTTGCATCCGCTCTTAACTCATCTGGGAAAGTAAGAATACTGTTATGCATTATTTTTTGCTGTGTTTCATCCCAAATGCAATTATAAAGCCCTTCAACATTACCCCTACGCTGTTTGGCAAAAAAACCTGTAATTAAGCAGTGATGATTTTCATTATCAAACTTCACATGCATGTCATCTAAAAACAAACTCTTGGTATTAAGTTGAGTGGCAATTACTGAATTTTCAAGTGCAGGCTTAAAATAAAATTCTAAACCGGTTATATTATCATTTTGGGAAGAACCCCATGCCCGTAAAAAAGCCAAATTACCATCATTATCTAACTCAAAACCTGTTAGATAATCGTTTTTTTCAGGCATATCAATATTCAACACACTTCTGTGTAACAATGTTAAATCTGGATTGAATAACAAAGTTGTTACTACATATTGTTTATCGCTTTTCGTATTTATTTTAAAAAATGCTATGCGTTGTTTGTTTTCACTGTAAGCAGAGGAATAAATTTTGTTACTAGCGTTAAACGCTAAAACAGTAGTGTCTAATTCTAAAGGTTGCCCAACTTGTTTGCCACTGGCATCAATTTTTTGTGCCATACAATACACAATATTTCTTTTTTGGTATTGATAAAACATGTAGGCATAATTGGGATAAGTAATAAAATCTGCATTGAACAATTTATCCGGCAAACCTTCAATTCTATTTTTTTGGGTCAGCTTCATGTTATCATCATATACACTCATAGTATGTATATTTCGATAATTTTTATAGATTAAAAAATTACCCTGCAATTTTCCCAGCACCTCAAAATTCATGTTACGAGCATCATCCCTATCCGGAGCAGAGTAAGTAATTGACTGAGCATTTACGTCAATAAATAATAGCAATGCAATAGCGAAAAATAAACATTGTTTTAATTTCATACTTATTGTTTTATACAACTATACGTTTGTTTAATAGGAATAAGTTTAATACAAAATTGAAGCCTTTACAAAATTAAGCGAACCCCGTAAAGAAATAATGAAAAAGATTTCAGGTTTTCTTACACAGATACCTCTTAGCAAAATAATTTTACTATACATTTGTTAATATTTTTTTACGCAATTGTTTACTGTGAACAAATCCCTTAGTAAAGTAACGCCGGCCAGTTTGTTAATTGCTTTAGGTATAATTTACGGCGACATAGGTACCTCACCATTATACGTACTGAATTCGGTAATTAGAGACCGTCCTATAAATGACCTCCTAATTATAGGAAGTCTATCCTGTATTATATGGACATTAACCTTGCAAACTACTATTAAGTATGTTGTTTTAACGTTACAAGCCGATAACAAAGGGGAAGGTGGAATATTTAGTTTGTTTGCATTGGTACGCCGCAGAAGAAAGTGGTTGGTATTTCCGGCAATGGTTGGTGGTGCGGCTTTATTAGCCGATGGAATCATAACACCTCCTATTTCAATTACTTCAGCTATTGAGGGTTTAAGGCAATTACCCGGGCTTAGCATTCAGGAAGGGGATCCTATAATTGTTTACATAGTAATTGCTATTCTTACATTATTGTTTTTTGTGCAGCAATTTGGCACCAATTTTATTGGTAGATTTTTTGGGCCCATTATGTTTATTTGGTTTAGCATGTTAGCTGTTTTAGGCGCATCGCACTTATTAGACGACATTGCTATTTTCCGTGCATTTAGCCCACATTATGCCATTGAGTTATTGACCATATACCCTAAAGGCTTTTGGATTTTAGGTGCCATATTTCTTTGTACTACGGGTGCTGAAGCATTATACAGTGATCTAGGACATTGTGGTAAGCAGAACATTCATATATCATGGATATTTGTAAAATCTTGTTTAATCATTAACTACTTAGGACAAGGAGCTTGGTTATTAGCCCAACATAACCATGGCTTAATTACATCTGAAATGATTGACGGAGGATTTAACCCATTTTATGGGGTTATGCCGCAATGGTTTAAATTAGTAGGTATCATCATTGCTACCGTTGCTGCCATTATTGCCAGTCAGGCTTTAATATCAGGTTCATTCACTTTAATAAGTGAAGCTTTACGTCTGAATTTATGGCCAAAAATGAAAATTAATTATCCTTCTGAAGAAAAGGGGCAATTATACATTCCCGGCGTTAACCTTTTGTTGTTTATTGGTTGTACCGGAATTGTGCTTATTTTCCAAAAGTCGTCGAACATGGAAGCGGCTTATGGTTTAGCCATTACTATGTGTATGATTAGCACTTCCATTTTATTCGCGAATTATTTGGTTAGTCATAGAGTATTCCCGCTATGGATATATTTATACCTTGCTGTTTATCTAACCATTGAAGTATCTTTCTTAATTGCCAACTTAGAAAAATTCCCTCACGGTGGATATATAACTTTGTTGGTAGGAGGCGGATTATTTTCAGTAATGTATATTTGGTTTAGAAGTAGAAAGATTAAAAACCGCTATGTTGAATTTGTACGTTTAGAACATTACATTCCTTTATTAAAGGAGCTAAGCCAAGACGAATCCATACCTAAATATGCTTCACATTTGGTGTATATGACAAGTGCCAATAATCCAAAAGAAATTGAACATAAAATCATTTATTCCATTTTAAATAAAAAACCCAAACGTGCCGATACCTACTGGTTAATACATGTTGATGTATTGGATGACCCTTATACTTCAGAATATAGCGTTGAACACATTATGGCTGATGATATTATTAGAGTAGAATTTAGATTAGGGTTTAGAGTTGAGCAACGCATACACGTTATGTTTAAAAAAGTTGTGCAAGATCTGGTTGCCAATAAAGAAGTAGATATTACCAGCCGTTATGCAAGCCTAGAGAAAAATAATATAGCCGGAGATTTTCAATTTATTGTACTAGAGAAATACCTTAGCTCAGACAATGAATTACCTTTTATAGAACGCATTATTATGAAAATGTATTTCTGGTTAAAAGAAATTTCATTAAGTGAAGAACGCGGCTTTGGTTTGGATCCCGGTTTTGTAACCGTTGAAAAATTCCCACTAATAGTTGCCCCCTACTCTAGTTTAAACTTGAAACGAGTACAATAATTATTTTAAAATTTTATGGTAACTGCAAATGCAGACTATATTACTTTGAATGCTACAAAGTAATAGTTATTGGCGGCCGCAATTAATTGTAAGTTGCAATAGTAAGATTGAATGAAATCCTGATAAGCTTTAAACTCATGCGTGGGCACAACAAATTCATCAAAGAAAATAATATCGCCCTTTTTTAAATAAGGTGCCAATGTGGTTAATGTATATAAAGTTGCTGAAAACAAGTCAGCATCCATCATAATTACATTGCGCTTATTATTGTTAAACTCTCTTACAAATTCGGGAAGTGTTTGTTGAAACAATCCTTTTAAAAATCGCGCTCTATTATCATTTCCAATATCAGGCAAAGCTTGGTTACTACTAAATGCCCCTTTTTTGAAAGGTCCCCAATCTTCAGGTAATCCATCAAAGGTGTCAAATCCATAAAATGAACTTTCAGCATGATTGTTCTTTTGTAACCACCATTTAAATGATTCGCCCCAAGCTACACCAAATTCTAAATAATTAATAGGGTTTACGTCAAGTCTCTCCTGTTCTATTACCCACTCATACATTTTTAATCTGCGCTGATAATCCCATTTACAAGGAAAATCATTATAAGGCACTTTCCTATTTTCATAAGCCCATTTTGAAAACAAAGTGAGATAATACATATTGGCAAAAAATCCACTTAACCAAACTAGTATTCGATGCATTTGCAACCAAATAAATAACAATTTTGTGTAACGTATAAAAAACAACTTCATGATAGTTTATTTAAGTGGAATGAGCCAACATTTTAATTTCGCAATAATACGGTAAGTTTTTACAGATTAGTTTAAATGGGCACCACTTTTGTTTTTTTGTTTTGCTTAATTTTATCTGGAATGGCTAATTCTATTTGTTGCTTCAGCACTTCTATCAAACGCCTTTTTACAAAATTTCGATGTGTTGCCAAACTAACTTCTCTTACAGGTGCGGGACTTTTAAAATACCTTAAACAAGCTTGCTGTTTAGCCGTCATATCCAATGTAGCTAATTCAGGTAAAATAGTAATTCCATCATATAAATCAACCATACGACGCAGGGTCTCCAAACTTCCGGCCTCATATTCAAAATGACCACCTTCTGAGCTAGCTTTACGTAACTCACAAAGATTTAAAATTTGCGAACGAAAGCAATGCCCTTCTTCCAATAACCAAAGCTTACACGGATCAATATCTTTTGGCAATACATATGTTTTTTTAAACACTTCATTGTTTTTAGACACATAAACAAGCATTTCTTCATAAAACAAAGGCTCCTCTTTAATACCGGCATCGTTCAAAGGTGTAACTAAAATGCCGGCATCTAAACTTCCCTCTTTTAATTTTTGCACTATTTGATCTGTAGTAAACTCACTAATTTGCAACCTTACTTCAGGATACTTTTTAGTAAAACCATGAATGAATAAGGGCAATAAATAAGGTGCTAAGGTTGGAATAATGCCTATTTTTAATTCACCGTGAATAATTCCTTTTTTTTCATCTACCATTTCTAATAACAAGTCGCGTTGCGCTAATATTTTTCTGGCTTGTTCTATAATATGCACTCCATATTCGGTTGGTAAAACAGGTTGTTTGCTTCTATCAAAAATTTTTACACCTAATTCTTCCTCCAATTTTTGAATTTGCATACTCAAAGTGGGCTGCGTTACAAAGCATGCCGCAGCGGCAGATGAAAAATGTCGAAAAGTATCTAAAGCAACTATATACTCTAACTGTACTAAGGTCATATTGTTCATCAATTTTATTGATGGAAAAGTACAAAAAATTGGTTTAATCTATGATATTTTAACGTTGGTTTTCAATTTTATTCTTGCAATATTCTTTACGCTCCTTTCATTCATATACCAAATAAAAAAACATGTACCATGCTTTCAAAAAAAATACATAAACCCATTACCTTTAAAAGAAAAAAGTATGACACCCGAAGAAAACTTTGAACGCTTACAATTAACATTACCACCCCCACCGGAACCCTTAGGAGTGTATAAGCCATTTTTAGTGGATGGTAATTATGCGTATGTTTCAGGGCATGGTCCTTTAATTAGCAAAGGCCATTTTATTATGGGCAGAATTGGGGAACAATTAACTGCTGAAGAAGGTAAAGCCGCAGCCCGCCAAGTGGGTTTAGCTATACTGGCAACTTTAAAAGCCAATTTAGTTTCATTGAATAGAATTGAACGTGTAATTAAAATACTGGGCATGGTCAATGCAACAAACCAATTTCATCAACACCCCTATATCATTAATGGTTGCAGTGAATTGTTTGCTGAAATTTGGGGTAACGATAATGGCATTGGCGTACGAAGTGCTGTGGGTATGGCGAATCTACCTGATAATATACCTGTTGAAATTGAAGCAATGTTTAAATTGGCATTACCTATTAATTGATTAATATGAATTGGTTCGAGATTACGAATGCAGAAACGGTTGATTCACCGGCTTTACTAATTTTTAAAGACAGAATGGAACAAAACATTCAGGCTGCAATAAACAGATTAGAGGGCGATGTGTCAAGATTTAGGCCACACATCAAAACCAACAAAACCCCGGAAGTGTGCAAAGCACTGATGCAAGCAGGTGTTACACAATTTAAATGTGCTACTATTGCAGAAGCTGAAATGCTGGCACAGGTAGGTGCCAACGATATTTTATTGGCCTACCAGCCGGTAGGTCCCAAAATTAATCGTTGGATAGCGCTTCAACAACGGTATCCCAATGCTGTATTTGCCTGCTTAACCGATAATAAACTTACTGCAACAGCTTTAGCCAATGCTCATGCAGCAGCCAACTTAACCGCAAAAGTTTATATTGATGTAAATAATGGCATGAACCGATCAGGAATTGATGTAAATAAAGTAGCAGCATTGGTCAATCAACTCATGCAGTTACCGAACCTTTCAATTATTGGATTACATGTATATGATGGGCATATCAGAAAACAATCAGCCGCCGAAAGGAAAGCTGCCAGTGATGCGGCATTTAAACCTGTTGATCAATTACAACAAATTTTGCAACAACAATACCATCGAGTATTTCCCATTATTGCCGGGGGCTCCACCACTTTTGATGCGCATGCACAAAGGAAAAACGTTATATGCAGCCCGGGTACTTTTATTTTTTGGGATGCCGGCTATCAACAACTCATGCCGGAAGAACCATTTGAATGGGCTGCTGTATTAATAACCAGAGTGATTTCCATTATTAATGCTACCACTATTACCACCGATTTAGGACATAAATCCGTAGCTGCAGAAAATCCACTGCCTCGTGTAAAGTTTTTAAACGCACCCAATGCAGAACCCATAGCACAAAGCGAAGAACACATGGTAGTAAAAGTTCCGGATAGTAGTCAATATCAACCGGGAACATTATTATATGCTATTACCATACATATATGCCCTACCGTTGCCTTATACAATACTTTGCAAGTGGTAGAAAACCATAAAGTAGTTGGCTCATGGAAAGTGGTTGCTCGTGATAGATTCATTCATATTTAATGCCGAAGCTATGTTACTAATTGATGCACATTTAGACCTGAGCATGAATGCCATGGAATGGAACAGAGATTTACGACTTCCGGTTGCTATCATTCGAAGCAATGAAGCCGGATTAACGGATAAGCCGGATAGAGGCAATGGCACTGTTTCTTTTCCCGCATTACGTTCAGGAAATATAGGGATTGTAGTGGGCACTTTAATTGCGAGGGTAAAACTTCCTGGCCAAATATTGCCCGGTTGGGCTTCTCCAGAACAAGCATGGGCACAAATTCAGGGACAATTGGCCTGGTACAAAGCTATGGAAGCAGCAGGTGAAATTCGCATTATACAAACACAATTGCAATTACAACAGCAAATAGACATTTGGAATGATAGTAATATCTTGAATGAATACAAACCCATTGGCGTTGTATTAAGTTTAGAAGGTGCTGACAGTTTAATAACACCCGAATATGCTATTATTTTACAACAACAAGGTTTAACAGCAATAGGTCCGGCCCATTATGGCCCAGGTCGTTATGCTAACGGAACGGATGCAAGCGGACATTTAAACAACAACGGTATTGCCTTGCTGCAAATGATGCAACAATATGGACTAGCATTGGATATTACCCATTTATGTGATGATGCCATGGTTGATGCTTTGCAATTATTTAAAGGAAATATTTGGGCTTCACATCATAACTGCAGAACATTGGTACCTCACAACCGTCAAATCAGCGATGTGGTAATTCATTCAGTAATTGAACGAAATAGTGTAATTGGTATGGCTTTCGATGCATGGATGATGGTGCCTGGTTGGGAACGCGGAAAAAGTAATCCCAAAACAATGCAATGCAACTTGGCTGCCATCATACCACATATTGATCATATTTGTCAATTATCGGGTAACAGTTTACATGTGGGTATTGGCAGTGATTTAGATGGGGCATTTGGTACAGAACAATCACCCTACGATTTGAATACCATTGCCGATTTACAACAATTGAAGCATTTGTTAGAAGCAAAAGGATATTCCGCTAATGATGTAGAAAATATTTTTTACAAGAACTGGTTACGTGAATTTTCTAAAGTTTTGCCTGCTTAATAAATGATTGATTATGGGAAATGCTGTTATATCATTGCAATAAAAAGAAGGTTAAGAAGGTATGGTAAGAACAGCAATGCATTATCGTTGTTCATCTACAATTTTACCATCTTCCATTCTTATAATTCTATTAGTTTTTGCGGCAAAATCAGGGTCGTGGGTAACAATTAGCATGGTTTGATTCAATTGCTGTGATAATTGTTTGAATATATCAAACACCAACTCACTATTTTTTTTATCCAAATTTCCAGTAGGCTCATCACCCATAATTATATCGGGATCATTCATTAAAGCCCGAGCAATGGCAACCCGTTGTTTTTCACCGCCTGATAAACGAGCCGCATTTTTTAGTGCCAGTTCGGCAATACCCAAAGTTCGCAGTTTTTCATAAGCACGTGCCTCTACTTCTTTTTCAGAATATCTGTTTAGTTTTAAGCCGGGTAACATAACATTCCGCAATACTGTAAATTCATTTAGTAAGTAGTGAAACTGAAAAACAAAGCCAATTTTTTCATTCCGAATTTTAGCTAAATATTTTTCTTTTTTTTGTTGCATAGAAACACCATCAATTTTTACCTCTCCTTCATAATCGGTATCCATGGTAGAAAGTACATACAATAAAGATGATTTACCACAACCCGACTTACCCACTATGGAAACAAAGTCGCCTTTTGCAATGGAAAAGTTTACACCATTAAGCACCTTCACTTTTACAGGATCGTAAAAGTATTTAACAATATTGACTGCTTCTAAAATTGTTTCCATAAATTATTTTCCTCTTATAATTACAACCGGATCAATTTTACTGGCTTTTCGTGCCGGTAACCATCCGGCTAAATAAGTTGTAATCAGTGAAAAACTAATACCAATTATATAAAACAAAGGATTGTAATTAATAGGATACGTTTTAACCGTTGGTAATGCAGCCGTATGAAAAGGAACATGATTAATAATAACCGACAAGCCATATCCGGCCAATAAACCCGTTCCGCCTCCAAACAAACCAATACCAATTGCAATCACTAAAAAAATGGTTTTTACATCGCGCCCCGAAAAGCCCATGGCTTTCATAATTGCAATTGTATCCATTTTTTCATAAATCATCATATTTAAAATGTTATAAATGCCAAATCCTGCCACAATTAAAAGGGTAATGCCTACTGCATATGAAATTAAACTTCTAACAAAACTACCTGTTTCAAATTGCGAATTGGCTGTTTGAATATCTTCTGCATCTACCCCATAAATGCGTCCAAAAGTTTTAGCCAAAGCGGGTGCTTCGTTAATGTTATGTAATTTGATGCGTATATCTGTAATGTATAAAGATGATTTACCCAATATTTTCTGTGTGGTTTGTATAGATGCATAACTCTGTGCTTTATCAAAATCATTTAAACCCGATTGAAAATAGCCTACTACTTTTAATTGAAATATGGTGCCGGTACTGGTCGTTATTTGTACCACATCGCCCACATTGGCTACCAATTTTTCCGCCAATGCTTTTCCTAAAATAATGCTGTTGGGTATGGTATTTAAATCAGATGATTTCCCGGCAACTATATAATCATCAAAGAAAAAAAGTTTTCTTTCTGCATCCACATTAATACCATTAATTACTCCATTTATAGCTACTGTTCCATCATTAAAAAAAACCTGTGCAGTAATGGTAGGCGCCACCCCCAACACCTGCTTATTTTGTTCCAGAGCTTGAATAATGGGTCCACTGTTGTATATTTCTTGCCGAACATTGCCCGACTTTAAGGAACTGATGATGGGATAATCATTTTTATATGCAGGCCATTTGGTAACGGCTTGGTGTTGACGAGGGCGAATATCATTGTATAAACGAATATGCGGTGTTCTATTGACTACTAATCCATCAAGCAAATCATTCAGTCCACTCATAAAACTTAATAAAGCTATAAACATGGTGATACCAAAAGTTACTCCTATTGCTGCAACCAATGTTTGCCGCCAGCGCGCCATTAGTAACGATTGTGCAATATTGAAAAGTAATTTTAGTTTCATGAATGATTCAACAATTAATCAAGAAAGTAACAAATTCCTCCTATTCCATTAGTTCATCTTGTGCAGAAATACCGGAAACAATTTCTACTTTTTGGTAATCTCGTATTCCTACTACTACTTTTTGTTTTTTGCCGTTGGCCAATAAAACAGAATCGCCGGGCAATAAATAATTGGCAGGTATGGTTATAACGTTATTGTGTTGACGAATTACAATATTGGCCTCTAACGTTAAATTAGGATACAAAACCGGAGGAGATTGCACTAAAACAGCATCAACTTTAAAGGTTCGGGTTTGTGCATCCATAGCCGGATAAATTTTAATCACTTTCGCTTCAAATACTTTGTCTTTATAACTATCCATGGTGTATAATACCTGCATACCATTTTGTATGCGGGCAATGTCATGTTCATCTACTTGTAATTCTAACAAAAAAACACCTGCTTCACCCACCAATGCTACAGCCGATTGAGGACTTACCAACTCCCCTTTCTTTTTGTTTAATTGATAAACCATACCATCTACATCGCTTCTTACAATAAAATCACCGGCATTAGTACCTGCAATAGCCAAATTTTTTTGCGCCTGCTGTGCATTAAAATCTATTTGCTTTTTTAAATCATCGTACTGCAGTTGGGCAGCTTGCCAGGCATGCAAAGCATTGGTATAGGCCAATTCTCGGGCATCTAAATCGTTTTTAGTGCCAATTTGTTGTGCCCATAAATTGCGCTGTCGTTGTAATAACGTAGTGGCATTGTCTAACTGTGCTTTGGTAGTAGCAATATTAATTTTAGCTTCATTCAAGCGGGCAGCATTGGCTGCCACAGAAGCATTTGCAGCGGCAATAGCAGCATTTTCGGTGCTTAAGCGGGGAGCCGTATTTTTAATGTGCAATATGGGTTGTCCCTTTTTAACGCGTTGCCCTTCGGTTACATAAATAGTATCTATTAAACCGGTAACCGTGGCAAATGCCTGGTATTGATTATTTGATTTTACAATACCGGAAGCATATACTGCTTCAACTATGTTTTGTTGTGTAGGGTGAATAGTATTTTTATTAGAACGACAACCAACCAAAATACCGAACAATATTAAAATGGAAAATGTTAACCGCATATGGTATGTATGTGCTTGCAAAGCTATTGAAATATAACGGAATTCCTATATGATGTGCATCATAATTAATATCACCCAAGTATTATTAAAGACACAGTAATTATAGTTTGATTGCTTTTATTCTTTAATAGAAAATATTGAGAGGCAGAATTAAAATAAAATATGAATGTCTTAGTATTGGTTAGGAAGTGAAATGAAGGAAGCAATGCCTTTATGAAAAAGTAATACTTCCCTTCATTTTATTATTTCCTTTAATTCCACACCATGTTCAGCAACGGATAATTGATAGGTAACGCCCAATTTAACAGCCAGGTTAGGCTCTCCATGACTTACAGGAAAATGAAAGGCTACCGGATAATGATATTCAGCCACGTGTTCCCACACAATTTCTTCAACCGTTTTACCAAAAGGAATGGTGGTATCTTTCATATCGGTAAAGCCACCCACTAAAAGGCCCGCCAGGTTTTGCAGCATACCGGCCCGTTTTAGTTGAATGAGCATACGATCAATATTATACAAATACTCACCCACATCTTCCATCACTAAAATTTTATTCTTCGTATCTATGCTATCCACACTGCCTATTAAATGGGCAATAATGGTTAAATTACCTCCTACCAACGGCGCTGTAACATTGCCCAAGCGGTTGAAAGCATGCGGTGCCACAGTGTAATGAATAGGTTGACCGAATAAAACAGCTTTTAATGATTGCACGGAAGCCCTTTCCACACCCCCCTCATTAAAAGCATTGGCCATGGGTGCATGTAAGGAAGGGAACCCCAAGCGTTGCAAGCGTGCATGTAAAATAGTAATATCACTAAAACCTATCACCCATTTAGGGTGTTGCATAAAAGCAGTAAAATCTAACTGATCAATAATCCTACTTAAGCCATAACCGCCACGGGCACAAAATATAGCCTGTATGTTTGGATTATCCAATGCCTGTTGCAAATCTTGTAACCGTTCTGCATCTGTACCGGCAAAGTAGTGATATTGCAAGCCCACCGTTTTTCCCACTTGTACTGTGTATCCCCATTGCTGTAAAGTTTGTATACAGCATTCAGCTTTTTGTAAAGGGAAATAGCCGGAGGGGCAAATAATAGATATATTAAATATTTGAAAATGAGAAATTTGGATCATAGAAGTAAAACTCTCCTGAAAGTACATTTCAAGAGAGTTAAGAATTTAAAGATAATTTTAATTAATAACAGTAACTATAAAAGATATGTTAGCGCCATTACCATTTGTGGAAATT
>NZ_JBMFQT010000017.1:18951-66476 GCF_049968455.1 Hydrotalea sp. | reverse complement strand
CCTCTTTTTTTTACAGGCTTGTAATCAGCATAATCATGCTGATGCCGGAAAAATGATTAATGCATATACTTGCCCAATGCCATCGGATAGTTTCTTTTCCGATGAACCGGGCAAATGTCCGAAATGTGGTATGCAATTAATTCCTAATCCGAATAATATCAATCAACTTTCAAAAGACAGCATAAGCAACAGTAAAAAATTTACGTGTCCCATGCATCCACAAATTGTAAGTGATACAATGGGCAATTGCCCTATTTGTAGTATGCCATTAGAACCTTTGAAACCGGATTCATTAAAAGGTACCGTTTCATTAAATGCTTTATTGAAGCCGGTGAACCATCAGGTTGTAGCCAATGTGCCAATGATTCATTTAATGCCCCGAACTGAAAACATTTCGTTAGATGTAGTGGGTTACGTGCAATACAATACTGATTATTTATACAGTATTGTAAGTAATGTAAGCGGACGAATTGACAAACTGTATATTAATTCAACTTTTCAAAAAATTAGTGTTGGAGCTAAGGTAGCTGAAATTTATAGTCCTGAATTAGTAACTGCCCAACAAAATTTATTACAACTATTGGCATCTGATGCTGATAACAGTTCGCTTATTCAAATGGCTCGTCAAAAATTGTTGTTAATGGGGATGAGCCAACGTCAATTACAATACGTTGAGCAAACACGAACTGCTTTAATGCATGTAACATTGTATAGTAATTATGCCGGTACGGTATTGTTAAATGACGATAGTATGAATGTTAGTGGTGCTCAAAATTCCATTAACAACTATAATAATACAACCGGCGTGTTACCCATTAAAGAAGGAATGTATGTAATGAAAGGAAGCACTTTGTTTAAGGTATTTAATCCCGCTAAAACATGGGCAATACTTAATCTTTACGATTCAGATGTTCCATTGGTAAAAAAAGGCGATAAAGTAGTTTTTTCAGCAGAAACCAATACCCAAACACCTATCACTTCTTCCATTCATTTAATTGAGCCTTATTACAATGTAACATCCAAAACTACCAGCTTAAGAGTTTTGTTTGATAATACACAATATAAAATACCCATTGGTGCGTTGGTTAAAGCAACAATTTATACAGGAAATAGAACTGCACAGTGGTTGCCTAAAGAGGCTGTGTTAACGCTTGGAATGAATAATGTGGTTTTTGTTCGTTCAGGTGAGGTATTCATGGCTCGTAAAGTTAAAACAGGTATTGTATATAAAAACCTAATTCAAATTATAGATGGCCTATCCACCCACGAAGCTGTTGCTGCAGATGCTCAATATTTGGTGGATAGTGAAAGCTTCATTCAATTAAAATCATAATTATGAAAAAAATTACAATTTTCATATATGCCATATTGTTTTTGATTTCTGCTTGCAAGCAAAAACAAAATTCATCAAACACTGCTTCTTCTAATGTTTATTATACTTGTAGTATGCATCCGCAGGTAAAGCAAGATAAGCCGGGAACTTGTCCAATTTGCCACATGGAATTGATTGCTGTTGATAAACAAATGCATCACGACAATGCAATTCACTTAACCAATGAACAATTAGAACTGGGAAATATTCAATCTGATACTGTTCAGCAAGGTACCATTGCCAATGAAATGATTTTAACGGCTACGGTTACATATAATCCCACCGGTTTACAAAATATAACAGCGCGAATAAATGGCCGTATTGATAAGCTGTATATACGGCAAACCGGAGTATCTGTGCAAAAGGGAATGCCTTTGTACGATTTGTATAGTGAAGAATTAAATAATGCTAAACAGTCCTATGTGCAATTGTATCAACAGCAAAAAGCACATCCTTCAGCACAATTAGCGCAATTAGTAAATAATGCAAAAAATAAACTTTTATTATGGGGTATGTCAGAAACTGACATTGCTCAGTTGCCTTTATTAAAAAATATTCCATTCACAACTACATTTTATAGTTCAGCGGCGGGCATACTTACTGAATTGCCTATTGTGCAGGGGCAATATGTGAATGAAGGCGCCCCATTGTTTAATATAGCTGATTTAAGTACAGTATATGTCGACGCACAGGTTTATGCAGTCAATGAATTATCCATTCATCAATATGATTGGGTAGAAATACAGCTACCTCAATTCCCTACCGTTACCATGCATGGGAAAGTTATTGCTATCAATCCTTTCTTATCCGATGAACAACATATTGCATTGGTTAGAATTATGCTTAACAATAAAACACAGTTACTAAAGCCCGGAATGCCTGCTTATGTTATAAGTAAAATTCAAAAGCAACAAGGATGGATATTGCCATTACAAGCTGTTTTGCAGCTGGGCAAAAATAAAAATGTGGTTTGGGTAAGAACTTCGGAACATACTTTTGAACAACGTATGGTGCAGATTGGTACACAAAACAAAAACAATATAGTGGTAGTTAGCGGATTAAACAAAGGTGATGTAGTTGTAACCCATGGTACTTACTTATTAAATAGCGAAGCTGTTTTTAAAAATGGTTCTGAAATGCAAATGAATATGCCGGGCATGAAAATGTAAAACCTTCCTTTTTTTGCCAGGTAAAGAATATAATTTTTTTAAAAAAAATTATACCCGCACATTTTAAATTGTTATTCACGAATGACTGCTTGTTCCTATGCTTTAAATAGTTATTCAACTTAATCTTCAATGCTTTTGTTTGTAAAATATTTTGTAAACAGTGTTCATAAATTCCAAAAAACATCAATTCAATCTGCGCTTATATTTGTATGCTTATACCTGAAAAGGTATTGCTTTTTTCAGCATTTAAATGTGTTTATATGAATTTGAATCAAAATTTCCAACTTATATACAATCAATTGAATGATGAACAACGTAAAGCAGTTGACAAAATAGAGGGACCTGTTATGGTAATTGCCGGACCAGGTACCGGTAAAACACAAATTCTTTCAGCTCGTATAGGTAAAATATTACTGGAGACGGATACACTTCCGGAAAATATTCTTTGTTTAACCTATACCGATGCCGGAGTAGTGGCCATGCGTAAACGTTTAATGAGCTTCATTGGCCCCGATGCTTATCGCGTAAACATATATACTTTTCATGCTTTTTGTAATGATGTTATTCAGGAAAATTTATCCATGTTTGAAAAGCAGGTGCTTGATCCTGTATCGGATGTTGAGCGTATTGCATTTTTAAAACAATTAATTGATGGGTTGCCTAAAAATCATCCAATAAAACGTTACCGAGGTAATGTTTACTATGAAATAAAAAATTTGCAAAACCTGTTCAGCACCATGAAACGTGAAGGTTGGACCATACAGCAAATTGAAAAAGCCATTGATGATTATTTGAATGACTTACCCAACCGAGATGAATTTGTGTACAAACGAAAGTATAAGAATTTTAAAGCAGGCGATTTAAAACTTAATAAAATTGAAGAAGAAAAAACTTCAATGGAAAAACTTCGAGCTGCAGTACGCGAATTCCCCCGATTTCAGCAGTTAATGAACGAAAACAACCGCTACGATTTTGATGACATGATTCAGTGGGTAATTCAAGCATTTGAAACCAATCCCTCACTATTATCGCGTTACCAGGAGCAGTTCTTATATATTTTAGTAGATGAATACCAAGATACAAGCGGTACACAAAATAAGTTAGTACAACTGTTGGTTAATTACTGGGATGAGCCAAATATTTTTGTGGTGGGTGATGATGACCAAAGTATTTATCGCTTTCAAGGGGCTAATGTTGAAAACATGCTGTTGTTTCAAAAACAATATCAGCATAATATTGAAACCGTTGTTCTTACCAAAAATTATCGTTCCACACAACCTATTTTAGAAAGCGCTAAGCAATTGATTAATAAAAATGAAGAACGATTAATTAATCAAATTCCCAATTTGTCCAAAGATTTAGTGGCTGCTAATCCCGCTATTGCGCATTTAAGGCAAATGCCCCTTATTGATGAATATGAAAACCAACAGGAAGAAATGGTGGGTATTACCCTGCAAATTGAACAATTGTTGCAAAATGGGGTGGAGCCGGGTAAAATTGCAGTGATTTATAAAGAGCACAAATTTGGTGAAGAGCTTGCACGCTATTGCAGTGTTAAGAATATTCCTGTTTACACTAAAAAAAATACAGATGTATTCACAATTCCTTTAGCCAGGCAAATTCTATTAATGCTGGAATATTTGAATGCAGAACATGATACTCCTTTTGGCGGTGATGAAATGTTGTTTGAAATTTTACATTTTAATTGGTTTCATATTCCACCCATCGAAATTGCCAAGTTATCCTTAGAAGTTGCAGATGTTCAGTTTACTCCTCGTAAAACTTCTATTCGAAAATTGTTGTATGAAAAGGCCTATGCTCCGGCAAAAGATTTATTCAGTCAATCATTACATACGTCATTACAAAAAGTTTCTGCAACAATAGAAAATTTAATTGCAGCGGTTCCTAATGTAACATTACAGCATTTGTTCGAAACCATTATTATGCAGGCAAGTGTTATAGAATACATTATGCAGCAGCCTGAAAAATTTTATTTGTTACAGGTACTAACCGCTTTATTCAATTTTGTAAAGGAAGAAACACGAAGAAATCCTCTTATCACCTTAAAACAATTTGTAACCCTAATTGATTTAATGCAAAAAGAAAAAATTCAACTACCCTTGATACAGGTAAGCGGTAACGAAAAGGGGGTAAATTTTTTAACTGCGCATGGTTCAAAGGGCTTAGAATATACACACGTTTTTTTAGCAGGTTGTAATGCTTCATTTTGGGAAAAAAAGAAAAAGAGCGACAATGGGTTTGCTTTTCCAGATACACTTTTTATTTCAACGCCTAAAAATAAAATTGAAGAGGAATTACGCCGGCTTTTTTATGTAGCTGTTACCCGGGCAGAACAATATTTAACCATTAGTTTTTCAGAACATGGTAATGATGGAAAATTGTTGGAACCATCTATGTTTATAGCCGAACTAGTTGATCAAACCAGCCTGGGTATTGAACACAAGAAAATAGATGCAACAACTTTGGCCAATTTCCGTGCAGTTTTATTTAGTGGCATGGGTGCTCCTGAAATTGCACCTATGGAAGCAGATGTTATTAACCGCATGCTTGAAAAATTTGTAATGAATGTTACTGCATTAAATAACTATTTAAAATGTCCTTTAGAGTTTTATTATCGAAACCTCATTCGCATACCTTCACCTAAAAACGAGGCAACGGAATTTGGCTCTGCCGTGCACTATGCTTTAGAACAGTTGTTCAAAAAAATGAAAGACGACCCTGAAAAGCAATTCCCATCGCTGCAAAACTTTATTGGTTATTTTGAATGGTATATGCATCGCCATCGCGAAAGCTTTACACAAGAGCAGTTTGATAGGCGAATAGAATACGGACATATTGTTCTAACCAAATATTATGAAGAAAATGTATTAACCTGGCATAAAATTGTGGTGGTAGAGCATACCATTAAAAATATTGTGGTAAATGGTGTACCCATTAAAGGAAAATTAGATAAACTGGAATTTGATGGCCGAATGGTGAATGTAGTAGATTATAAGACAGGCAGTGTTGAAAATGCAAAAGAAAAGCTTAAGCCGCCTACTGAAAAACATCCCTTAGGTGGCGATTATTGGCGTCAGGCGGTGTTTTATAAAATATTGGTTGATTATGATGCTACCAAAAACTGGGAAGCAGTTAGTACAGAATTCGATTTCTTGGAACCAGGAAAAGATGGACAACTTGTAAAAAGAAAACTGGTCATTAACCCTGCCGATGTAACAACCGTTCAGCAGCAAATTGTAACAGCATGGGAAAAAATTCAGGCACACGATTTTTATACCGGCTGTGGTAAAGAAGATTGTCATTGGTGCAATTTTGTAAAAGATAATCAGTTGGCCATTGCATTGCATGAAATAAATGATGCGGTTGAAGAAGAAGGTGAAGAATAGATTTTATCATTCTATTTACTGGCAAAACCCAACTGAAACCTTAAGTTTGCAGCTATTTTAATAAGTATTGCTACAATAAAATATTCATTTCATGCAAAAGCTATTGTGGGTCGTTATTATTGCTGCATTCTTTATACCCTTTACTTTTACGGGTTGTGCCAATATTATTCCACCTACCGGTGGCCCTAAAGATACTTTGCCTCCAAAACTGGTAATGGCTGTTCCTAAAGATTCAATGCTTGACTTCAATAGCAAAAAAGTTGTGCTTACTTTCGATGAGTATGTGGATGTAAAAGATTTACAAAAAAATTTAATTGTATCGCCAATTCCAAAAGTTACTCCTAACATTCAGGGACATTTAAAAAATGTAACTATTCAAATAAAGGATACACTGAAACCCAACACCACTTATTCCATTAATTTCGGCAATGCTATTCGCGATGTAAATGAAGGAAATATCCTTAAAAATTTTACCTACGTATTTTCAACCGGCAATTATTTAGATTCGTTAAGTTTTACCGGAAATGTTATTGTTGCTGAAACCGGTAAAACAGATTCTACTTTAATTGTGGTATTGCATGAAAATTTAAACGATACTGCTGTTATAAAAAATGCACCGGAATATTTTGCACGGGTAAACGGCAAGGGGCATTTTGCTTTTCATTACCTGCCCGCTAAAACTTTTAATGCTTATGTGCTACCCGACGATTATAGTAAACGCTACGATGATACTACCAAAATGTTTGCATTTTTAGATGCTGCTATTACTGTTGCTTCCAATATGCAACCGGTAACCTTTTATGCTTTTGAAGCAGCCAAGAAAAAGGAAAAACCGGCCAAAGCCACTGCACCACCTGCTGCCAAACAAATTAAAAAAAATCAAGAAGAACATAAACGTTTGCGCTTTGCTTTAAACCTTGATAATGGTAAACAAGATTTGCTAACCCCGGCATTGCAATTAAAATTTAGTACGCCATTAGATACTTTAAATACTTCTGCAATTGCATTGCTCGATACAGCATTTAAACCCATTAAAGGTTATACTATTCATTTAGATTCAACAAAAACCATTTGCAGTATTACCTATCCTTGGAAAGCAGCCGAACAATTTATTCTGCTTTTGCAAAAAAATGCTGCCACCGATACCAATCACGTGCAATTGGCTAAAGCCGATACTATTCGGTTTTCAACCAAAAACGAATCTGATTATGGTTCATTGCGTATGCGCTTTAATCATCTCGATTTACAAAAGCATCCCGTTTTGCAACTGCTGCAAAACAATACCATAATGGAATCTATTCCCCTAACTTCCAACGAAATTTACCGCAAGCTGTATCGCCCCGGCGATTATGATATTCGCATACTGTACGATACCAATCAAAATGGTGTTTGGGATACCGGCAATTATAAACAGCACCGACAACCTGAAATTGTGTACGACTTAAATAAAAAAATTGTCATCAAAAGCAACTGGGATAATGAGTTTGAATTTAACCTATAAAAAGTAATGTTCCGTTAAACAATCTGTTATTCAAGCAGCAAAATTGTATCTTTGAGCCATGCAATTACCCTCCGGTTTATTGGAAAATGCAGTAGCGCAATTTGCTAAATTGCCGGGAATAGGAAAGAAAACTGCCCTGCGCTTAGTGTTGCACCTTTTAAAGCAAAACGAAGAAGAAGTAAGCTTATTCTCAGAAACCATTGCAAAAATGCGCCGCGAAATAAAATTTTGTCAGCGTTGCTATAACATAAGCGATGGTGACATTTGTAGCATTTGTGCCAATTCCATGCGCAACAAAGCCGTAATTTGTGTGGTTGAAAATATTCGCGATGTTATAGCTATTGAAACAACGCAGCAATTCAATGGAACCTATCATGTTTTAGGTGGCATTATTTCCCCGCTCGATGGCATAGGCCCTGATCAATTAACCATTCAACCATTATTGCATCGGCTGGAATCTGAACCCGTAGAAGAATTAATTTTTGCGTTGAATCCCAATATTCAGGGCGATACTACCATATATTATATTCAAAAAAAAATACAGCATTTGCCTTGTAAAATAACCACCATTGCCCGTGGTATTGCCTTTGGCGGTGAATTGGAATATGCCGATGAAATGACCTTGGCACGCAGCTTGGCTAATCGCTTACCGGTACAACAATATGTTAAAGGTTAAATGCCCGTTACAAATAATTTTTTTATCAAACAATCGCTTATTATTTTTAAAATGCTGTTAGTTTCAACTATTTCAGCTTAAAATGGTTATTCAATCATTAATGAAAGAAAAAAGGCTTCATGAAAAAAACGCTCAAATATTTTTTAATTGCTTTGTTGGTGGTGGCTATTGTAGCTACCGGGTTTGTTATTTATGTGTACAATAAACCGCATCGCAATGTAGCTAACGAAAAAGCAGTTTCCCTTACTGCCGAACAATTATATCAGGCGTTTAAAGAAAACGAACAACAAGCCAATCAATTATACCTCGATAAGGCTATTGAATTAACCGGGCGTATTGCACAAATTACCACCAATCAGCAAGGGCAAACCGTTATTGATTTCAATACAGCCGATTCACTGGTAACTATTAATTGTACTTTTAAAGAAGCACCGCAAAATATTAAAGTAGGCGATTCAATTCATTTTAAAGGAATATGCACCGGCTATATTCCAGACATGAATGTGGTAATGAATAACGGAATATTGGTAAAACAATAAATTTTTTTAAAAATCTGAATCCATGTCAACAAAATTCATGTTGTTTTTCTTATGCTTTGCATTGAGTATTGTTACTGTTAAGGCACAAAAAGCTTATGTTACCCGAAATGGTCAAATTAGTTTCGTAGCCACTAACGATGATGATGTAAGTGCCGTTAATAATGAAGTCGCCAGCCGAATTACCACTAATGGTGATATAACTTTTAGTTTGTTAATTAAGAGCTTCTTTTTTCAGTATGCCGAAATGCAAGATCATTTTAATAGCGACTATTTGCAAAGTAACACCTATCCACGTTCCGATTTTAAAGGAAAAATTACCAAAATTCAAAACATTAACTTTAATAAAAACGGTGTCTATCCGGCAACTGTTCAAGGTAATTTAACTTTGCATGGTGTAACCAAACCCATTACCGTTAATGGTACCATTGAAGTACAGGGCGCTAAAGTTATTGCAAAAGCAAAATTTACCCTGCAATTAAGCGATTTTAATATTCATGCCGATCGGGTTGCCAAAAAAGTCGCCATCCAATTTAATTGCACCTATCAATAACTACTAACACCTGTTTGTATTTTTTCCCAAAATCTTGTATTACCTTTGCGCCACTTCAGGTGGATTTGTTTATTGTTCGGCCTGTGAAAAGTGAACTAATAAACGGTAAGCAGCTGCATTTCCCGCACAATTTAGCAATCGTTCTACCGTTCATCTTATTCATTTGGTAACCGGCTACAACAATGCTATTAAGCTTTTGTTGCGTCGCACACTGCATCATTCTGTTCAATGCTCAATAAAAAGCTTCATAGCAAAAGCTATATACCTGTATAAATACAACTTTGCCAAAACATCATTTGGTAAAGTGTCAATAAAAAGATTATGAAGTCAATTAAAGATTGTTTACAAGAGCGCATTTTAATTATTGATGGTGCCATGGGTACCATGATTCAGCGCCATCATTTAAAAGAAGAAGACTACAGAGGAGAACGTTTTAAAAACTGGCCGGTTGAAGTAAAAGGCAATAACGATTTATTATGCCTTACACAACCCGATATTATTAAAAATATACATCGGCAATATTTAGAGGCAGGTGCCGATATTATTGAAACCAACACTTTCAGTAGTACAGCTATTGCCATGGCCGATTATAAAATGGAGGCATTAGCTTACGAGTTAAATGTTGCTGCTGCAAAATGTGCACGAGAAGTAGCAGATGAGTACACAGCAAAAAATCCAAACAAACCGCGTTTTGTGGCTGGTGCTATAGGTCCGTTAAATAAAACATTAAGCCTTTCGCCCGATGTAAATAATCCCGGCTACCGCGCTGTAACCTTCGATGAAGTTATGCAAGCCTACTACGAACAGGTAAAAGGTTTGGTAGATGGCGGTGTTGATGTGCTGTTAATTGAAACCATTTTCGATACACTCAATGCCAAGGCCGCCATTTTTGCCATTAAAAAATATTTCCGCGATGTACAGAAACCTGAATTGCCGATAATGATTAGTGGTACTATTACCGATGCCAGCGGAAGAACCCTAAGTGGTCAAACATTAGAAGCTTTTTATACATCCATCATGCACGCACAACCTTTAAGTGTTGGGTTAAATTGTGCATTAGGTGCAGCCGAAATGCGCAGTCATATTGAAGAACTATCGCAAATGGCTGAAACCTATACTTCGGCATATCCCAATGCAGGCTTACCCAATGCCATGGGCGAATATGATGAACAGCCCCACCAAACAGCACATTTTATTGAAGAATGGGCCAAGCAAGGTTATGTAAACATAGTAGGAGGTTGTTGTGGTACTACACCCGATCATATTAAACACATTGCCGAGCATGTTAAAAACATAAAGCCTAGGCCGTTACCTGTTTTAGAAAAGCAATTCATTTAATAGCATACGTGTAATTATAAATTATGAGCGAACAAATTGTCATACATCCTTATTTACGACTTTCGGGGTTAGAACCTTTGGTAGTAAGGCCCGAAACTAATTTTATTAATATAGGCGAACGTACCAATGTTACCGGTTCTAAAAAATTTGCCCGCTTAATTCGCGAAAACAAATTTGAAGAGGCCTTGTCTGTTGCTCGCCAGCAAGTGGAGAATGGTGCTCAAATATTGGATGTAAATATGGATGATGCTATGTTAGATGGCGTTGCTGCTATGACTACATTTTTAAATTTGTTGCAAGCAGAACCCGATATAGCCAAAATTCCAATAATGATTGACTCTTCTAAGTTTGCCATTATTGAAGCAGGTTTAAAGTGTGTGCAAGGAAAGTGTATTGTAAACTCTATTTCATTAAAAGAAGGAGAAGCAAAATTTATTGAACAAGCTATTGTATGTAAATCTTTTGGTGCAGCAATTGTGGTAATGGCTTTCGATGAAGTTGGGCAGGCTGACACATTACAACGTAAAGTGGATATTTGTAAACGGGCTTATGAAATTCTTACCCAAAAAATAAACTACCCCCCTCAGGATATTATTTTCGATCCCAACATCTTTGCCATTGCTACCGGTATTGAAGAGCACAATAATTATGCTGTTGATTTTATTGAAGCTACTCGTCAAATAAAACAGGAATTGCCTTTAGCCAAAGTAAGTGGTGGTGTGTCCAATGTATCTTTTTCATTTCGTGGAAACGATGTGGTTCGTGAAGCCATTCATGCTGTGTTTTTGTACCATGCCATTCGTGCAGGTATGGATATGGGAATCGTCAATGCAGGTCAGTTAGCTGTGTATGATGAAATTGACCCCACATTACGTCAGTTGTGTGAAGATGTGGTGCTTAACCGAAACAACGATCACAACCAAGCCACGGAAGCCTTAATTGCATATGCTGAAACGGTTAAAACCAAAGAAAAAACGGTTGTTAAAGATGAAGCATGGCGTAATGCAACCGTTGAAGAGCGTTTAAAGCATGCACTCATCAACGGTATTACCGATTACATTGAAGTGGATACCGAAGAAGCTCGTTTAAAATATGCACAACCTTTAGATGTAATTGAAGGGCCATTAATGGATGGTATGAATGTGGTAGGTGACTTGTTTGGTGCCGGTAAAATGTTTTTGCCCCAGGTGGTAAAAAGTGCACGAGTAATGAAAAAAAGCGTGGCTATTTTAACGCCCTATATTGAAGCCGAAAAAGAAGTTCGTAAACAAGCGCATTTAGCAGCAGGTACCATTAATCAAGAAGCGGCAGGTGCAGCCAAAATATTGCTGGCTACCGTTAAGGGTGATGTGCATGATATTGGAAAAAATATTGTTGGAGTAGTATTGGGATGCAATGGTTACGAGGTAATTGATTTAGGCGTAATGGTACCGACTGACAAAATTTTAGATACAGCCATTAAAGAAAATGTTGACATTATTGGCTTAAGTGGTCTTATTACCCCATCGCTCGATGAAATGGTGCATGTGGCCAAAGAAATGAAACGGCGCAATATGCAGCAACCATTATTAATTGGCGGAGCAACCACTTCTAGAATTCATACCGCTGTAAAAATTGCACCGGAATATCCCAATGGAGTAGTACATGTTTTAGATGCTTCACGCAGTGTAACTGTAGCCGGCTCTTTATTAAGTAATGATCAAAAAAATATTTTCCTTGAACAAACTGCTAAAGAATATGTTCAACTTCGTGAAAATTTCTTGAATAAAAAACCCGTAAAACAATATATTTCATACCACGATGCATTGTTAAACAAAACTAACATAAACTGGCAAAATTACAAACCGGTAAAACCTCAGTTCATTGGTAATAGGGTGTTTGATGATTATCCATTAACTGAATTACGGACATATATTGACTGGAAACCTTTTTTTATTGCATGGGAAATGCATGGTAATTTTCCGGATATTTTAACCGATAGTATTGTTGGAGCAGAAGCCACCAAATTATACAACGATGCTAACGCACTACTCGACAAAATAATCAATGAGAAGTGGTTAGTAGCAAAAGGAACAATAGGCTTTTACAGGGCAGCAAGCCAAAAAGATACCCTATTGGTGCAACACAATGAAAAAACTTATCATTTAGAATGTTTGCGCCAACAAATTAAAAAAGCTGCCAATCAGCCTAATTTGTCTTTAGCCGATTTTGTGAAACCTGCTGAAAATATGGAAACTGCTGATGATTTTATGGGTGCATTTGCTGTGGCTATACATGGCATTGAGCGTCATATTCGCAGGTTTGAAGCACAACACGATGACTATAATAAAATTATGTTGCAAGCTTTAGCCGATCGTTTGGCTGAAGCATTTGCGGAATGTTTGCATGCCAGGGTAAGAAAAGAATTTTGGGGATATGCACCTGATGAGCAGTTTAGTAATGCAGAATTAATTCATGAGCAATACCAAGGTATTCGTCCGGCACCCGGTTATCCGGCTTGCCCCGATCATACTGAAAAATATAAATTATTTGAATTGTTGAATGCTACTGAAACTACCGGTATTCAGTTAACGGAATCATTGGCCATGTATCCCGGTGCGGCTGTTTGTGGTTGGTACTTTGCCCATCCGCAAAGCCAATATTTTGGTGTAGGAAAAATTCAACGTGACCAACTAGAAGATTATGCCCAACGCAAAAACTGGAGTTTAGATGAAGCTGAAAAATGGTTAAGCCCGGTATTAGAATAATATCCTATAATTATGTAGAAAAAATTCAATATAATCTGGGTGCAATAAAAAAATGCCTATATCTGCCGCATTTTGTATAGTTTCGCTCCCCGATAAACAAATTTTTTAATTATGTCATTAGTTGTTGTCGGTTCTATGGCTTTCGATGCCATTGAAACGCCTTTTGGAAAAAGCGATAAGATTGTTGGAGGTGCTGCTACCTATATTGCCTGGTGTGCCACCAATTTTACTCCAGTTAAGCAAATTTCGGTAGTAGGTGGTGATTTTCCTGCCGAAGAATTAAAAGCATTAGAGGAGAGAGGTGTTAACTTAGAAGGTGTACAAATAAAAAAAGAAGAGAAATCTTTTTTCTGGAGTGGCCGCTATCATATGGATATGAATAGCCGCGATACTTTAGTAACCGAATTAAATGTATTAGCCAATTTTGAACCCAAGGTGCCTGAGAACTATCAGGATTGTGATTTTTTAATGCTGGGAAATTTAGTGCCCTCAGTACAACGCAGTGTAATTGAACAGTTGCGTAACAGGCCTAAATTAATTGTAATGGATACCATGAATTTTTGGATGGATACCATGTCGGATGAATTACACAAAACCATTAAAATGGTTGATGTATTAATGGTCAATGATAGTGAGGCAAGACAGTTGAGCGGACAATATTCATTAGTAAAAGCAGCCGAAGTAATTCTGCGAATGGGGCCTAAGTATTTGGTTATTAAAAAAGGCGAACATGGTGCTTTACTGTTTCATGGTAAACAAGTTTTCTTTGCACCAGCATTGCCTTTAGAAGAAGTATTCGATCCTACCGGTGCCGGCGATACCTTTGCAGGTGGATTTATTGGACACTTGGCTAAAACAAAAGATATTTCTTTTGAAAATATGAAAACGGCTATTATCATTGGTTCAGCTTTAGCCAGTTTTTGTGTAGAAAAATTCGGTACTACTCGTTTACGCGAAATAAAACCTGCTGATATAACCGAACGTATTGAGGAATTTGTTCAATTAGTTCATTTTGATATTAATTTAGAATAGTTGCTATATATAAATTTGCATACTTAGCCGGAGTATTGAATAGCTCCGGCTATTTTTTATAAATCACCTAACTGAGGTCGTACAACAATTTCTTCAACACATGCTTGCGGCGATAAGGCGGCCATGCATTCAATCATACTTGCCAAATCATTCGCCTCCATTATACGTTCAGGTGAAACTCCACTTCCTACCCAACTATCGGTATAAACTGCACCGGGAATAACTGCTGTTACTTTTACGCCGTCTGGCTTTAATTCTTCTCGCAAATTTTTGCTGAAACCCAATAATGCAAATTTGCTAATGCTATATGCACCTCCGTTGGTGTATGCTTGAACTGATGCAATGGAACATATATTGAAAATATGTCCTTTTTTTTGTTCAATCATTTTCGGTGCTATCAGTCTTGTTAAATGATAGGCACTCATTAAGTTGATGTTCAGCAAATTTTGAAGTGTACCATCAGGTTCTGTTAAAACTGAACCCGGTAAGTATTGTCCTGTATTATTAACAAGTACATCGGGTGTTCCTACGTTTAAGCACCAATTGGCAAAAGCTTGAACTTGTTGGTAATCTGCCAAATCGGCCTGCATATACTTTACAGAAGCTTGCGGGTATTGATGTTGTATTGTTTTTGCAGTTTCTTCTAATGTTGCAATATTTCTGGCACATAATAATAAGGTATGGCCTTTGGCAGCAAATGTTTCGGCTATCGCTTTACCAATTCCTTTTGAAGCACCTGTTATAATTACATTCATTTAATTTGATAATTGGTGATAAATTCAGTTACATTTGTTTATCAAATATCATACTCATTTTTGGAAATGCCCACGACGAAATATCAACATATATTTTTTGATTTGGATCATACTTTATGGGATTTTGAAACCAATGCCCGAAATACACTATTCGACTTGTTTGAATTGCATCATTTAAATCAAAAAGGTATTGAGTCTTTTCCGTTATTTTTTGAACGATACAGCTATCATAATGAAAGATTGTGGGAACGATATACCAAAGGATTTATTAAGCAAGATGAATTGCGTTGGAAAAGAATGTGGTTATCTCTGCTCGATTTTAAAATTGCTGATGAAGCACTTTCTCGTCAAATGGCCATTGATTTCTTAGAAAGACTTCCTTTAAAGAAAGCCGTATTCCCTTACACACAGGAAATTTTGCAATACTTAACAGCAAAAAATTACCATTTGCATTTAATTACGAATGGCTTTGAAGCTGTTCAACAAAAGAAAATTCATAACGCAAACCTTGATTCCTTTTTTCAAAAGCTAATTACTTCTGAAACCTCTAATAGCTTAAAACCTAATAAAGAAATTTTTTTATATGCATTGCAGCAAACGGGTGCTTCGGTAGAAAACAGTATAATGATTGGCGATAATTTAGAGGCTGATATTATGGGTGCAGCTAATGTAGGTATCGATACTATTTTTGTCAATCACATTGGTATTACTCCGCATATTCAAGCTACTTACACGGTACAACACTTAAAGCAATTGGAAGATATCTTCTAATGCAAAAACGGCTACATTTTGTTTAACCGTTTTTATTTTAAACTCAAACTAATTATTTAATTCAGTGCAACTGTATTAGCCGATTTTTTGCAACAATCCTTTTTGCAGGTTTTCTTGCATTCTTTCTTTGTACAATCTTTACAATCTTTTTTGTTACATTTTTTTTGACCGTTATCTTGTGCAAATACAGAAGATGCCATAATCAAAAGAGCGGCTGCAGGTACCATTAATTTCTTCATGTGCAATATTTTAATTTTTATAAAATTAAGGATATTTTAATACTGTGCAAGTTTTTTACTTCTGCAAGTTGTATGGGAAGGTTGCTAACACAGTAACACCGCCTTTAACTTGTTGATTCAGTTCTACTTTTATGTTCATATAAGTGGGAACAATTACATCTACCCGACTACCAAATTTAATAAAGCCATACTCTGCACTTTGTTCAACGGTGTCGCCTACTTTGGTATAGTTGCAAATTCGTTTGGCTAAAGCACCTGCAATTTGCTTATAAAGTATTTTACCATAGTCATTTTCAACCACAACAGTCCATCTTTCATTTTCTGTTGAGCTTTTGGGATGCCAGGCTACCAAATATTTTCCCTTGTGGTATTGGTTGTAAATTACTTTTCCCCCAATTGGATTACGATTGATATGCACATTGGCTGGGCTCATAAAAATGCTGATTTGAGTACGCTTGTCTTTAAAAAATTCTGTTTCCACAATGTCTTCAATAACTACCACTTTTCCATCGGCAGGACAAATAACAGCATTCTCTTTTATGGTTAATACACGGTTGGGGACTCTAAAAAATGATATTATAAATAACAATAATATAATTGTTATTATAAATATAACTATCGAAAGCCATAAAACATGGCCACTTAAAAAGGTGAAAGATAAGATGTTAATTAAACCGAATAATAAACTGGCTATTCCTATGGTTCTGTAACCTTCGTGGTGTATAGTCATGCAAAATGGTTATCGGGCAAAGGTAAGCCTTACAGGGGAATAAATCAATACAACAAAAATGCAAGCTAATTTTTACTTCGTAATCTGTAACTGAAGTATGCCATTCATAACTTTTTAAGTAAACAGTTCAAGCTAATCTAATTAATTTTAACCCCTTTATAGTTGATATTTCCATAAAGTTTTTAAAAATCATATGAAAAAAAATTACTTTGTACAGATTGTAGGAATGTTTTTTTTGTGTTTAGCCAATGCTCAAGCCAATGCTCAAAATGGTAATTGGCCTGCTTTTGCACCTTTTAACTATCAAGGAAATGGAAGTGTGTATCGTTCTGCTAACGGTTCACCGGCGGCTAATTATTGGCAAAACAAAAGCGATTATGTAATTAATGCAACTCTCGATACGATCAAAAACGTCCTAACTGCAAATGAAGTAATTACCTACACCAACAATAGTCCCGATGCATTTAATGTACTTTGGCTACAAATGGATCAAAATACTTATTTGCCTACTGCTCGTTCGCAATATTATACCAATCGCTATCGCAATCAATCTACCAAAGGTTTCCAATTGGCCTCAGTTCAAATTGAGGTAAATGGTAAGTTATTGCCGGCGAAATACCTTATTAATGATACACGTATGCAAATTCAATTGCCTGAGGCTTTAAAAGCAAAGGGTGATAAAATAAAAATTCACATTCAATATCATTATGAAGTGCCCGGTGAATTTGGTGGAAGAACAGATTATGTTAAAACAAACTATGGTAAAATTTTTGAAATAGCACAATGGTATCCCCGTATGTGTGTGTACGACGATTTAGAAGGATGGAGTACATTACCTTATTTAGGTAGTGGCGAATTTTATTGTGATTATGGTGATTATGATTATAGCATAACTGTACCTGCCGGTATGATTGTGGCCGGAAGTGGAGAACTGCAAAATCCTGATGAAGTATTAACAGCACAACAACGGAATCGCCTTGCTGAAGCTGCTAAAAGCAATACAACTGTTTGGATTAGAACTTTAGCTGAAGTGCAACAACAAAAATCATTACAAGGAACTAAAACATGGCATTTTAAAATGATGAATACCCGCGATGTAGCTTTTGGCGCATCGAAGGCTTATTTATGGGATGCCGCAAAAGTTAATTTGCCTAGTGGCAAAAAATGTATGGCCATGTCTGTTTATCCGGCTGAAAGTATGGGCGATAGTGCTTGGGGACGTGCTACTGAATATTTAAAAAAATCTATTGAATATTTTTCTGAAAAGTGGTTTGAATATCCTTATCCGGTGGCAATTAACGAGGCTGGTATTGCCGGAGGAATGGAATACCCGGGTATTGTGTTTGATGGTATTACCGATAAAGACAAGGAACTATACTGGGTAACGGCGCATGAAATTGGTCATAATTGGTTCCCAATGATTGTAGGTTCTGATGAACGAAGATATGCATGGATGGATGAAGGATTCAACACCTTTATTGATGTATATGCAAGCGATGTGTTTAATAATGGAGAATATGCACCAAAACGTGATGGGGAATATGCACCCGGTGGTGGTAATCCTGCTGATGAAATTGTTCCTTATTTATCAGATCCTCACGCACCTGTTATTATGACCCGTGCAGATGGTTTTCCTGAGAAGTACCGTCATCCCATGGTTTATTTCAAACCTGCGTATGGACTGGTGTTGCTTCGTGAAGTAATTTTAGGTCATGAACGTTTTGATGCGGCATTTAAATATTATATACATCAATGGGCATATAAACATCCCGCACCATTCGACTTCTTTAATACCATTAATAACCAAGCCGGAGAAGATTTATGGTGGTTTTGGCGTGAATGGTTTTTTGAAAACAAGCCGCTCGATCAGTCTATTCAAAAAGTGGAGTACACCCACCAAAATCCTTTGAATGGTATTGATGTTACTTTAGAGAATTTACAACCTATGGTAATGCCAATTCCTATTGAAGTAACCTACGCTAATGGAACAACCATGCAACTACAACTGCCGGTTGAAACTTGGTTGCAGGGGAATGTTCGTACTGTTCATTTGGCTACGAATGCACCCGTTAAAAAAGTTACTATCGATCCTAAAAATTGGCTGCCGGATTTAAACAGAAATAACAACGTTTATACTATTCAATAAAACAAGAGAGAAAATTTCTAAAAAATAAATTCGTGCAAAATGTTGTAAATTTCATTTTGCACGAATTAACTTTGAATAGTAAATCTGCTGAAAGTTGGCTAACGATGCTCATATACTAAATTGTAATATTGCAGAATTGCAGTATCAAATTGCATCGTATGAGGATGAAGTAGCTTATAAAAAATTGTTTTATTGCGTTTTCCCTTCCTTACAAAACCATGCTTTCGCCATATTACATTCGCGGCAATTGGCTGAAGAAGTTGTATCCGACGTGTTAATTGAAGTTTGGAAAAAGCGAGCCACTTTAATGGAGATTGAGAATCTAAAATTGTATTTATTTGTAAGCGTAAGAAATGGTGCTTTAAAAAAATTGCAGCAGGAAAAGAAAACCAATAAAAACGCTTCCATTCAAGATCTGCAAATTGAACTCATTTCAGATTATTTGCAGCCCGATGAAACCATACAATTCAGTGAAACATCTCGCCAAATTGATGAGGCGGTTCAGCAATTACCACCACAGTGTAAATTAATTTATAAGTTGGCCAAGGAAGACCGATTAAAGTATCGGGATATTGCTTCTCTTTTACAAATTAGTGTAAAAACTATTGACAATCAGCTGGCCATTGCACTCAAAAAATTGGCCGAGAAATTATCACTTCCTCGCAAACAAAAAAAATAATGGTAACCGCTTTAGGGGATTTTTCTTTTTAACAACTCTTATTGTTAATGTTATAGCTTGCTATGTTGAAAAATGACCGCATATGGCAATTGTTGGCTCGAAAATTATCTAATGAAGCTACCCAGGCCGAGTTAGATGAATTGAGTGCACTATTAAAAAATGATGAGGCTACTGCTTTAATTGCCCACACTATTGAAGAACATTGGAATACCAATCCGAATATTGACATTGAGTTTTTAGATGCTACGTATTTATTGCATTTGAAGCGCATGCAAGAACAAGGCTTGGTAATGGGTACACCACATCAGCAAGAACTTTTTTTAGAAGCATCAAATAATTCGAATAAATCGCGTAACAGAGACACAAAAAAAATATTGCTTGCAGCCGTGTTACCTTTACTTGCTTTAATTATATTTTTTAGCTGGCTTTTTTTACATACCCCCCAATCAAAAACCAATCAGGCTTCTGGTAATTTGGTAAAAGCAGTTGAATTGCCCAATGAAATTGTTACCAAAAATGCTTCAAAAACAAAAATTGTATTGCCCGATGGTTCCGTGGTTTGGTTAAATGCAGATACCAAATTATGGTATTACAAAAGTTTTGGGAATACCCTGCGGGAAGTGTATTTGAATGGAGAAGCTTTTTTTGATGTTACAAAAAACCCTGCAAAGCCCTTTGTTATTCATACCAAATTACTTGATATTAAAGTATTGGGAACCCAGTTCAATGTGCGTTCTTATCCTAATGATAAAACAATTGAAACAAGCTTGGTACGTGGCTTAGTGCAGGTTACGCTGCATAGCCGACCCGACGAAAAATATTTTTTAAAGCCTAATGAAAAATTAGTTGTCTTAAATACGGCTGATTCATTAAATGTTCAGAAGCAAGTGCCTACAATTTCAAAAAATTTAGATGATAATATTGTTGCTATTAAGAATCTAACCCCCCTTCAATCAAATGATTCTATAAAAATTGAAACTGCCTGGACAAAAAACAGACTATGTTTTACCGATGAAAATTTTGAAGAAGTAGCCCATCAGTTAGAACGCTGGTACGATGTTCAAATTGTATTTAAAAATAATAAATATAAAGATATTCGCTTGAATGGGTCATTTGTGAATGAAACACTTACTCAAGCATTGGATGCATTAAAGTTTTCTACCAATTTTCATTATGATATAAAAGATAAAACGGTAACCATTTATTAATTCAAACTTAAAACGACTGTCTATGCAATGCTTTAATTCAGGATAAGTAAATACCATCATAAAAAAAGCGGGAAATGCTGCAACATTCCCCGCCGGAAAAACACTAGAAAACTGCTTTGAATGGCAGAATTCTCAGCATTATTCACTATTCAAACACTAATGTATGAAAAAATCGATTGCTCTTACGGGGAAATTGCATATTCCCTTAAAGCCATTAATTTATATGAAACTAACACTACTACTTAGTATTTTCTGCATTTTTAATGCAACAGCAGGTACCCATGCACAAACTGTTTCTGTAAAAATGTCTAAAACAGAAATAGCCAAAGTGCTGGGTAATATTGAACAACAGGGCGCATTTAGATTTTTATTTAATAGCCGCTTAAAGGATTTAAAAGAAAAGGTAAATGTTGATGTAAACAATGCTAATATTGAAACAGTTTTAAATCAACTTTTTGCAGGTACTAGTTTAACCTACAAAATTTTAAGTGATAATTTAATTGCTATTCGTTCTGTTAATCCTGAAGAACAAGACATTAGAATAACAGGAAAAATAGTAAACGAAAAGGGAGAACCGTTAAGTGGTGTAAGTATTGCCATTCAAGGAACATCACGGGGTACTGTTACCGATAACAATGGTAACTATTCATTAAATGTTTCACCTAATGCTATCTTGGTTATTTCTTTTGTTGGACATACTACACAAGAAGTACATGTAAATAACCAAAACGTAATTAATGTAACGCTTCAATCATCTGAAAAACAATTAGATCAAGTAGTTGTAATTGGTTACGGTACACAAAGGAAGCAAGATGTTACAGGTTCAATTGCAACCATTAAAGGATCAGAAATTTCAAAACAAGCTTCAGTAAATCCAATTAGTGCTTTACAGGGTAAAGTTGCAGGAGTTCAAATTACCAATAATGGTGCTCCTGGTTCTGCTCCACAAATTAATATAAGAGGTTTGGGAACGTATTGGTCAAACACAGGCCCATTATATGTTGTGGATGGTGTTTGGTTAAATGATGTTAACTTTTTAAATCCTGCCGATATTCAAAGTATTAGTATTTTAAAAGATGCATCAAGCGAAGCGATTTATGGTATTAAAGGTGCCAATGGTGTTGTAATTATTACTACTAAAAAAGGTGCAGCCGACAGAAAAACTGTGGTTAATTACAATGGCTATGTTGGTTATCAAAAAGCAACCAATCAAGTACCAATGGCAAATGCTTATCAATATTCAGTTTTATTTAATGAGTTAGCCAGAATGACAGGAGGAACTAACTTTTTAGATTCTTCAAAATTCGGCACTGGTACCAATTGGTTCGATCAAGTTTTGCGTAATGCTATTATTACTAACCATCAGGTATCTGTTACCGGCGGCTCAGAAAAAAATACTTATAATTTTTCATTGGGTTACTTATCACAGCAGGGTATATTAAAAACCAACGATTATACTCGTTATACTGCTAACTTAAGTAACGATATGCAGATTAATAAAAATATTAAAGCAGGCTATACTGTTATTGGTAATTTCAATAATTCGGATAATGCACCCGGCGGTATTTGGCATGCTTTATATGCAGCGCCACCAGTATTGCCCGTAAAATTTGCCGATGGTGTTACATATGGTGATCCGGGTTATTATGGTTTAGGTTCAGCAGTTAGCAATCCTCAGGCCACTCTTGATTATAATAATTCTGTAAGTCGTGGTTATAATTTTACCGGTAATGCATATGTAGATGTTCGCTTTTTAAGTCACTTCGATTTTAAAACCACTATTAGTGGTGTATATGGTGAGTCAGAATCTAAAAATTATGTTCCTGTTTACAAAGCAACGTCTACTCAGCAAAACGCAGTAAGCAATCTTGGTATTTCTCGTGGAGAAAATCGTTCGTGGATTGCAGAAAATACACTTACCTATACCAACACTTTTGCTACCAATCATAGGGTAACAATTTTGGCTGGTCAACATGCTGAATGGAATAACTATAATTTTATTTCTGCATCAGCTCAAAATGTGCCGAATGTTACTACCGGTAACTGGTTTTTAGGTTTAGGAAATAATCCTTATGTAAATGATGTTGATAATAGTTATAATCAGCAATATCCGTTACAGTCAACCATCTCTTCTTATTTTGGTCGTATTAACTATTCTTTCAAAAATAAATATATGTTGAATGCTACCATGCGTGCAGATGGTTCTTCTAAATTCACCGGAAGTGATAGATGGGGATATTTCCCATCAGTAGGTGCTGCATGGGTGGTTACGCAAGAAAACTTTATGCGCAATCAGCACATTTTTAATTCATTGAAAATTAGAGGTAGTTGGGGTAAAGTTGGTAATGCTGGTGTGCCCACATTTGTTAGTACTCAACAAACTGTATCAGGTGGGGCATATAGTGTAATTTATGGAAATTCAGGTACTGTATCTCAAGGTGTAAGTGTTGCATCAATACCGCCTCCACCATTGAAATGGGAAAAAAGCGTTGGTACAGACATTGGTTTTGAAGCTACAGTCTTGAATAGCAAGTTAACCATTGAAGGTGACTTGTATAACAAAAAAACACAAGATATTATCATGAATGTTTACCTGCCCGGATCTGCAGGTTTGGCTAATCAGTTCATTACCACTAACGTAGGTGATGCTCAAAACAGAGGTTTTGAATTGTCATTGAACTGGCATGATAATATTAGTAAAGATTTCAGCTATTCTATCAGTGGTAATATTTCTTATAACCAAAATGAGTTCCTAAGCAATAGTGCGGGTGGACAGAAAATTTATGATGGAGGTTCGGGTGCTACAGGAGGTCAATTCACTACATTAACCACAGTTGGTCAACCCATCGGTGTTTTCTACGGATATAAAGTAATTGGCATATTCCAATCTGCTGCTGACGTAGCCAATTATAAAGATAAATCAGGTAATTTATTCCAGCCCAATGCACAGCCCGGTGACTTTAAATATGCCAGTACTACTGGAGTAGGCCCTATTTCAGCTAATGATAGAGTAGTATTAGGAAACCCCAACCCGAAATACATTTATGGAATTAGTACCTATTTTTCTTATAAGCAATTTGATTTGTCTTTAGACTTTCAAGGTGTAGCCGGTGTTGATGTTTACAATGCTAATAAAGGATTACGTTATGGTGCTGAAAACTGGACTTTAGATTTTTATAACAATCGTTGGCATGGTGCAGGTACTTCCAATACCTATCCTTCTGTAAATATTGGTGGTGGAAATAACTACTGGCCTAACTCATGGTATGTTGAAAGTGGAAGTTATTTTAGAATTAGAAATATGCAGTTAGGTTATACTTTGCCTAATGCTCATTTGCAACATATGGGTATCCAATCTTTGCGGCTTTATTTAAATGCACAAAATGCATTTAACTTCTTTAAGTACAAAGGATTTTCTCCTGAAGTGGGTGGTAGCCCAGGTAATATTGGTATCGACAACAATACCTATCCGTTATCTGCCATTTACAATTTTGGTGTTAATCTTTCATTCTAAACTCATTAAAGCAAAGTGTTATGAAAAATATATTCAAAATAAATTGGTTCAATCGGCTGGTAAAACCATCTGTAATGGGTTTGTCGGTGGTAATTATTGCTTCCGGTTGTTCTAAATCATTTTTAGATGTGCCTGTACAAGGGCAGCAACCTGCAACACAAATTTGGAAAACTTCAACCGATGCAACCAATGCGGTAAATGCAATTTATGCCAATTTACGTAGTTGGAATAATGTGGCATTTGCTCCCATTTGTGTTGAAAGTGTTGGTTCAGATGATGCAGCAAAAGGAAGTGTTCCAAGTGATGCTACATTCATTAATGCTTACGATAACTTTACCGTAACAGCTACTGATGGGCAGTTGGATGGATTTTGGACCGGTCAATACCAAAATATTAATTTGTGTAATCAGGTATTAGATAATGTGCCCAATATAAATATGGATGCTTCATTGAAAGGGCGTTATTTGGCTGAAGCAAAATTTGTACGTGCATACTCTTATTTCAGGTTGGTACGAGCTTTTGGTAATATTCCATTAGTGCTTCATGTGCCATCAACAGCAGCTCAATTAAACCCTGTTCAAAGTAAGCCTGCCGATGTATATGCAGCAATTGAACAGGATTTAACTGATGCTGCTAATGGTCTACCTGCAACATATGGCCCTGCAGACATTGGTAGGGCAACAAAAGGAGCAGCCTTGGCTTTGCATGCAAAAGTGGCCATGTATCAGAAAAAATGGAGTGATGTAAAAACATACACTGATCAGATAATTGCTTCCGGTGTTTATTCTCTTTTCCCTAACTATTATCAAATGTTCCGAATTCCCAATGAAAATTGCTCTGAATCAATTTTTGAAATTCAGTGTAATTATGTAGCAGGAAACGGTGGACTTTCCAACAGTCAATATTCGCAGGTTCAAGGTGATAGGGATGCGAATGCAGGATGGGGTTTTAATGTGCCTACTCAAAACTTAGTAAATGAATTTGAACCTGGTGATCCTCGTTTGAATGGTACTATTTTATTTGCAGGTACTACTACTCCTGATGGTGACGTAGTGCCCTTGCCGCAAGCTGGTGCTCCCTCTATGTATAATATGAAATCTTATGTGCCATTTGCATTGGCTTTGGTAGATAATCAAGGTGCTGACCAAAATGTAAGAGTAATTCGTTACGCTGAAGTTTTATTAATGAATGCGGAAGCAAATAATGAATTAGGTAATACCTCAGCTGCTTTGGCTTCATTAGAACAGGTACGTGCACGTGCAAGAGCACAAAGCGCTAATCCCTCAGTTGACTTACCGCCAGTTACTACTACCGACCAAAACACTTTAAGAAATGCAATTTGGCATGAAAGAAGAGTTGAATTAGCTATGGAATTTGATCGTTATTTTGATGTAATTCGTCAAGGCCGCGCTGCAACTGTTTTTGGACCTTTGGGTTGGAAAGCCGGTAAAAATGAAGTTTGGCCTATTCCTCAAAATCAAATTGATATTAGTGGTGGTGTATTGGTTCAAAATCCTGGATACTAATTTTTATCATTCTTAAAAAAAATGTTATGAAACTTCATAAAAAATATAGCATTTCAACATATATAGCTGCATTGGTTGTTTTGGCATTTGGGTTTACCTCTTGTCAAAAATCATTCAATCCTGCCAGCTATGCACCCGCTCAAACATTTGGTGGTTATGCTTCTTCTCGTGAGATTGCTTCCAGCAATTTGGTAGGCTATTGGGGGTTCGAAAATTCACTTGTTGATAGTGTTTCAAGTACTAACGGCACGGGTGTAGGCACTTCCTTTACTACTGGTATAAAAGGTAATGCCTTGCAAGGTGCAAATAATGGTTATTTTATTACCACCCCAAGTAGTGCGGTAGTTGGGTTGAAAAGTTTTACTATTTCATTTTGGGTAAATTCTCCGCAAAATACCAATGGCACATTTGGTTTGGTTTGTTTGTCAAATACACAAGATTTTTGGGGAAACTTAGATATTTTCTTTGAAAATGGCAGTACTTCAACAAACGCTAATTTAAAAGCACATATTGAAAATTGGGTAACCCCAACAACTGATAATGATCAATGGTTGGGTAGCTTTGCGGTAGGTAATATTTGGAATAAATGGTCGCATATTGTATTAACGTACGATGCAACAACTTCCACTTTTGTTACTTATTTAAATGGTAGTGCTATTAATACTACCGTTAAAGCAGGAAATGGCCCTTTAACTTTTCAAAATGTATCAGCTTTAATTTTTGGAACCATGCAATTCAATACAACCCCTTCATTAGGTACAGCCGGTGGTCCGCAAAGTTGGGCTAGTTATATGCCTGGCGCCATGGATGAAGTACGTATTTACAATGCGCCGCTTGCAGCAGCTGATGTAAAAGCTTTGTATCAGTTACAAAATCTTGGAAAGTAGGATTGTTGCTTTTAAATCATACACAAGTGCATCCTTAAGTCAGATGAACTGACAGAAGGATGCACTTTTTCCAAATTTTAAAAATTTGGTTATATGCGTAAAATATTCAATTTCTGCCTGTTGTTTTTATTGGCAATTACATTCGCTTGTAAAAAAAATAGTGCACCACCTTCACCGCCTACTCCACCCACGGCACCTTCTTTTAGTTTAAATAGTTTAAAAGTAAATGGTGCATACAATGGTTTTACTTACTATAATGTAAACTTCAAACCAAACATCCTTCTAACTTTTACTACTTCATTAAATGCCAATTCATTAAGTAATAGTATTCAACTAACTAGTAGCAGTGGTGTAGTAGTTCCCATAAACACTTCATTGCAAAACAATGATAGTGCAGTTTTAATTCAGCCTGTCAATAACATCAATCCTATAACGTTGTACACACTAAATGTTTCTACCGCCTTACAATCAAAAGTGGGCGGAAACTTGCAATCTGCAATTGTAGTTAAATTAACAACCAGTATTGATTCAACCGATAAATTTCCACAAATTTCTGATACAGCCTTATTAACACTAATACAGCAACAAACCTTCAAATATTTTTGGGATTTTGGTCATCCGGTAAGCGGTATGGCTCGTGAAAGAAATACATCGGGCGATGTGGTTACTACCGGTGGTACTGGTTTTGGTATAATGAGCATGTTGGTAGGTATTAACAGAGGGTTTATTTCGCGTACCGATGGTTTAAACAGAATTAATACAATTGTTAATTTTCTTACCAATAATTGCACCCGATATCATGGCGCTTTTTCACATTGGATAAATGGTACTACCGGCGCTACCGTTCCATTTAGTACGCAGGATAATGGGGCGGATTTAGTTGAAACATCTTTTTTAATGCAAGGCTTATTGTGTGCTCGCCAATATTTTAATGGAACAACTTCAGCTGAGGTTACACTCAGAAATAATATCAACACATTGTGGAATGGTGTAGAATGGACTTGGTTTACACAAAATAATCAGCAAGTGTTGTATTGGCATTGGAGTCCTAATTATAATTGGGCCATTAATATGCCTATTAAAGGTTGGGATGAAGCATTAGTAACTTATGTGTTAGGTGCCTCATCTACCACTTATCCTATTAATCAATCTGTTTACTCAAACGGATGGGCTTCTAACGGGGGAATGAAAAATGGAAATACCTATTACGGCAATGTGCTACCGTTAGGCCCTACATTAGGCGGGCCCTTGTTTTTTGCACATTATTCTTTCTTGGGAATTAATCCTAATGGTTTAAGCGATGCTTATGCCAACTATTTAACACAAAATACAGCTCACGCTAAAATCAACTATGCATATTGTGTTGCGAATCCGGGTGGATATAATGGATATAGCTCAGCTTGTTGGGGGCTTACCGCCAGCGATGATAATATTTCCGGGTATTCAGCTCATTCACCTACCAACGATTTAGGTGTAATTAGCCCTACAGCAGCTATTGCTTCTTTGCCTTACACACCTACGGAATCAATGAATGCTATCCGATTCTTTTATTATAAGCTGGGTGATAAAATTTGGGGGCAATATGGTTTTACCGATGCTTTTAATTTAACCAATATTTGGTTTGCAACCAGTTATCTGGCAATAGATCAAGGTCCGGAAATTGTTATGATTGAAAATTATCGTTCGGGTTTATTATGGAACTTGTTTACTTCTTGTCCTGAAGTTCAACAGGGCATGCGCAATTTAGGATTTACAGCTCCTTATTTATAAAAACATCATTTTAACATGAAAAAAAAATTATTGATATTATCAGCTGTTTGTTTGCTAACGGTCAATGCATTTACACAAAAGTTGAACAACTTACCTAAATTATCAGATAGTGCTTTGGTGGAAATGGTACAACGACAAACTTTTCAGTATTTCTGGGATTTTGCACATCCGGTAAGCGGCATGGCCCGTGAACGCAGCAATGTAGCATATGATTATGGTGATGAAGTAGTAACTACAGGTGGAACGGGTTTTGGCATTATGGCTATGATTGTAGCAGCAGATAGAAAATGGTTGCCTCGTGATACAATTGCTGTCCGATTATTAAAAATGGTCCGTTTTTTATCAAAGGCTAATTCCTATCATGGTGTATTCCCGCATTGGTTAAATGGAAGTACCGGTGTTACTATTCCTTTCAGTAGAAAAGATGATGGTGCCGATTTAGTAGAAACATCTTACTTATTTCAAGGTTTATTATGTGCCCGACAATATTTTAATGCGCCCAATAAAGTTGAAACGGAAATTAGGAACAGAATAAATTGGTTATGGAATGATATTGAGTGGAATTGGTTCACAAAAGATGGACAAACTATTTTATATTGGCATTGGAGTCCTAATAATGGATGGGCTATGAATTTCCCTATTCGTGGATTTAATGAATGCCTGATTACATATGTATTAGCAGCATCGGGTACACGTTATCCGGTTTCTGCAGATGTTTACCACCAAGGATGGGTACAAAGCGATTTTTTTAAAAATGGTAAACAGTTTTACGGTATTACCTTGCCGTTGGGATTTGATGGTGGAGGTCCCTTGTTTTTTTCTCAATATTCTTTTCTTGGCCTTGATCCTCGTGGATTAAAAGATCGTTATGCAAATTATTGGGAACAGAATCAAAATCATACACTTATTAATCATGCGTATTGCGTGCAAAATCCCAAGCAGTATAAAGATTATGGGCCTAATTGTTGGGGGTTAACAGCTTGTGATACTTATGACGGTTATAATGCCTTTTCGCCTACCAATGATAATGGTACAATAGCCCCAACTGCTGCATTATCGGCCTTCCCATATACGCCGGAATATTCAATGAAGGCTTTACGTTTTTTTTATGATAGTCTTGGTAACAAATTATGGGGGCCATACGGTTTTAAAGATGCATTTAATCTAAGTAAAAATTGGTATGCCTCTTCCTACTTAGCAATAGATGAAGGACCCATTGTTGTAATGATTGAAAATTATAGAACCGGATTGCTTTGGAAATTATTCATGAGTTGCAAAGAAGTTCAAAATGGCTTGCAAAAGCTTGGCTTTGAAAGTCCATGGTTTAACAAAAAAAATGATTAACATGAAACAGAGAATGCTATTATTTTTTGCTATAGTAACTATTCGTTCTACTATCTCTGTTTATGCCCAACAAAAAACTTATTGCAATCCCATTAATATTGATTATGGTTATACCCCCATTCCCAATTTTAGTGAAGCCGGGCGACATAGAGCAACAGCCGATCCTGTAATGGTTCGTTACAAAAATGATTATTATTTGTTTTCAACCAATCAATGGGGCTATTGGTGGAGTAATGATATGTTACATTGGACCTTTGTATACCGTAAATTTTTACGCCCATGGAATGCCGGATATGATGAATTATGTGCCCCTGCTGTTGCCGTTTTAAGTGATACAATGATTGTTTTTGGTTCTACTTACACAACAAATTTTACCGTTTGGATGAGCACAAATCCTAAAGCAAATGAATGGAAACCTTGGGTAGATTCTTTTGCAATAGGTGGTTGGGATCCTGACTTTTTTTTTGATACCGACGGGAAATTATATATGTATAACGGCAGCAGCAATCGATATCCGTTATATGGTATTGAGCTTAATAGAAAAACCTTACAGCCTATCGGCACTCGTAAAGAAATGTATTTATTAGAACCATGGCGTTACGGCTGGCAACGTTTCGGAGAGTACATGGACAACACCTTTTTAGATCCTTTTATTGAAGGGGCCTGGATGACAAAGCATAACAGTAAGTACTATTTGCAATATGGTGCACCGGGAACCGAAATGAGTGGATACGCAGATGGTGTAGTAGTTGGCGAAAATCCATTAGGCCCTTTCAGCCCGCAATCAGATCCGCTTTCATTTAAACCTGGAGGCTTTGCTCGTGGTGCCGGCCATGGAAGTACATTTCAAGATGCATGGAATAACTGGTGGCATATTTCCACCATGGTTATTAGTGTAAAAAACAATTTTGAAAGAAGATTAGGAATATGGCCTGCCGGTTTCGATGCCGATAATGTAATGTACTGCAATACTTCATATGGCGATTATCCGCATTATTTACCACAATATTTAAAAAGTAATAATCATGCAACACTTAGCGGTAGTGGATTTGTGGGATGGATGCTCTTGAATTATAATAAGCCCGTACAAGTATCATCAACGCTTGGTGGTTTTGAACCCAATAATGCAGTAGATGAAAATATAAAAACATATTGGAGTGCTTTAACCGGTAATAAAGGCGAATGGATTCAAACCGATTTAGGTGGCCTTGATACCGTACATGCCATTCAAATTAATTATGCCGATCAAGATGTTGATAGTTCATTTTTAGGTAAACAATTGGGTACTTACCATCAATACAAGCTGTATGAGTCAACCGATGGGAAAAACTGGCGTGTCCTCATTGATAAATCAAATAACAAAACCGATATTCCTCATGAATATGTTGAACTGTCAACGCCAATTGTTACCCGTTATATTAAGTTAGAAAACATTCACATGCCTACAGGAAAATTTGCTATAAGTGGGTTAAGGGTGTTTGGAAAAGGGAATGGCTCATTGCCCGATACCGTAAAAAATTTTTTGGTTTTGCGAACAGAGAAAGATAAACGAAGTGCTTGGTTGAAATGGCAAGTGGTTGACAATGCATTTGCTTACAATATTTACTTTGGTACAGCACCCGATAAATTATACAATAGCATAATGGTTTATAACCAAAATGAATATTGGTATAAGGGAATGGATAAAGAAAAGCCTTATTATTTTGCTATTGAAGCCATTAATGAAAATGGAATTTCAATGCGCACAACACCAACATTGGTCGAATAATTTTAAACCCCTTTAATTAATCAGTATGAAAAAATTACATTTCATTTTACTGGCAGCATTGCTACTTCAGTTTACTGCTGAAGCACAAACAGGTGCCAATAATGCCATGAAACAATTCATTGATGGTTTAATGCAGAAAATGACGTTAGACGAAAAAATTGGACAATTGAATTTATTAACCCCGGGTGGAGGAATTCCCACCGGTGCGGTAGTAAGTACAGATGTTGAGGCTAAAATTAAAAATGGTCAGGTAGGTGGCCTGTTTGGTGTAATTGGTGCAGACAAAGTATTACAAGCACAAAAGTTGGCCGTTGAACACTCTCGTTTACACATTCCTTTAATTTTTGGGTCAGATGTCATTCACGGTCATAAAACTACCTTTCCTATTCCTTTGGGGTTATCTTGCAGTTGGGATACTGCTTTAATTAAACAAACGGCTCGTGCAGCAGCGGAAGAAGCAACTGCCGATGGATTAAGTTGGGCTTTTTCACCTATGGTAGATATCTGTCGCGATCCCAGATGGGGGCGCATAGCTGAAGGTGCAGGTGAAGATCCATTTTTAGGTAGTGCCATTGCCGGTGCCATGGTGCGTGGATATCAAATGAATGACCTTCATAAAGACAATACCGTTATGGCTTGTGTAAAACACTTTGCGTTATATGGGGCTGCGGAAGGTGGCCGCGATTATAACACGGTGGACATGAGTAAAATTAGAATGTATAATGAATATTTACCACCTTATAAAGCAGCAGTAGATGCCGGCGTGGGCAGTATAATGAGTTCTTTTAATGTGGTTGATGATATTCCGGCAACAGGTAATCGTTGGTTATTAACAGATTTATTGCGTAATCAATGGAAGTTTAATGGCTTTGTTGTAAGCGATTATACCTCTGTTAATGAAATGCAAGAGCATGGATTAGGTGATTTACAACAAGTATCTGCATTGGCCTTAAAAGCAGGGTTAGATATGGATATGGTAGGCGAAGGTTTTTTAACTACATTAAAAAAATCGTTGCAAGAAGGAAAAATAACACTAAATGATATTAATAACGCTTGCCGACGTGTTTTGGAAGCAAAATATAAATTAGGATTATTTAGTAATCCTTATCGAAATGTTTCGGCATCAAGAGCGTCCGTAATTTTATCACCAGATAACTTAGCTCTATCACGTAAAGCTGCTGCAAAGGCATGCGTGTTATTAAAGAATAACAACAATGTATTACCGTTACAAAGAAAAGGAACCATTGCACTGATTGGTCCTTTAGCGGATAGTCGTCGTAATATGTTGGGAACATGGAGTGTCGCCGGCGATTGGCACAAGGCAGTTACCTTAAAAGAAGGTATTCAAGCGGTAGCGGGAAATTCGGTAAAGATTGTATATGCAAAAGGCGCTAATATTTCTGATGATACGGTATTTAATAAAAAAGTAAATGTTTTTGGTACGGAAATAGATATGGGTCCTCAATCACCTGATGAAATGTTGCAAGAGGCAATTGCTACTGCTCAAAATGCCGATGTAATTGTAGCTGCTTTGGGTGAAGCAGCCGATATGAGTGGTGAATCATCCAGCAGGGCCGACATTGGTTTGCCTGAAAGTCAACAACGGCTTTTGACTGCATTGTTTAAAACAGGTAAGCCGGTTGTAATTGTTTTATTCAACGGCAGGCCCTTAACGCTAGTAAAAGAGCGTGAAATGGCTACTGCCATATTAGATGTTTGGTTTGGTGGTACAGAAGCGGGAAATGGTATTGCAGATGTATTATTCGGTAATGAAAATCCTTCCGGTAAGTTAACTGCATCTTTCCCATATAGTGTTGGGCAAATTCCCGTGTATTATAACCATTTGAACACCGGAAGACCTTATGTGTTGGGTGGACCAACTAAATTTAAGTCTGATTATTTAGATATTCCTAACGCGCCTCTTTTCCCATTTGGATTTGGATTAAGTTATACGAACTTTAATTATTCCCCCGTTCAGTTATCTGATACCATTTTAACCAACGGTAAATCTATTCATGCCACTGTTAAGGTAACAAATACCGGCAATTATGATGGGGAAGAAGTTGTGCAGTTATACTTGCGCGATGAAGTTGCTTCTATTAGTCGCCCTGTGAAAATGTTAAAGGGTTTTCAAAAAATATTTTTGAAAAAAGGAGAATCGAAAACAGTAGATTTTACTATTTATGCAGAAATGCTGAAGTTTTACAACAATAAATTGAAATTAGTGGCTGAACCGGGCCAATTTTTGGTAATGATTGGAACCAATAGTGAAGAAGTAAATTCTGCTTCGTTTGTGTATAAACAATAACTTTTTTTCTGGCAGTCGTTTTGTTAGATAGGGCCTGCTGCATTTTTGCGGCGGCCTTTTTTGTTGGTATTGGTGAAGTGATTGATTAATAAATTTTGCTTATCTTTTTCCAAAAATTATTTGTATGCAATCTGAATATTTACCGATGCTGCAACAATTAAAAATAAATTATGAAAGCCGTATTACACGGGGTTATGCTTTTAGAGTGCAACAATTGCAGCATTTAAAGGCTGCAATTTTAAAATATGAACAAGCTTTGTACGAAGCACTTGCTGTTGATTTGAAAAAAAGTAAAGAAGAATCATGGGTAACTGAAATGGGAATGGTAGTAGCAGAAATTAATCATACACTCAAGCACTTAAAAAAGTGGATGCAACCACAAAAAAAAGCAACCAACTTAGCGAATATGCCTTCGGTAAGCAAAGTGTATGCAGAGCCTTGGGGCGTTGTGTTCATTATTGCGCCATGGAATTATCCTGTACAATTATTATTGAGTCCTTTGGTTGGCGCTATTGCTGCCGGCAATGTTTGTGTGGTAAAACCTAGTGAATTTGCTGATGCAACTGCGCATGTTATTCAAAAAATGATAGAAGAAACATTTCCAGCCAATTATGTTTATTGTGTACAGGGAAATGGTGCTGAAGTAGTTACTGCATTAATGCAACAATTTACTTTTGATTATGTGTTTTATACCGGAAGTACGGCCGTGGGGAAAATTATTTACCGGCAGGCTGCCGAAAAATTAATTCCTGTTACTTTAGAGTTGGGTGGTAAAAGCCCCTGTGTAATAGCTGCCGATGCCAATATACCCGTTGCTGCAAAGCGTATTGCCGTTACCAAGTTTTCAAATTGTGGGCAAATGTGCGTAACACCCGATTATGTTTTGGTGCATCGTTCTGTTTATCATGCATTTGTAGAAGAGATGAAGCAGGTGTTATTGCGTTTTTTTGGTGAAGATGCTTCTCAAAGCGATAATTATGGTAAAATGATTAATGAAAAGCAATGGAATAGAGTGGTAGGGTATTTGCAACAAGGAACAGTTTTATTTGGCGGAAGTGTAAATAAAGAACATTTGTTTATTGCACCTACTTTATTAGGTATTAATGATACCAATATTCCTGTTATGCACGAAGAAATTTTTGGTCCTGTATTGCCTATTTTGCCCTATGAAAATAAAGAGGATGCTAAACAGATTATTTCCGTCAATCCAAATCCGTTGGCATTTTATGTTTTTACGCAAAGTAATGAATTGGCCGAAGCGTGGTTAGCCGAAGTGCCTTCGGGTGGTGCGTGTATTAATAATTGTAGTTGGCATTTAACCAACCCAAATTTACCTTTTGGTGGTAGAGGTAATAGTGGCATTGGTCAGTATCATGGTCAATATTCTTTTGAAAGTTTTACACATCCGAAAGCAGTGTTTAAAACACCGGCATGGTTCGATCCTGCTATAAAATATCCGCCATTTACCGGTAAGTTAAAGCTGTTTAAATGGTTAATTCGTTAATTAGCATTTTGGATCATGCAACATAATACCCATTGTTTTGTTATTTGTTCAAAATGCTATTATGCAAGCGCGACAAACAATATTGAAGTGGTTTTACCCCATTATTATGCAAACGGGGAAATTGCTTTCCAACAAAAAAAATATTATCTATAATCAAGGTTTGGTTAAACCCCATGTCAGTTTTTATAAATTAAGTGCTACACTTTTTAATGGTAATAATTTTTCGTTTCAACAATTGCAAGGGAAAAAAGTGTTGATTGTTAATACGGCAAGCTTTTGTGGGTTTACGGCACAATATGCTGAATTAGAAAAATTATATCGCTTATATCATAACGAATTGGAAATATTGGCTTTCCCTGCCAATGATTTTAAAGAGCAGGAACCTGATGATAATGCCACTATTGCAACATTTTGTTCCATTAATTATGGTGTTGATTTTCCTTTAATGCAAAAAACAGTTGTTGTGCCTTCGGCCATGCAACATCCGGTTTATCAATGGTTAACGCAACCCCAACAAAATGGATGGAACCAACAACCACCTGTTTGGAATTTTAATAAATATTTGGTGAATGAAAAGGGTGTTTTAATGCATTATTTTTCATCGTTTGTTTCGCCATTGTCCAATGCCATGAAAACAGCTATTTCATTGTAATACATACAGCTGCATAATGATCTGAATGTACAAGTGTGCGACGCAACGAAAGTTGCACAAAGTAGCTGCAGCCGATTACACAATAAAACTATAAGGGACACTTTTCATGGTAGTTCATTAATTCAATGGGGGTACGTTCAAAATTATAACCCTCATAACGGTGTTCAATTTCTGTAAGCACCTGAAGAATTTCTTCTGTTTCTTTTAAAGTAACTAATTTGTTACGGTACTCTTTAATACCGGGTAAACCTTTTAAATAATTGGTATAATGACGACGCATTTCATTGATGCCAACTATAGGTCCTTTCCATTCAACAGATTTTAGCAGGTGTTTTTTACATACGTCAACCCGTTCACGTATAGTTGGTGAAGGAAGCAAGGTTTTTGTTGTAAAATAATGTTTAATCTCTCTAAAAATCCAAGGATAACCAATAGCCGCACGGCCAATCATAATGCCATCAACACCATATTTGTTTTTGTATTCCCAAGCTTTTTCAGGCGAGTCAATATCACCATTGCCAAAAATGGGAATTTGGATGCGTGGATTGTTTTTTACTTTGGCAATCAATGTCCAGTCAGCCTCGCCTTTGTACATTTGTGCTCTGGTGCGTCCGTGTATCGAAAGTGCTTTAATGCCCACATCTTGTAAGCGCTCGGCTACCTCTTCAATGTTTTTTGAATGATCATCCCAACCTAAGCGGGTTTTTACGGTAACGGGTAAATGGGTTGATTTAACTACCGATTCGGTTAAACGAACCATTAAATCAATATCTTTTAATACGCCGGCACCGGCACCCTTGCTTACCACTTTTTTAACGGGGCAACCAAAGTTAATATCAACTAAATCGGGTTGTACGGCTTCAACAATCTTTGCACTTAAGGCCAATGCTTCTTCATCGCCACCAAAAATTTGAATACCTATGGGGCGCTCATAGTCAAAAATGTCTAATTTTCTTCTGCTTTTAATAGCATCTCGAATTAAACCTTCACTGGAAATAAATTCCGTGTACATTAAATCAGCTCCGTTTTCCTTGCATACAGCTCTAAATGGAGGATCGCTGACATCTTCCATGGGTGCTAATAACAAAGGAAACTCGGGTAAGTTGATATTGCCTATTTTTACCATTCCATTAAAAATTAATTGGTTGTTTAACAACCAAAGTGCAAATTTACAACCTTAGTAATAAAGTGTAACTATGTTTGAAAATTACAATACAGAAGAGAATAGTTTTGAGGCTTTTACTACACCCGACCCGGTAATGCGCAGCAGCCGTATATCCAATTTAGGACAAATGGCTATTTTAATTGGCTTTGCCGGTGTAGGTATTGTTATTAGTAGCATGTTGGCTGTTGTAATTTGGATGTTGATGACGCATCAGTCGTTGGATACAATGACTACCAATATTTTGCTGCCGGCTTATGCTAATGCGGCCAAAGTTATTCAATTGGTAATGTCGTTTTGTATGTTTTTTTTACCGGCTTTTTTCTTGGCATTATTAATTAGCAAAAAGCCATTGTATTACATGCATTACAATCGTTCCATTAATTTGAAACAGGTGTATTTGGTTATTGCAATGGTGTTTGTTGGATTGTTTTTAAGTGGCGCTTTAACCGAGCTTAATCAAATAATACCCATTCCCAAAAAATGGGAAGTAAGTTTTAAAGCTATGGAAAAGGCTTACACTGATGGTGTTAAAGGCATGGCCGTTATGAAAAATTTTGGTGAGTATTTATCAACTTTATTAGTTATTGCAATTGCGCCCGCCATTTTTGAGGAAACTTTCTTTAGAGGTGGTATGCAAAACATTTTGGTGCAATGGACAAAAAGTGCTGCAGCGGGCATCATTATTACCAGCATTATTTTTAGTGCTGCACACACCAGCTATTATGGCTTTTTGCCACGTTTTGGCTTAGGTATTATTTTGGGATACATTTATTATTACGGGAAAAATATTTGGTTAAATATTTTGTTGCATTTTTTAAACAACGGGTTTGCTGTTACTATGTTATATTTTGCTACCAAAAACGGTGCATTGAAAGATGATGCCATGGATGATACTACCTTTCCTTGGTACATTGGTATTGTAGCAATTATAGCGCTGGTAATACTTTTTAAATATTTTAAAAAAGCAACGCCCATTCAAAGTACATAATTTAAGGGGAAGCAATGGAAAAGTCTACTTGGTTTTTATTGTATAGCACCAAAAATGTACCACATGCCAGCATTATAAAAGGTGTGTTGGAGGAAAATAGTATCCCTGTACAAGTTTTAAATAAATTGGATAGTAGTTACTTAACTTTTGGTGCAATAGAAATTTATGTACCCCTGCACCTAAAAGAAATTGCAAAAGAATTATTAGAAAAATCGCTTTTAAATTAATTTGAATACATTAACATGGCGTTAAACTTACAAACCTTTAAAACCCGCACCGGAACAGCCATTTTGTTTGTTATAATTATGTTGGCCGGTTTGCTGATTAATAACTGGAGTTTTTTTGTTTTATTCAGCATTATTCATTTTGGTTGTTGGCATGAATATCGTCAATTAATCAATAAAATTTATCCTCCTTATGTTGGACGTGGTTTGGTGCACGAATATGGTGTAATGGTGTTAGGCTGGTGTTTTGTGCTTTGGCGTTTCCATAATCCTTACCCAATTGGTGAAGTTACTTTGTATGGGCTAGGTTGGTATCTGTTTTTGTTATTAGCGGTGTTTTTAATGGCCAAAGAAATTGTGTTTAAAAAAGATATTGATTTAAAAATGGTGGGTTATTCTGTATTAGGTCTCTTATATATTTCACTAAGTTGGGGTTTGATGATGAATTTGCGATTTGATTATTGGCCGGTATTAAATACATTAACGATTAGTACCGAACCCGGCTTAGTAGTTGTGTTATTATTAATTGCCACCATTTGGATTAATGATACCATGGCCTACTTGGTGGGTTCATTCATTGGCAAAACACCACTATCGGCAATTTCTCCCAAAAAAACCTGGGAAGGAACATTGGGTGGTGCCATCATAGCCATTGTATTGGCAGCATTATTAGCCGTTAAAATTACCGGAATGACTTTATTTATTGCATTCGGCATAACTATTATTGCCGCGGTAATGGGTACCCTGGGCGATTTGTGGGAAAGTAAATTAAAGCGTATGGCCGGTGTAAAAGATAGCGGCCAAATTATGCCCGGACATGGCGGATTTTTAGATCGGTTTGATTCATTATTATTAGCCACTCCTTTCGTTTGGCTGTTTTTATGGATAATGAGTGGTATGCCTCTTAAACTAACAATTACAAGTATAGTTTGTCGCTAACGTTAGTTAGTGTATTTTTGCGGTATGGGAAGAATAAAAACCGATACCAACAATTCACGTAAAGAAGTAATTGTAGCCAAAGCCGCTGCATTATTTAAAGAAAAAGGATATAAAGCCGCCAGTATGCGTGAACTGGCCGATATAGTGGGTGTTGAAGCCGCTAGTTTGTATAACCACATTAAAAGTAAAAGTGAACTACTGCACGAAATTTGTTTTAGTGTAGCGAACCGATATGGCCAATTCATGGAATCGGTTGAGCAGGAACAAATTAGTAGTTTGGCTAAAATTGAAAAAATATTGCGCTTTCATATTCATGGAATGATTGAACATTTTAATGAAGTGTATGTAAGCGATCGGGAATGGAAATATTTGGAAGATCCCTACCTGTCTAATTTTCAAAATCAACGTCGTACCTACCGCAAACGTTTTGCTGCCATTATTGAGGAGGGTATTCAAAAAAAAGAAATTAAACCCATTGATGCCACCACCGCTGTGCTAATTATGCTGCATGCAATAAGCGGTATTGAAAGCTGGCATCGCAGTAAGCAACGTATTAGTGGTAATTTACTTGAAGAAAACATGATTACCATTTTGGTGGGTGGCTTAAAAAATGAATAACAGCATCGTTTTTATTTCAAAGCATTAAATTTTTTTGTGTGGCACAATTTTATCCGCTTCAGGTAAATGAAGTATATCACGACACAGATTCGGCTGTAGTGGTTGGTTTTGATGTACCTACTGAATTAAGAAATGAATTCGCATACCATGCCGGACAGTACATTAATATACGCACATGGATTAATGGTGAGGAAGTGCGAAGGACTTATTCATTGTGTTCGGCACCGAAGGAGCAACGGTGGCGCATTGGTGTAAAAGTATTAGCTGATGGAGTATTCTCGAATTATGCTTTTCATCAACTAAAGCCCGGCGATACATTAGATGTAATGCCGCCAATGGGAAAGTTTTTTTCACCGCTAAATCCACAGCAAAAAAAACATTATATAGCCTTTGCTGCAGGCAGTGGCATTACACCCATTTTGGCAATTATAACTGAAACTTTATACATTGAACCAGCCAGCACTTTTACTTTAGTATATGGTAATAAAACCAAGGCCGACATGATGTTTAAAGAAGAACTGGAAGCCTTGAAAAATTGCTATATGCAAAGGTTTATGCTTATTCCTTTATTTAGCCGCGAAAAAGTTGAAATGCCTTTGAATGAAGGTAGAATTAATGCATCAAAATGTGCTGCCTTATCTAAACAAGTTGTACCGTTAAATGCCGATGAATATTTTATTTGCGGCCCATCGGATATGATTACTGAGATGAAAGATTTTTTGCTTGAACAGCAAATACCTGAGTCACGTATTCATTTTGAGTTGTTCACTTCCATTAATGCCCAACCTCGAACTGCTGCAACGCAAGTAGCCACCTCTGTAACGGATAATCATGCTATTACCTTACAACTTGATGGTCATGTCTTCCATTTTTCCATGAGTGGAAATGGTACCAGTATTTTAGATGCAGCTATGCAGCAAGGTATTGATGTGCCCTATGCCTGCAAAGGTGGCGTATGTTCAACTTGCCGCGCTAAACTTTTAAAAGGGAAGGTAAATATGGATGCCAATTTTGCCCTTGAGCCCGATGAAGTGGAGGCCGGATTTATTCTAACCTGCCAAAGTCACCCCGTTTCTGATGAGGTTTCTGTTGATTATGATGTTAAATAAGCTAACAATTGTTAGCAAATGCTACTTATTTCCGTAAATTTGAAAGCTAAAATTTGGGTTATGGATGCAAATAAATTAGCCGAACAATTTCAACAAAAAATTGATGCGGATATAAAAATTGAACCGCAGGATTGGATGCCCGATGAATACCGTAAAACCCTTATTCGTCAAATATCACAACATGCCCATAGTGAAATTGTAGGAATGTTACCTGAAGGCAATTGGATTACCCGTGCGCCTTCATTAAGGCGTAAAGCTATTTTATTAGCCAAAGTTCAAGACGAGGCCGGCCATGGACTATATTTATATTCCGCTACTGAAACTTTAGGCATTACCCGTGATGAAATGTATTATCAACTACATAGCGGTAAAGCAAAGTATTCTTCCATATTTAATTATCCTACTTTAACCTGGGCCGATATGGGTGCCATTGGTTGGTTAGTTGATGGTGCTGCCATTATGAATCAGGTGCCTTTATCACGTTGTTCCTATGGACCTTATGCAAGAGCCATGGTTCGTATTTGTAAGGAAGAAAGTTTTCATCAACGCCAGGGCTTTGAAATTTTATTAGCCTTGTCAAAAGGTAATGCTGCACAACGCAAAATGTGTCAGGATGCCATTAATCGTTGGTGGTGGCCTTCTTTAATGATGTTTGGCCCAACCGATAATGATTCTCCACATACTGCACAAAGTATGAAATGGAAAATAAAGCGTTTTACTAATGATGAGTTAAGACAAAAGTTTGTAGATGTATGTGCTGAGCAAGTGAAGTTTCTAGGCATGACTTTACCGGATAAAGATTTAAAATGGAATGAAGAAAGAAAGCACTACGACTTTGGGCCCATTAACTGGGAAGAATTTTGGAATGTAGTAAAAGGTAATGGTCCTTGCAATAAAGAGAGATTGGCAACACGGGTTCAAGCCTGGGATAACGGTGCATGGGTACGTGAAGCAGCCTTAGCATATGAAGAAAAAAAATCTGCACGAAAATATGCTTTTCAAAATACTGCTAAGTCAACCGAAAATGCACCTGCATTACAATAAAAACAAATTATAGCAAAAATGAATATACATATCACTAAGTTTTTTTATGGCGATTATGGCGAAATAGAAGGGGGAGCATCCGCACCCGTTAACAATCGTGAATGGCCGTTGTGGGAAGTTTTCATAAGAAGTAAACAAGGGTTAGATCACAAACATGTGGGTAGCTTGCATGCAGCCGATGCTGCTATGGCCATTGAAAATGCCCGCGATGTTTATACCCGTCGTATGGAAGGGATAAGTATTTGGGTGGTTGAAAGCAAATACATTCATGCATCCAATCCCACTGAAGCAGGGGCATTGTATGATCCTGCAAATGATAAAATTTATCGTCATCCTACCTTTTATCAGTTGCCTGATGAATTAAAGTATATGTAAAAATTTTATTGCCCAATTATATTGATGATTATGCAAGAACAAACTTTATTAGCTGAAAACGAAAATGCTCAAAAATTTAAGGTAGAGGCATTGCTTCATTTGGCCGACGACAGTTTGATAATGGGGCACCGATGCAGCGAATGGTGTGGTCATGGTCCTATTCTTGAACAAGATATTGCTTTAACTAATATTGCATTAGATTTTGTAGGGCAAGCACGTAATTTTTATCAATATGCCACCGAATTTTTACAAAAACTTCCCAACGATACTGCATTGGCGTTAGCCGATTTTGATATTATACCGGGTGCTATAACTGAAGATAGCCTGGCTTACTTACGAAATACGAATGCTTATAAAAACCACTTGTTGGTAGAACTGCCCAATGGCGATTGGGCTCAAACCATTGTAAAGATTTTCTTATTTAGCAGTTATCGGCAAATATTATTTCAGCAATTGCTGAAGAATAATGATGTACAATTGGCTGGTATTGCGGAAAAATCGCTAAAAGAAATTCAATACCATGTAAAGTGGAGCGGTGAATGGGTGATGCGCTTGGGCGATGGAACAGCCGAAAGCCGGGAACGCATGCTTAAAACAATAGATTATTTGTGGCCTTATGTAGGTGAATTTTTTAATTGTACCGAATATGAAAAAACTACATTTGAGTTAGACGATACATCTATTGTCCTTTTGAAACAAGCTTGGTTAAATACCATCAATCACACATTTCAATTGGCTACCTTACCGGAACAAACATTTGGAAAATGGTACCAATCGGGCGGTAAATTGGGCATTCATACGGAACATCTCGGTTATATTTTGGCTGAAATGCAATTTTTACCACGTACATATCCTAATGCAGTATGGTAAATACTATTGAACATACCGAATCCGAAGTTTGGCAATTGTTAAGTACGGTTAATGATCCCGAAGTCCCGGTTTTATCAATTGTTGATTTGGGTATTGTCAGAAATGTAAGTGTTCATAATTCCGAAAGTATTACAGTAACCATAACACCTACTTATAGCGGATGCCCTGCTATGGATGTGATTAGTATGCAAATTCGATTGGTATTGCTGGAATACGGTTTTAAAGAAGTAAAAGTTGAAAAAGTACTTTCACCTGCATGGACAACCGATTGGATGAGTGAATCGGGGAAAGAAAAACTAAAAGCTTACGGCATTGCACCCCCGCTACCAAAGCAAACGGTTTGTAAAACCGATGAGTTTCAGGAAGAAGAAGCAATTCAGTGTCCGCATTGTTTATCTTATAATACACGTTTAATTTCACGATTTGGCAGTACGGCTTGTAAAGCTTTGTATCAATGCCAGGATTGTAAGGAACCATTTGATTATTTTAAATGTCATTAATTTGCTTTTATGGCCGAAATTTTATTTGAATTAAATAACGGTATTGCATTTATCACCCTCAATCGTCCGGAGAAATTAAATGCTTTTAATCGTCCAATGGCATTGTTAATGCAAGAAAAATTACAAGCCTGCAATAGCAATGCAATACGTTGTGTTTATATTACCGGCGCGGGTAAAGGCTTTTGTGCCGGGCAAGATTTAGAAGAAGTGCTTGACCCCAATGGTCCGGGCATGAATAGGATTTTAAAAGAACAGTTCAATCCTATCATTACTCTTATACAACAATTGCAAAAACCTGTTGTTGCAGCAGTGAATGGTGTTGCAGCAGGTGCCGGCGCTAACATTGCTTTGGCTTGTGATATCGTAGTGTCCAGTGAACAGGCATCTTTTATACAAGCGTTTTCAAAAATTGGTTTAATTCCTGATAGCGGAGGTACTTATTTTTTGCCGCGTTTAATTGGATATCAAAAAGCAATGGCCTTAATGATGCTGGGCGATAAAGTATCGGCTACAGAAGCTGTTAACATGGGCATGATTTATAAAAAATTTCCTACCGGTGAGTTTGAAAATGCCTCTAAACAATTAGCTCAGCTATTGGCTAACATGCCTACGCAAGCTTTGGGTTTCATAAAACAAGCTTTACAGGCTTCTATGCATCAAAATTTAAATCAGCAATTGGAATTAGAAGATGTTTTGCAGCAAAAAGCATCAGCCACTAATGATTTTAAAGAGGGTGTAAATGCTTTCATACAAAAACGTACACCCATTTTTACCGGCAATTAAAAATAATGCTATGTCAAATATTTCACCTGAAGCGGTCGTGCAATCAATAGTAAATTCCGATGCCTTTTCAAAATGGTTGGGTATTCAGGTACTTGCTATTAAAGAAGGGTATAGTAAAATAGCTATGAATGTAAGACCCGAAATGATGAATGGATTAGGTGTAGTGCACGGTGGTATTGCATTTTCTTTTGCTGATAGTGCTTTTGCTTTCGCCTGTAATAACCGGAATCAACTTTCATTGGCATTAGATACTTCCATACAATTCTTAAAACCGGTTCATGTAGGTGATCAATTAACTGCTGAAGCCATAGAGTTACATAATGGAAAAAGCACAGGCTTATATTTGGTTAAAATTTATAACCAGCACAATCATTTAATTGCTTTGTTTAAAGGCACTTGTTTTCGTACTGCTAAACCTGTTGTTGTATGATTTATAAGTTTCGGCAATACATTCCCGTTATTCATCCATCTGCATTTGTACATCCGCAAGCTGCTGTTACCGGAAATGTTATTATTGGTAAACATGTTTACATTGGTCCCGGCGCAGCTATACGTGGTGATTGGGGAAGAATTGTGATTGAAGATGGTTGCAATGTGCAGGAAAATTGCACCATACATATGTTTCCCGGTGTAACTGTAACTTTAAAACAAAATGCTCATATTGGGCATGGTGCCATTATTCACGGTGCTACCATTGGTGAAAATTGTTTAATAGGTATGAATACTGTAATAATGGATAATGTTGTTTTGGGTAGTGAATGCATAGTTGGTGCTTTATCATTTATTAAAGCTGATACTATTTTTGAACCACGAAGTTTAATTGTCGGAAATCCTGCCAAAAAAATAAAAGAAGTAAGTGATGAAATGATTCAATGGAAAATAGAAGGTACCGCATTATACCAAGCATTACCAGAGCAAATGCGTTTGTATTGGGAACCTTGCAACCCTTTAACTGAATTGCCTGGTGCGCTTGATAAGAATGATATTGAAAAAGCATATAAAACCTGGAATGAAACAAAGCCACATAAATAATTGCTTTGTGTTACCTTTGTGCGCTAAACTTAATAATGAATTGTGGCCGATAATAATTTCATAGACTATATACGCATTTTTTGTAGAAGTGGCCATGGTGGTGCAGGAGCCAGTCATTTTATGCGAAATAAATTAACTGCAAAAGGTGGCCCTGATGGTGGTAATGGAGGTCGGGGTGGTCATATCATTTTACGTGGAAATGCCAACTTATGGACGTTACTGCATTTGCGTTACTACAAAAATGTATTAGCTCAGAATGGTGAGTCGGGTTCAAAAAATAATTGTACCGGACAAGATGGTGAAGATATTATTATTGAAGTACCACTAGGAACCATTGCAAAAGATGAGGTTACAGGTGCAATTGAAGCTGAAATATTAGAAGATAAACAAGAAGTTATTTGGTTGCGGGGTGGCCGTGGGGGTTTGGGAAATGCCAATTTTGCAACACCTACCAATCAAGCACCTGAATATGCACAACCCGGAGAACCCGGAACTGAAGGCTGGAAATACCTTGAATTAAAGGTGCTAGCTGATGTAGGTTTGGTGGGTTTCCCCAATGCAGGAAAATCAACTTTATTAAGTGTTATTACAGCTGCCAAGCCCAAAATTGCCGATTATGCATTTACTACTCTTGTGCCGCAATTAGGTATGGTAGCCTATCGCGGTGGTAAAAGTTTTTGTATTGCCGATTTGCCGGGTATTATTGAAGGGGCCGCTGAAGGTAAAGGCTTAGGTCATCGATTTTTACGTCATATTGAACGAAATGCTGTGTTACTTTTCCTCATTCCCGCAGATAGTAATGATCATGCTGCCGAATTTCAAATTTTATTGAATGAACTTTCTGCTTACAATCCGGAAATGTTACAGAAAGATTTTATGATTGCAATCAGCAAAGCTGATATGCTGGATGAAGAGTTAAAAGCAGAAATTGCTAACCACCTTCCCAAAAATATTCCGCATCTCTTCATTTCATCTGTTACTGGCGAAGGGTTAATGAAGTTAAAAGATGCTTTATGGCAATTATTGAATAAACCCGTTTCAGCGTAAAGAGTATCACGTTATTTATTATAATTTATTTCATGTGTATTTTTGTTGGCTTTTCTTCTTAAAAACAAACAAACGTTCGTCATTTTGTTGGTAATATTTTATTAATATTCCAAAATTTTGCATCATGGGTTACCTTTTTTGTATTTTTGTATTAATCAATGAATGCAGTAGGCCTTACTAAATTCTTCCTTTAACGTTCTTCGCTTGCCTACTATGAAATACAATAGATGATTGGTTGTCAAATGAAATCAATTTTTTAACAAAAAAAAAATGATGTGAAAGCATCAGCGATAAATTATTGTTTCATTTAAAACCAAAAAACATGAAAAGAATTAATTTAAACAAAGTAGCACGCAATTTTTTTGCAGGTAGCTTATTAGCTGCAGCCTTATTCTTATCGGTTAACACCAATGCCCGCACTGTTAGCACAGAGAATGATAATAACAAAGTGCAAATTAAATATACTGGTAGCAGTGAAGATTTTGTAAACTTTACTGTAACTTATGCCAATCCTACTGGTAGCAGATTTGATTTAACTTTCTACGATGAAAATGGCAATGTTATTTATTCCGATTCGTTTAAAGACACAAATTTTGTAAAGCGTTTTAGTGTTCCTAAAAATGCCTATCAAAAATTAACAGCAGTGGTAAGTAACGCAAACGGAAATGATGTAAAGAAATTTGATATTTCTATTCGCAC
>NZ_JBMFQT010000017.1:0-18851 GCF_049968455.1 Hydrotalea sp. | reverse complement strand
CTTTCATCATCGGTAATCAAATCACGAGCTAAGGCTCTTTTCCTTTCCTGCAAGGTTAATATTTTATCTTCAACCGTATCGGTACAAATCATTCGATAAGCAAAAATATTTTTTGTTTGGCCAATACGGTGGGTTCTGTCAATAGCCTGTTGTTCAACGGCCGGATTCCACCATGGATCAACAATATATACATAATCGGCAGCGGTTAAATTTAAACCCACGCCACCTGCTTTTAATGATATTAAAAATACCCTGCAATTTTCGTCATTTTGGAAACGCTCAATAGCATTTTGTCTTCCTTCCGCCGAAGTACTTCCATCAAAATATTCGTAATCTATTTCCAGCTCATTCATTTTCTCTTTTATTAACGACAACATACCTAAAAATTGTGAAAACACCAATGCTTTGTGGTTGCTAATGTTTTCTGAAATTTCGCGACCCAATTCTTCCAACTTTACAGAAACATTGGGAAATTTTTCATCATCCTTAATAATGGCAGGGCTATCACAAATTTGGCGAAGCTTCATTAATCCCTGCAAAATGGTTAATTGCGATTTTGGTAATCCTTGTGCATCAACAGTACCTAATATTTTTTCACGATAATCATTGCGATACGCGTCGTAAATTTTGCGTTGCTCGCCTCCCATTTCACAGAATAATACCATTTCTTGTTTTTCGGGTAAATCTTCTGCTACTTGCTCCTTAGTTCTTCTTAGTATAAATGGATATAACAATTTTCGTAAATGTTCCTTTTGTTCTTTTTCATTGAATTTATCAATGGGAATAGCAAATTCCTGCTTAAAAAATTCAATACTACCTAACATGCCCGGATTCAAAAAGTTCATTTGCGCAAAAATGTCAAAAGTATTGTTTTGTAAAGGTGTACCACTTAAGCAGAGCTTATTTTTGGCTTTTAGTAAACCGGCAGCTTTTGTTATTTTGCTCGATGGGTTTTTAATAGCCTGGCTTTCATCTAATATTACATAATCAAAAGTAATATCAACAAACTGTTTAATGTCGCTACGCAAAGTACCGTACGTTGTTATAATAATGTCATATTTGTTATCGGCTAATAAGTCTTTATCTCTGGCACCGCCATGGTGAATATAATATGTAAGTTCCGGTGTAAATTTTTTTATTTCATTTTGCCAGTTATACATTAGTGTAGTAGGGCAAATAACCAAAGCTTTTAAATGACTTTGTTGCTGTTTTAAATAAAAAATAAAGGTAAGCGCTTGAATAGTTTTACCTAAACCCATATCGTCCGCTAAAATTCCTCCCCATTCAACTTCGCGTAAATAATTTAACCATTGAAAACCACTTTCCTGATAGGGACGCAAAATATTTTGTAAAGGTTCCGGTGCCGCAATTGGCTGTATGCTATAATTCTCTTTTAATTTTTCAAATTTTTCTTCCAATTGTATGGTTAATTCAGCCTCATTGCGTTGTTCATACAATTCTTCAATTACACTAAAATGATACTTACTTAGTTTTATATTGGTGTTTTTGCCTTCGCCAATTCTAAACAATAAAGCATATTTTTTAAGCCATTCCTCAGGTAAAATACCTAATGTGCCATCATTTAATTGTACAAATTGTTGCTTATTGGCTAATGCTTTTTTTACATCGGCTACTGTAATTTTTTGTTCACCAAATTGTATTTCAACTTTTGCATCAAACCAGTCGGTATGTGAACTTATATAAATTTTTGTAGAAGGCTTCGCTGTATTAAATCTAAATTTCTTAAGCGTATCAAAACCAAAAATTGTTATTGAACGATCTTTTAGTGAATCGATAAATAAAAAGAACCAATTGTTTTTTAATACATCAGCACCTTTTAATGCCAATGTATTGCCGTTTTCTGATTGTAAAAAGTGGGAATGTAGTTTTTGGATGGATTCAATAAATTGATGCTCAGCTTCTTTGTTTCTATGAATCACTACAATGCTGTCTCCCTTTGGAATAATGATTTTATCATTATCACCCTGTTTAACTTCATAACCCTGATAAGTAAAAATGGGTTGAAATAACAAATAATCCCCCTTTTCTTTTAATAAAATGGCACAATCGGGTTTACTATCTCTTATCTCTTTCTTTTCAATATTACCAAATTGAATGTTGTATTGTTTTGATAATGGCAATATGAATTGCGTTAACTGTTGTTGCCAGTTTTCAGGTAATATGGTAATTTTTCCTTCGGGTAAAAATTTCTCAATCAGCAAAATATCTTCAGCTTTATCCCAGTTATAAAACACGCCATTATGCCCAAATAGAAAAGGGGAGTTAATTTCATTTTCATGAATAGCTACACGGCCAATTGGCAGTTTTGCATAACATTCAACTATGTATTCATTGGGTGTTTGTTGAACAAAGAATTCAGGAATTAAGGTTTGTTGTGCCAATTGTGTTGGTTCAATATTCCCTGTGGTGAATGTTTTTCCTGAAGGCAGGTAAAAGCAGAAATTACTTTCAGCTAATTCAACAAATAACTTTTTGTATTTGGGGTGAAGATATTCGTTGATTAGTTGTTTGGTTTCTTCCGGTAAATCGTCACCATGCTGTTGAATAATATTATCCCATATGCCACTAAAGGGTGAATTGCGGGTTAAATATTTATTTACTTCAGCCGGTAATGTTTTCCTTAGCTGTTGAATTAAAATTTTATCGTCTTCCGAAAACGGTTCTGTATTGACGAACTTGTTTAAGTCAAGCTTTTCTACCTTATTTACAAACTTGCTAAAGTTTTCATCAATTTCTCCTTGTATGGCTTCTATTTGTAAATACGGATATTGTGGTTGGTTAAAAATAAGTACTGTTCCTAACTTTAGTTGTGCTTTTTCAATTGTTGTTGCAATGTTAGTTATAATTGGTTCAGCCACAGCAGCATTTTCTATATTTCGCTCACTGCTGTAGTTTGCTACTTGTTGTTTTTCAGTTGAAATGTTTGTATTAATGCGCTTTATCGAGGGATCTAATACTTTTAAAAACGGTTTGCCATTGGTGTAAGTAAATTCAAATTTATTAGTTAAGTCATCTGAAAGTGAGTAACCGTAAATTGATAATAATTTGTTTTTTTCTTTATCCCAATTTCGAATAGAATCAAAATAATTAGGCCCATAACTGTTTAGTAATTGTAAAAATACAATTGTTTTATGCACGCATAAGGGATGGTGCATATCACTATTACAATTACAACTTGTATCAAAATTTCTTTCTTCATTCTTTTGAAGAATGACATTCAATTTTTCATTCTCCATTATTAATTCGGCTACTACTTTTTCATCTTTGGCTTCAATAATATTGGCTGTGTTGTAGCGAGTAAATCCTTCTGCTAATGAAAAGTTTTCATTACCTGAAAGCATTTTAATCAGTTTTATATCTAATGCTTTCATTTTTATAACCGTATGCTTTTGGTTATAATGAACTTCTTTTTCGCCCAAAATATTCTTATCAATCATTTCTTGCAACTGAAATAAAGCTGCAGCTTTATGTCTGCAAATTTCAGTTAAATTATAAGGGCAAGTACAACGCAATGAAAGTGTTTGCGGATCTTTATAATGTTGTATATAAACTTTATAAAATGTACCGTAAGTATCATCTTTTACTCTGAATACAACACTATTCATCAACGCATCGTGTTCAATTAATTCTAAGTTACCCGTAATATGAATTTTTTTTCCACGACGAATAACTTCCTCTGCGCCATTATTGTAAATATGTTTAATTAAGTACGGTAATGCCATAAATACACAAACACTACTAAAATGATAAAATGATTTTTCAGGATGTTCCTGAAAAGGGCAATTTGCAAAATTAAGTATTTATGGCTTAGGCTACCGTAAAAAATAAACGCTGAATATGAAATGTTTGTTAAGGAAAATAGATAAGGCTTAAATTATCCTATTTGTAGTACACCATTTTTGTAAATGGGTAATACATTGGCAACATTAAGTGTAACACAATATTCCAAATCCTTTTCAAGACCATAAGCTGCTAAGCGATGCCAATGGGTTGTTTTTCTAATAAACTGATGCATATTGTTTTGATGCATAGCATACATTTCTGCTGCCATTAATGAGGAATCGCAATGAATATGAAAATGAGGCGCTATTTGTTGTATTAAGGCTCCTGCAAACAAAGTATCTTCCAAATTAAATTTATCTTTCCAAGCAGAACAACCTAATATTACCTGTTTTTTTTGTTGAATAAGATAATTGGCCACTGCCGATAAATTGGGAAATGAACCTGTTATCACTTCAGCAGCACCATTATTTAATGCCATGTGTAGCATTTTAGTGCCATTGGTAGTGGTTAATACCAATGTTTTTCCTTTTATGAACGAAGCAGGATAATCGGCCGGGGAGTTGCCATATTGTAATCCTTCAATTACTTTTCCATCGCGTTCACCGGCAGTAATGCTGTTAGGCGTTACATTACCAATGGCTATACATTGTGCAACACTATCAACCGGAATTACTTTTTCTGCTCCATTGTATAAAGCAGTTGCTATAGTTGATGTAGCCCTGAAAACATCAATAATTACAACTATCGTATTATTCAAATCATATAAATGTAACAATGCAGGCGATAAAACGGTGTGTAAAGCGGGAAGTTTCATGATATTTTACTTATTTAACTACTATCTCTTCTTTCAACCACTCTGAAAAACAGTTGTGTTAAAAAAGAAATGCAAATATACTAGGCAAATGGCTGAGGTAAATACATTGTATTATTTTCTATATTCAATTTTTACTTTAACAACACCGGCATTTAACATGTCAATATTTTTTGCAGCCGATTTACTTAAATCAATAATTCTACCTCTTACAAACGGCCCTCTATCATTTACGCGTACAATTACTGATTTATGGTTGCTTAAATTCGTAACACGCACTTTTGTTCCAAAAGGCAATTGTTTATGTGCAGCAGTGAATATTGATTGATGAAAAGCTTCTCCACTTGCGGTTTTTCTTCCTTCAAATTTGTCGCTATAATACGAGGCATAGCCATATTCCGTATGTATGCGTCCGCTGCCGGTTAATGCATTTTCTGGTATTGTTTTACGATGGCAAGCTCCTGCAAGTAAAATTAAAAATATAAAAGAATATTTATGTGTTATTATATTTGAGAAGCTAATTTTTTTAAAGGATACTCGCATTGTTTTTTTGTTGGCAATATATTAAAATAATAGGCAACATTAAATTTGTTGCCTATTCAAATAAAAGTGGTTAAATATTTTTTAGGATAAAAAAGGCATTTTTACAATTTGTGCTTTTACCAAACTATTTCTTATTTCAATAAAAATATTATTACCTAATGTAGCATGTTGTATTTGAATATAACCCATGCCAATGCCTTTGTTTAAGGAAGGCGATTGAGTGCCACTGGTAACATGACCAATGGTTTCACCGGCTTCATTTTTTATTAAATAATTGTGTCGGGCTATTCCACGGTCAATCATTTCAAAGCCTACTAATTTTTTTTGAATGCCGTTTTGTTTTTGTGCTTGTAAAATAGATTTGGCGGTAAATTCTTTTGTAAATTTTGTAATCCAACCCAAGCCGGCCTCTAAAGGAGTAGTTGTGTCATCTATATCATTACCATATAAGCAATAGCCCATTTCTAAACGCAAAGTATCACGAGCCCCAAGTCCAATAGGTTTTAAGCCTTGTGGCGTGCCTGTTTGTAAAATGGCATTCCAAATAGTAGTAGCGGCATTATTACTATCCTCAAAATAAATTTCAATACCGCCTGCGCCGGTATAGCCTGTTGCACTAATTAAAACATTGTCAATACCGGCAAAGGTTGTTTTTATGAAAGTGTAGTAAGGTAAATTTAAAATATCAGCACCGGCAAGTGGTTGTAAAATTTTAGTGGCATGGGGTCCTTGAATGGCTAACAAACAGGTTTTATCACTAATGTTGTGCATTTCTGCACCAAAATGTTTATTGAAATTGACAATCCAGTTCCAATCTTTTTCAATGTTGGCAGCATTTACCACCAGCATGTAAGCTTTATTTTCTTCTAAACAATACACAATTAAATCATCAACAATACCGCCTTGTTGGTTGGTTAAACAACTATACTGTGCTTTTCCTTTCGTTAACTTAGAAGCATCATTTGTTGTAACTTGTTGTATAAGGGGTAAGGCTTGAGGTCCTTTAATAATGAATTCGCCCATGTGGCTAACATCAAATATACCGGCATTGGTTCTAACTGTTTGGTGTTCATCATTAATGCCGCTGTAGCTAATGGGCATATTGTAACCTGCAAATTCGGCCATTTTTGCACCCAGTGCTATGTGAAATTGTGTAAAAGGTGTATTCTTCATGTTGCATTTTTGTTGGTAACAAAAGTAAGTGTTGTAGGCATGGTGAAAAAAATAATTACATTAGCTTCTTATAAAAAAAGTGCCCCTGCTGTGAACAGCAGCGGGCACAAGGGTATTTCCCAACTTCAACCTGTTTTATATTGTAAAGCGTGTGCGCAATAAATCTGTAACATTGGGTTGCAGCATATCGGACGAGTCGTTTGATGTTGCTATAACCTTCGACTTTTGTGGTGTTTCGGGTATATAGTGATAATGGCCTCTATCTTTTTTATTAGAATTATTCAGAGAATCATTTCCTTTTTGTTGTTGTTCGAAAGAAGGTTGCGTTTGACTTCGATTGCTTTGATTATCATCGTCTGCTTCATCATTATCAAGTGCTTTTAAACCGTCTTTTGTCATTAAATAAGTAGTGTTGTAATTCCAGCTGTAGGAGGCATCATCATTCCATTGCCAGTTCCAATTGTCATCAAAGCCAATGTACACATTATCTGCACCATCAAAATACCTGTTCTTAGCAGTAATTTTTATTTTTTTACCTATAGGTACAGCTATGGTAACAATTAAATGTTGGTTTCTGAATTTGTTGTTGGGATTAATGGCAATGCCATTATTAAACTGAATGGTAGAACCATTTTGGTTTATTTGAAACGGAATGGCATCGGCATTGATGTTGGCATTTATTTTACTTGAGCCATTAGCCAATTTTACTATTGTTGCATAAAAACTATCATTAGTAGCTTGTATAATACGGATGTTAATATTTTTTACAAACACACTATCGGCATCTACACCATTAAAAGGATCGAGATTGAACCAATGACGATTATTGTAAAACTTGGTTTCGCTGCCACGTACTATTTCTAAATATCCGTTTTTGGGTTGTACAATGTTTACCGATTGTTCAATGGGATTGTTTCTATATTTGAAATCATTGCGTAGTGATACAAGTAATCCCATAAAACAAACCCAACCTATTATCCATAATGCTATGAAGCTGTAACGGATGATGTTTTTATTGCCTTTAATGTTGGCAATTTTACGAATAACATAAGTTACAATCCCTATTACCGGCACCCATATAAAGAACACTAAGGTGCCCCATGCAAATAGGCTTTGCCAACCACTTTCTAAAATGTAGTCTTTTATCGGCATTAATCCGGTGAAAGCAATGCCTAATGCAAAAAGCGTAACTACTATGGCAAAAACTACTACACCAATAATAAAGTAAGCAAAAATTTTAAACAATAGTACAACTACATCACCCAAACCTTTACCTGATTTACGGGCAATATTCCCTACATCTTTTCCAATTTCCTGGCCTTTATCGCTCACATTTTTTCCAATTTCTTCGGCACGACTTTTAATGTCACTCTTCATCTTTTGTGCACGGTCTTTAAACCCCTCTAGGTCGCTTTTTATGGTATTTTTTATGCTTTCAACATCTACCTTTTCGCCTCGTAATTCTAATTTTTCTGCGGCAGTAGTAGCTTCAGGTAAAACTATCCATAATATAATATAAATTACCAATGCACCCGGGCTAAAAGAAATATTAATGAATGAAGGGAAATCGAACAATCCCCAATGCCAGTGGCGAAAGGCAAATGATATAAAAGGCAGAATAAATAATACCCTGGGAATCCAAACATTGATGCCAAAATATTTGGATAAACCACTACAAACGCCTGCAATTATTTTGTCATCGGGATCACGGTACAATTTTTTTCGGGTGGCACCAATGGTTTTCGATGCGGAACTGGGTACTGCAATCCATAAAATTAAATAAGGAATAAAGGTTACTCCAATAAATACGGCTGTAAGAATACGGATAATTAGAGGGTCAATGTTTAAATAACTGGCTACGCCGCTACAAACTCCGCCAATAATTTTATTGTTTTCATCACGAAACAGGCGGTTGCCACTGGTGGGTTCCGTATTTGGAATGGTTGAGTTGTCGGAAGTAGTTTGTTCACCACTGTTTATCCCTTCTGCATCAAAGTCCTGTGGCCTTCCCATGCTGCTAATAACACCTTCAACGGCCTCATCGGTTATGCAGGCGTTGCCTTTTTGCAATAATTCGGCAAACAATTCTGCAATTCTTCCTTCAATATCATTAATTATTTCATCGCGCCCTTCTTCGTGTGCAAAATACAAACGCAGGCTGTCTATATATTGCTGTAAGGTATCGTAAGCCGATTCTTCAATGGGAATAATTCTTCCCTGAAAATTAATGTTGATTACCTTTTTCATGGTTTAATGTTTTTAATGGCTGTACATAACCTGCCTTTAGGGGTATGCAATACCGCACTATTACAGGCTTTATACAGATAGTTGGTTAAGGTTGGTCGGTTCCGTTGTTTTGGTTTTTTGGTTGTGTTAAGGCTTGAACGGCATCGGCCAATTCGTTCCAGGTTGTTTTTAATTCTTCATAAAATGCCAACCCTTTGTCTGTCATCTGAAAATATTTCCTGGGAGGGCCACTGCTACTTTCTACCCATCTATAACTAAGCAGGCCTGCATTTTTTAAACGGGTAAGTAACGGATATAAAGTTCCTTCTAAAATGTTTAAGTTGGCGGATTTCATTTGTTCAACAATATCGCTCGGATATACTTCTCCCTGGCGAATTACCGATAAGATGCAAAACTCCAATACCCCTTTACGCATCTGGCTTTGTGTGTTTTGAATGTCCATACTTTTCGGAGTTTTTGTTTGCTTTTACAAGCGATTTTTTTAAAACAATTTCATTGAAAGGCAGCTAAAATACTATAAAGCTAAATACCTTCTTTGTACCCTTACTTTTCTCATTCTGTGAATGTTCCACAAATTAGCGGCACTTAATACCGGTTTAACAGTGGTTAGTTCGGTTGCATTGGCAACAGTTTCTTTTGTTTCGGCGGTTAATTGTGCTACTTGTGCTTTGGTTAAAGTAGCGAACAATGGTTGTTGTGTTTTCATTTTTTTATGTTTTTAAGTTGTTTTGTCTCATTGACAACACAAAGATGCAACAATATTTGGTACTATGCAACACATAGTACCAAGTTTATTTTAGTAATAGGTTGCGTAAGGAATTATATTTTTAGTATAATTTATTGATTATCATTTGATTATGCAGGGATTTCAATTTTTCCTGATTTTAGAAATTTGGATGAACGGTAAAATAAAGTGATGAAAAACATGGAATTTGTTCCCAAATATGGCTTTCAGTTGAGTTTAGCAGTCAAAATCTGTATTTTTTCATTGATGCAATAGCCTTTAAACAGCTAAGTAACTGAAAAAAGCATCGATGTATTTGTTCTTTTTTCTATATTAGTGATTATAATAGCACAAAGTTGTAAAGTATAACACTTCATATAATGGTACAAAAACATTAATTTAAATCTATATTAGTATGATTATGAAAAGATTATTTTTAGTAGCAATAACGCTAATTATCATGTTCCCGGTAATGGCGCAACAAAATTCCAATGGATATGCAGTGTATCAATATGCTAATGCGCAACAACAAGAAACCATTGATTTCTGGTTTACGGCTGATACCTACATATACAATGTTAGAAGAAAAGATTTCAGGGAAAGTAATGATTATAAAAGCAGAATTAAAACATTGTCGAAACAAGACTCGCTCAATTTTGAAAAGGTGATTGATACCATTAACAAAAAGAATCAAGCACTGCCACCAAGATACATATTTGGCAACTTACACACAAATTTTACATTGCAAAATGAATTAAATGCCAATTTGCAAACGGTTTGCGTAATAGATACCTTGCATTTTATAAACTGGCAAGTATTACCTGATACCCTTACCATTAATGGACTGTTATGCCGTAAAGCAAAAGGAAATTTTGCCGGTATGGAATACGATGCCTGGTTTGCCCCTGCTATACCCGTTGCTGTAGCACCGCTGCAACTCAGAGGTTTACCGGGGCTATTGGTGAAGCTTAATAATTTAACCACACATACACAGGTTGTTATGACTTATTTGGAATGGCCTGCTAAAAATTGGGTAGATGCCAAGCCTTGTAATGAAAATAATGCACTTACCCGACACGCTTTTCAAGAACAACAAACAAAAATAGAGGCACAACGAAATATGCGTATTAGAAGTGCTAAAACCATAGATGAATTGCGTGGGCTAATTCAACAATAAACATTAGCTCAATTCACTATTTAAGGTAATTATCGTTGTTAGTTAACTTATGCATTGTATTTCAATGTGTCATCTAATACTTATGTATGTTTTTTGTATGCAACAGTTACTATTAGCATCAACATTTTAAATTTTACATTTTTATCCCGAGTATCTTATTTAAATTTATAGTAGGAATTGCTATTATATTATCTCAAAAAAATTTATTTATGATACAGGAAAAAACACATATTGGTGCATTGCATCAACAGCATGTAGATTGGAAAGAAGAATTGTTGTTTACACGCGATGAGCTTAACTTTTTTGAAAAAAGGTTAGAAGAAATAGCCGCAAAAAATACCGACGCGGATACAAGCACAAAAGTTGAGCATTTTCAAAATCAATTTATTATTCAGCGGGAACAAATAGATGCTTTACTCCACCATATTGAAAAACACGAGGAAGAAATAGCGCATTTCGCAGAAGATCATCCCGTGGCAGTAGATCATCACCTATTTCAAAGTCATGGTGATATGATTGAAAAAATGAAAACTTTTCATGAATTATACCAACAACTAAAAACAGAATTTTTACATTTTGTGGCTTCGGCGTTATAATTCAATTCAAAAAGTGTTATTCAACACCTTCGTAAATAATGGCAGCGCCTTGACCCACGCCTACGCACATGGTGGCTAAGCCATATTTGGCTTTTTTGCGTTTCATTTCATGTAAAAGGGTGGTGGATATGCGGGCACCACTGCAGCCCAATGGATGCCCTAATGCTATGGCACCGCCATTGATATTTATTTTTGCAGGGTCTAAATCTAAATCGCGCATACAAGCAATACTTTGGCTGGCAAATGCTTCATTTAATTCAATGATGGATAAATCGCTTGCTTGCAAACCGGCACGGTGCATGGCTTTACGACTGGCCGGTACAGGGCCAATACCCATTATAGAAGGGTCAACGCCTGCAGTAGCCATACTTACCACCCGGGCAATGGGTTTTAAATTGAACAATTGAATAGCTTCTTCGCTGGCTAATAATAAAGCGGAGGCACCATCATTAATGCCACTGGAGTTGCCGGCTGTAACAGAACCATCTTTAGTAAAGGCAGGCTTTAGTCCTGCTAACTTTTCTATAGATGTAGGTCTTGGATGCTCGTCTTCTGCAAAAATGGTTGGTGTTTTATTTTCGGTAATTTCAACGGGAATAATTTCATCTTGCCATTTGCCGGCTGCTAATGCTGCAGCATATTTTTGTTGCGATGCTAAAGCAAAGGCATCTTGTTCCTCCCTTGTAATTTTCCATTGTTGCGCCACATTTTCAGCGGTTTCACCCATGCTATAAGGATAATACATCGCAGCTAATTTTTTATTGGTAAAGCGCCAGCCAATGGTAGTGTCATGGGTTTCTGTTTTTCGGCTCCAGGCACCATCACTTTTCGCAGTTACAAATGGGGCACGGGTCATGCTTTCAACACCTCCGGCAATATACAACATGCCATCACCACAAGCTATGGCGCGGCTGGCATCCATAATGGCTTGTAAACCACTGGCGCATAAACGGTTCACTGTATTTCCCCCAACAGTTACGGGTAAGCCGGCTAATAAAGCTGCCATACGGGCTACATTTCTATTGTCTTCTCCCGCCTGGTTGGCTGCACCTGCAATTACATCTTCTATCATTGCTGCATCAATACCCGGATTGCGTTGCAATAAAGCAGTAATCATCAATGCCAATAAATCATCCGGACGTATGTTGCTTAATTTTCCACCATAACGACCAATAGGGGTACGCACTGCATCAATTACATAAACCGCTTTCATATATAGTATTTTAATAATTGTAAAAAGTATGTTGCCGCAAAGGAAAACAAATACCACAATTTAGCAAAATAAAGCTGATGGGCTTTGTGTTGTATCTTTGCCGCATGAATCAATTACCGAATATACGTGCATTGAGCAATGAGCAGATGTTGACATTTTTGGAAAGTATTGGCGAAAAGAAATTTCGTTTGCAACAAATAAATGAGTGGTTATGGCAAAAGCATGCTGCTTCTTTTGACGATATGACGAATTTAAGCAAATCGTTAAGACAGCAATTATCCGAACATTTTTCACTTCCTGCATTAACTATTGATACCACTCAGTATAGTACGGATGGTACCGTTAAAACCCGCTTTAATACCCATGAAGGATACAAAGTGGAAGGCGTGTTAATTCCTACTGATGAAAGAAGAACTGCTTGTGTTTCTTCTCAAATCGGTTGTAGCTTAAGTTGTAAATTTTGTGCTACCGGTTATATGGACAGAAAACGCAATTTAACCTTCGATGAAATATATGATCAGGTAGCGCTCATTAATCAACAAAGTGAATCACTCTTCGAGAAGAAACTAAGCAATATAGTTTTTATGGGTATGGGCGAGCCATTACTGAACTACAATAATGTATTGGCTGCTATTGAACGCATTACCGCTGAAGATGGTTTACACATGAGCCCAAGGCGCATTACCGTTTCAACGGCAGGCGTTGCCAAACAAATTAAAAAGTTAGGTGATGATGGTGTTAAGTTTAAACTGGCCTTATCCTTACACGCACCTAACGATGCTAAGCGCAATGAAATAATGCCTATTAATGAAACCAATAATTTAAAGGTATTGATAGAAGCCCTCAATTACTTTTATGCCAAAACAAAAAATGAAATAACTTTTGAATATATCTTATTCAAAAATTTTAACGACTCATTGAAAGATGCCGATGAGTTAATTAAAATTTACCGTCAGGTTCCGGCCGATTTGGTTAATATTATTGAATACAATCCTATTGATATTGCTACTTTTCAAAAACCCGATGAGCCGGCTATGGAACGCTTTATGCAATATTTAGAAAAACATAAAGTGAATGCCCGTTTACGTAGAAGTAGGGGTAAAGATATTGATGCCGCCTGTGGTCAATTAGCCAATAAAGGCAAATAATTTAGCATATTGTTATTACCGTTTCGTTAATAAAAGCAATGTACCTATTGGGCATTGCTTTATTTGTTATTTTCATGGTTCATTCATTTTATGCATTTGTATTTTATTTCAAAAAAATGGTTACTTTTAAACATAAACCTAGAACTATGAAAAAACTATGCAGTGTTTTGGCTGTATGGGTGTTGGTGAGCAGTACAGCTATGGCTCAACCCAATACTTTTAAAGGAAAAAGCAAGCATCGCCATGCGTGGCATAAGCATATTAAGCACTTTAAAAAAAGAATGTAGCATATCCTTTCATTTGAATTAAATCAAGGGAACCCCGCTTTTTTGCGTACTTTTGCTTTTCCTGTTGCAAAACAGTAAACAGAAGTATATGTCGAAACCGTTTGAAAAGTTTATGAATGGCCAACTAAAGGGGGCCAAGAAAAAAGAGGCTCTTCGCCAAGATAAACGCAAAGCAAAAGCCGCAGCCAGAGCTGAAGGTGAAGCCATTAGGAAAAAACAGTGGGAAAAAAAGCATGGCATTCTGCCTGAATCTTCTACACCCTCACATCCCTCCAAAAACAAGTCAGTACATCCAAAAAATGTAAAAGCTACAAAGGATGCAGGCTCAAAAAAAATGCCTCACAACCTACCGGCTAAGCCTGACATTACCAATGAATTAGCCAACCAACAAACGCCCATGCCATTGAATAAATTTTTGGCACACGCGGGCATTTGTGGCCGAAGAGAAGCTGCTGATATAATTAAACTAGGTCAGGTAACTGTAAATGGCGATACCATTTTTGAACCCGGCTTTAAGGTGTTGGGTAACGAAGATGTTAAATGGAAAGGCAAACGCATTTTTATTCAAAAAAATTTAGTGTACATATTGCTGAATAAACCCAAAGATTATATTACTACTTCCAAAGATCCTGAGGGGCGCAAAACAGTGTTAGATTTAATAAAAGATGCTGCACAACAACGTGTATATCCTGTAGGGCGTTTAGATAGAAATACCACCGGCGTTTTATTGCTTACCAACGATGGGGCATTGGCGCAAAAATTAACACATCCTTCTTTTCAGGTAAAGAAAGTATATGAAGCTAAATTAAACAAGCCATTGGCCAAATCCGATATGGAAGCACTTATAACAGGTTTTCAGTTAGAAGATGGCTTTATTAAAGCCGATAGTGCTGCTTATGCCGATACAAAAGATAAATCGGTTATTGGAATTGAAGTGCATAGTGGTAGAAACCGCATTGTGCGCCGTATGTTTGAGCATTTAGGATATGATGTAAAAACATTAGATCGGGTATTGTTTGCCGGATTAACAAAGAAAAATGTTGATCGTGGAACTTGGCGATACTTAAATGAGAAGGAAATAAGAAACTTAAAATACCTAAACGGTGCTTCCCAAACCAAATAGTATTGACGTATAAGCTTTGTAATTGCATGAAACCGGAGATTATTTTTGAAAACGAATTTTTTGTTGCTGTACATAAACCATCGGGGTTACTTAGTATTCCCGACCGAATGGGGAAGGAACAAAGTTTAAAAGATATTTTAATAGAAAAATACCAACAAATTTATACAGTACATCGCCTTGATAAAGATACCAGCGGTGTAATTGTATTTGCAAAAGATGAAGATACGCATCGTCAACTTTCGCTGATGTTTGAAGAACGGCAGGTAAAAAAAATTTATAATGGTTTAATTTACGGTGTTCCGGTACATCAATCCGGTACCGTTGATGTGCCTATTATCCCTCATCCCGGAAAAGCCGGCATAATGACTACCGGTAAAAAAGGTAAACCTGCTATTACCGATTACGTTGTTTTAGAGCAATTAGGTAAATATGCCTGGATGCAGTTTGAAATACATACCGGCCGTACGCACCAAATTCGGGTGCACATGAAATATATTGGCCATAGCATAGTATGCGATGCATTGTATGGCGATGCACAACCTTTACTACTTTCCTCCATTAAGCGCAATTTTAAAATGGCCAAAACAGCCGAGGAAGAAAGACCTTTGTTAAATCGGTTGGCCCTACATGCTTCCGAATTGTCTTTTGTGTGGCAGAGTCAAAATATTCATTTAACAGCGCCATTGCCCAAAGATTTGCGTGCCACTTTACAGCAATTACGAAAGTGGGTGTGATCTGTAATGGTGCAGTTTACAATCATTGTATTGCTACCTTTTTTCAGCTATTCACATTAAATTCAAAAAAATATACCTGAAAACAGGTAGAGGATATTACATTTGCACAATTTCATAGTCATGAGCAATCACCTTCTTCACAACGAATCCATCCCATCAAAAAGAAAAAAAATTATTGTTTTAGGAAGTGGTCCTAACAGAATTGGTCAGGGCATTGAGTTTGATTATTGTTGTGTGCACGGACTTTTAGCCATTAAAGAATGTGGTTATGAAGCTATAATGGTTAATTGTAATCCTGAAACCGTTTCCACCGACTTCGATATGGCCGATAAGCTTTACTTCGAGCCGGTATTTTGGGAGCATTTATGGGAAATTATTGAGTTAGAGCAGCCGGAAGGGGTTATTGTTCAATTAGGAGGGCAAACTGCCTTAAAACTATCCAAGCGCTTACACGAAAAAGGCATTAAAATTATTGGAACCTCTTTCGATGATATGGATATTGCCGAAGACAGAGGACGCTTTAGCGATTTATTGAAGCAGCTTGATATTCCTTATCCTGAATATGGTACAGCATACACTGCCGATGAAGCTATTGAAGTGGCCAATCGCGTAGGCTATCCGGTTTTGGTTCGCCCCAGCTATGTGTTAGGTGGCCAGCGGATGCGTATTGTTATTAATGATGAAGAAGTAGAAAAAGCGGTAGTAAGTTTATTAAAACATATTCCCAACAATAAAATTTTAATTGATCACTTTTTAGACCGCTGCCAGGAAGCAGAAGTAGATGCCATTTTTGATGGTGAAAATTTTCATGTAATGGGAGTAATGGAACATATTGAACCGGCAGGCATTCATAGTGGCGATAGCAATGCGGTTTTGCCGGCCTTTAACTTAACTCCAATGGTTGTTGAAACCATGGAGTATTACAGCGAAAAAATAGCTCGTGCTTTAAAAATAAAAGGCTTAATTAATATTCAGTTTGCCATTAAAAACAATACAGTGTACGTAATTGAAGCCAACCCAAGGGCTAGTAGAACCACCCCATTTATTGCTAAAGCATATCAGGTGCCTTATTTAAATATTGCTACTAAAATTATGTTGGGTGCTGCTAAACTAACCGACTTTAATATTGAGAAAAAGTTAGAAGGCTACGCCATTAAAGAACCTGTATTTAGCTTTGAAAAGTTTCCGGGGGTAAGTAAAGAATTAGGTCCTGAAATGAAAAGCACCGGTGAAGCCATTCGGTTTATTAAAGACTTACGGGATCCCTACTTTAGAACTTTATACAAAGAACGCAGCATGAACTTAAGTAGGTAATTTTACCCCTATTACTGATATAATAAAAGCCTTCCCTAAAATAGTGGAAGGCTTTTGTTTATGGCAAAGTAAATTTTATAGTTGATTAATATCTACCATTTTATTTTTAAGGGCATAAATGGCCAAGCCCATGCGGCTATGTACATTTAATTTTTCAAAAAGGGCATTGCGGTAATCGTCTAAAGTGCGGGGACTAATGTAAAGCCGTTCAGCAATGTCTTTATAAGTAAGCTCAGAACAAATTAAGCGTAAAAATTCTTTTTCTTTTTCAGTAAGGGTTTCCGGTTCAGCAGCGGCTTTTTGGGAACCACTTTGTAAACCACTAATTACCTTTCCCGAAATAGTATCCGACAAATAAAAATCTTTTGATAAAACAGAGTCTAACGCATCATTCAATTCTTCCGGTTCCACATTTTTCATTAAAAAACCTTTCGCACCCAGCTTAATCATTTGAATAATATTGGTATCATCGCTTTCCATGGAAAGTGCCAGAATTTTTATGTGTGGGTGGTGCTTGGTTATCCAACTGGCAGTTTCATAACCATCCATTTCCGGCATATTAATATCTAGTAAAACAATATCGGGTAAAACCTGTTTGCTTAATTTTTCAATAAATTCTTTTCCGTTACTGGCCTCAAAAGCAACTGTATAGTTTTCGTAACTACTGATTAATTTAGCTAAGGCGCTCCGCAATAAAACATGGTCATCAACTACGGCTACTTTAAATGAAGGTATATTGGCATTGCCAATCATAAGTCAGCGTTTTGTTGTAAAATATTGGTATTTCTTATAGGTAAAATTATTTTAATCTCTGTTCCGTGGTCTAAGATACTGTTTATTTCAATATCTGCACCAATCATTTTAGCGCGATTTTTTAAATTGGTTAATCCCAATCCTGTATTTTTCGATTCGGCTGCTAATTTATCTTTAATAGAAAAGCCAATGCCATCGTCTTTAATGCGCAGAACAAATTTATTTTCTTCGGGAAAATGAAACAGCACATCAATATTTTTGGCATGGGCATGTTTTATAATGTTATTAATGCTTTCCTGAAACATACGGAACAAGAAAATATTGGTTTCTTCATTAAATTTTACCTGGTATTTGGTAGTAGGATATTCCAAATTAACGTTAAACTTACCGCTGGTGCGCAAACGTTCTATTTCATTGTGAATGGAAAACTCTAAATCTAATTTTTCTGCTTTCTTGGTATGTAAGGTTTTGGTTAAGTTGGAAATTTCCATAATGGTGCCGCTCAAACTTTGTGAGGCTTCTATCAACATGGTTTTAGCCTCCGGTTTTTGCAGCATATTACGGGCAGTGGCAATGGTTAGTTTAGTAACCTGCAATTGTTGGCTAATGCTGTCGTGTAATTCTTCCGCAATTTGGCTCATGGTGCGTTCCTGCACTACAATTCTTTCCCGTAAAATTTGTTGTTCGTGGCGTTCTTTCAGCAGCGTCATTTCCCGTAAAAAATTGTGTTGGCGGCGCTGGTATAGCATTACCATTGCTACCACAAAGCCCACCAAACTAAAACCTAGTATGGTTCCAAGTATAATGATAGAGGAGATTTCGTTACCTTGAATCGGCATAAGAATGCAATACTAAACATTGTGTACAATATTATATTCAAAATCTGGATAAAAAGATTAAAATTTCTAAGAATTGCACCGGGTAAACTATTCACAAAATTCACAAACCCGTAAATAGGAAAGCTAACCGCATAATAAAATAATAAACCACTGCAAATCCAAAAATCGGGCATATGCACTAAGGTAACGGGGGTGGGTTGCAATATGGTTTCTATAAAGTAATAAGCACAGCAGAATACCATTAACAAACATCCGGCTGCATAGGTTATGGTATGGAACACATACAAACCCTGAATTATAAATATGTTCATAAACGCAGCAAAGCCATAAGACACCATTACCCCTACCATTATTTTTTTGGCCAA
>NZ_JBMFQT010000016.1:18024-77657 GCF_049968455.1 Hydrotalea sp. | reverse complement strand
GAATTTGTAATTATTATTGGTGCCAATGGCTCAGGAAAAACAACTTTATTCAATACCATAGCAGGCAGTGTTATTCCCACAAAAGGGAAAGTATTCATTGCGGGTGAAGATGTTACTTTTTTGCCCGACTTTAAACGCAGCAAATATATTGCTCGTGTTTTTCAAAATCCTTTTGATGGCACGGCGCCGGATTTAACCATCTTAGATAATTTTAGATTAGCAGCGCTGCGTACGCAACCCAAACATTTAACCATTGGCAATACTACAGCATTTAAAAAAAGAGTGAGAGAAGTAATTGCTCGCCTAAACTGGGGGTTAGAAAATAAATTGAACCAACCCATGGGCACATTATCGGGCGGGCAACGACAAGCACTTACTTTATTGATGTGCATTATGGATAATACCAAAATTTTATTGTTGGATGAGCCTACAGCCGCATTAGATCCTAAATCGGCCGAAATTATTTTAAATACTGCACAACACCTCATTCAGGAATACCACTTAACTGCCATTTTTATTACGCATAATTTAAAAGATGCACAACAATACGGCAACCGGCTTTTACAAATTCATGAAGGTAAACTGGTTCGCGATTTGGATGCAACAGCCAAACAAAAAGTGTTATTACAAAATATGTATGAATGGTTTGGTTAGTCTTTAATAAAAAAATCAGGGTAACGTAAACGCATTGCTGCCACCATGCAATGGGTATGAATGTTGATTCCACTCTAGTTTTCCGCTTAACTTTTCAGGCAAATGAATGTTAACTTGCCATTGCCCATTTAGTTTTTTATAGGCCACTGCAATTGTACCATAGGGATGAGGAATTTGTCCACTTATGTTTTTAAGCTTACCCAAATGCGGACTAATTTTTACACTTTTAAAACCCGGTGCATTGCTATCAATTCCCAAAACAGTTCTATAAATTTCAATATTCGGACTTGCACCCCATGCATGACAATCGGAACGTGAACCATTGATGTCAGAAGTTTCAGCCCAGGTTGTTAAACCCATTGCTAAATTTTGTTGCCAAATACTTAACCAATCTAAATAATCATTTCCCAAACCCGCTTTAATAAGTGCCTGATGCACATAGTACTTAAAATAAATGGAAGCCGGTGCCAATTGTTTATTATTCAAAAGTTGCCTTGCTATATTTTTAGCGGTAGTACCATTAACAGTATTGGTTAAAATAGCTAAAGCATTAGCATGCTGCGAAAACAAATTGCCATCATCAATATCTGACACCAAACCTACTTCGTTACGCCAATACTTTTGCATAATGGTACGTTGTAGCTGAGTGGCCTTTGTGTTATATAATTTTTCATAAGCAGGCATGCCTAATTGTTTCTCTAACTGCGAAGCAATTTGATAAGCCCAAAGCAGTTGTAGGTCTAATATAGCCGAAGAGCCATTTTCAGAATAAGGTGCAGTACCGCCATTCCAGCCCGTGTGCCCATCTACCCAATCAGTAAACATCCAGTAAGGAACATGTTGTAACGACCCGTCTTTTTGTTGGTATTGCTGAAAAAACCATAAAATATTTCGCACCCCTTGCAGTTTTTGAGCAATGAAAATACTATCGCCCCTATATTTCCAATAATCAGCTAACATGCCAATATACCATAATGAAAAGGTTGGTATTTGTTGAGGCGTATAGGAAGGATGGCGACTTAAAGTAATACCTTCCGCCATTCGTGAATGGTCCATTTGGTTTAAAGCGTTTCTAACCAATCTGTCATCACCGCTATTGTATAAAGCAACTAAAGCCTGAATTCTGCTATCGCCAATGTATTGCAATTGCTCATAGTAAGGGCAATCCATAAACGTTTCAATAGCACATAAACGAGCTGTATGCCAGCCGGTTTGCAATATTTTATGCAGCATGGTATCCGATGTTTCAACAGCTGCATTTAGTTGATAGGGATAGCCAATAAATGTGGTATAAATATCTTGTACCGTTATAGGTTCATTTGTCGTAACTATCTGCAGTTGAATATAACGAAAGGTGCGCCAGCTTCGACTTGTAAACAATTGATGCTGCTCACCGGAAGCTATAATACTATCTTTTCTACCTAAAATAACTTTATTTGCAATTTCATTTCGGTTGCCTTTTTGCAGTGTGGGTTTACCATTCGCATCTTTCTCAAATAAAGCTTCAGCATAGGTTAAAGTAAGCGTAGCATTATTACCACTGGAAAATAAAACATGAACAAAGGCATTGGTAAGTTGTGCATTATCTAATAACAAAGTTGCGGAACTGTGTGCAGGAATTTGTATAGGAGAATTGCCCAATAAAAAATTATTATTGGCTACTACACCAATGGTACTGCGTATGTTTTTAATTCTTGTATCAGTTAATTCCATTGGGGGTAAGCTGCCGGGTACCAACATCCATTCATTAATATCGCCAACACCTTTTGGTTTAGCCCCTGACCAACCAATATTTACTGCAGAAGACCATGAATCATCATTAAAATCAATTTCTTTCCAATGTAAAGGCATATAGTGCATATTCACAATTTCACCAGGACCTGCAACATAATATCCTGCATACCCAATACCCGCAAGCGGTTGATAAGCTTTACAAATAAAACTTTTCCAACTGCTATTGGTATTAACAGCACTTTCAGCCGCTGAATTACCTTGCATTAGCCAACCTGTACGATGCGATATTTGTGCTTCAGGTCTGTAACTGCTTTCATTCCACACCTCAGCAGCAATAATATTAAAGCCCGTTTTTAAAAAAGGTTTTAAATCAATGGTTGTATAATTCCAATAGTTCAAGTCACTTCGTGCCGGACCTAAGCTTACTAATTGGCCATTTACATAAAGTTTGTAACGATTATCTGCCGATACATGAACCCAATATTGTTGTGGTAATTGAACAATGTTGATTTGTTTTCTAAAAAAATAAACACCATAATCATTGGGTGCGGTGTTGGGAGCTTGTATCCAATGAGCGGACCAGGGTTGGTTTTGTAATGCCACATTTATTGGTTGGGCAACAATGAAATTGCCAATCAGAACGCTTAAAAAAAAGCCTATTACCTTTCGCATAAACAAAACATTTTAAACCCACTCATTTAAATTTCGGGTTGCCAACCCGGCTCATATGTTCTTCCCCATAATGCCATAGCTTCAGCATCATCAATAATATGTCCGTTAGCTGGATTGCAATACAAGGTACGGCCTACCCTTTGTGCTATATTAGCTAAATGACAAAGTAGTACACTCTTGCTACCTTCTGTTACGGGAGAAGTAATTTTCGTTTCCCCTTTTACAGCATCAATAAAATTGCTGAAATGATAAAAATCTAAATTACCATTGGCACTTACAGGGTTAGAAGGATCAGCTAACACTTCGCTTTTTACTGCTTTAACTAAGTGATTGTCTTTATCGTATATAGCATAATCGCCACCACCCTTATTTACCAAGGTGCCTTTATCACCATAAATAATAAATCCTCTACCGGCACCCTCTAAAGGATAAATATTACAACTTCTACTTTCCCAGGTAATGGCTTTTTTATCACCGAATTCAAATCCGGCCACTTGCGTATCAGGTGTTTGCCAATCATCTTTAAATGCGTAACGACCACCGGTTGACGTAACTTTACTTGGATAATCAACATTTAAAAACCAGCGGCAGCAATCAATTTCGTGTGTACCATTGTTGCAAGCTTCGCCGGTTCCCCAATGCCAAAACCAATGCCAGTTATAATGTATTAAATTATCCTGATAAGGTTTTCGTGGTGCAGGACCTTGCCATAACTCGTAATTTAATGTAGCAGGTACCGGTACCACCTTGCCGTAGCCAATACTAGTTCTATTGTTGGCATACCAGCCTTTTGCAAAATAAGTATTACCAATAATGCCATTTTGCACTAAATTAACCGCTTCAATTAAACTGGGAAATGAACGACGCTGATTACCCATTTGAATTAACTTGCCATATCGCTGCATTGCGGTTACAATCATTTCGCCCTCATGCGGATTTTGGCCGCAGGGCTTTTCAACATAAACATGTTTTCCGTTTTGCACACCTAATATTGCAGCAGGTGTATGCCAATGATCAGGTGCGGCAATTACTAAAGCATCAAAATCTTTTTGGGTAACCAATTTCCGAATATCAGATACAACAATGGGTTTCCGTTGGGCATCTTTCAATGCATCTAAACCATTTTTTATGGCCCCCTGCTCAACATCGCAAATGTAAGCCACTTCAACATTCGGCAACTGCGAAAAACTTTTAGCCAAATAAGCCCCTCGACTATTTACACCCATTACCGCAACAATTACTTTATTACTGGGTGCTAATTTTCCAAAAATCGGAAAATTTAAAATGGTTACACCGGCTGTGGCCAATGTAGCTTGTTGCAAAAATTTTCTTCTTTGCATAAACTATTTTTTTGTACTTAACATTATTGCTACTATGTAGCTTTTCTTGCGTCGCACACTTGTACTTCTAATACACTATTCGGCTATTGTAACGTTTTAATTTTAATGCTTCTAAAACTCACTTCATTGCCATGATCTTGTAGCAAAATATGTCCTTGCTTTGCCTCACCAAAATTTTTCCAAATTTTAAATTTACTAATGGCAACTAAAGCCCTGAATGCATCAGAACCACGATTGTATTCTAATACTTTTATGCCATTCAAATAATGTTCAACATGATTATTCGGATAGACCACAATTCTTCCGGTATTCCAACTACCAATAGGGTGTACAAAGCGTGATTCTTTTTTGGCAGGTATTAAATCATATAACGATGCAAGCGTTCTATCCCCATCTCTTCCCAGTTTAGCATCAGGGTGTAGTGCATCATCTAAAACTTGATATTCCAATCCAATAGCAGAACCTTCATTATGTTCCGTTAAGGTTACAAAATATTTCACACCACTATTAGCGCCGGGTGTTAATTTAAACTCAAACGACAAATCAAAAGCGCTGTATCGTTTATCAGTTACAACATCACCGCCATTGCCACCTTCTTTTCCTTGCGATGCCAGCACCGTGATCATTTCATCTTTTATTTGCCAATCGGTTTTAGGAAAATGATCTTTATAAGCACCACGCCATCCATCACTATTTTTGCCATTAAACAATAATTGCCAGCCCCATAGTTTTTCATAGGGGCACAAATAATTGGGAATGTTATTAACTACGTATATGGCTTTATGAAAAGGACTTGATTGAATATTTTTAGTTTGTATGCGAATATTTTTAAAATACACTTTTTCACCGGCTAATGCACTGTTATTTCCTATGCTATGTACTTGTAAAGCAATAAAACCCTCTTTATCCATACTATCTACAACATACGCTGCAGGAACACCATTAATCCATGTTTTTATTTCATTTCCTATGCATTCTACTTTTATGTGATTGAATTTAGCAGGCATATAGGCTTTTTGTGCATCGGGATTTAATGAAAGTGGATACAACCAATCGCGCCGAGCTTCATCATATAAGCCACCTGTCCATTTGCGGGAAGATGGGTCTAATTCATATTGATAACCATATACTCTACCTGCTTCATTTACATGACTGCGCAATTGCACACCGGAATTAGAGGTACTATCCGGCAGCATAGCATCTAATTCTAAAACAAAATTTCCGTAAGTGTTTTTCGTTCTTAAAAAACTGTTGGGTGAACCAGCAACCGTTTCACCCACAATCATTCCATTTTGTACACTATATTTAGCCATTCCTGCAGCTTGTTCCCAACCCGTTAAATCTTTCCCATTGAATAAGGATATCCAGTTTTGAGCAAGTAAGTTATTACTAATGGTTGCGCTACATATTATTACAACCAGTGCAAATAAACGTTTCATGTGGCAGCAATTAAGGTATTGAAAAATTACAACCTTCGCTTAAAACCAACAATTAAATTATACTTATTACAGACCAGTGTTTCCTACCAATGTGTATGAAAGTTTTCATGTTGTTTCATAAATCGATAACGAGTCTCTTGCTATATCATTATAAGCAATACTTACACAGCAAGGCTTTTCAAAAAATTGTACATCCGAAAATAATAGGAATAGCATTCGTTTTCTATATCATTTTGATATTTATCAAAAAAATGTAATTGAGCTATGATGCTAAAATGTTTCCATTCATTCTAAAACATAACAGCGAAGCCATTCACACAAAAAATTTATAAACCAAAAGCCAAATTCAGGGCCTACTATAGTAGGACAACTTAGAACAAACAACTAACTTTAAACACCTAAAACCTAACGATATGCTGAAAAGAAGAGATTTTTTAAAAACAACCGGAATGGCTGCATTAAGCGGCTTAGCTGTTTCCAAAGCGGTTGCCTCAGGCAGTTTTTGGGAAACAATGCCGCCTGCCGGAGTTCAGTTGTATACCTTTTTTAATGTAATTGATGCAGATGTACCGGGCACTTTGCAAAAAATTGCTGACATAGGTTATAAAAACATTGAATCGGCTTTTAGCAAAAAAGGCGGTTATTATGGCATGACCCCCAAAGCATTTGCAGCGTTGGTAAAGGATAAAGGACTTTCCTGGAAATCGCACCATGTATTAGGTGCGCCTTTTCAATTGCCACCCGGTCGCAAAATGCCTAATGGCCCTGATGGGAAACCCATTGTTATTCCGCCTATGAAAAATTTACGCGACAATATGCAGGAGTTAGTTGATGAAGCTGCTGAAGGCGGTATTCCTTATTTGGTTTGTGCCAGCATTCCACTCAATACAACAGAAGAAATAAAATCGGCGATGAACACTTTGAACAAAACGGATGAGGCTTGTAAAAAGGCCGGTATTCAGTTTGCTTACCATAATCATTACACCGAGTTTAAGCCGGTTGATGGAGTTTTGCCTTATGATATTATTTTAAAAGAAACACCTGTTGCATTGGAATTAGATTTGGCATGGGTTACCAAAGCCGGCGTAAATCCGGTTACGTTATTTGAACAAAACCCGGGGCGCTACAAATTATGGCATGTAAAAGATATTGACAAGGATTTAAAACAACCACAGCCGGTAGGTACTGGTGTAGTAAATTTTAAAAATATTTTTGAACATGCTAAAACCTCAGGTATGCAATATTATTTTGTTGAGCATGATAATCCTGCTGACCCATTTGCCAGCATTACCACCAGTATGCAAAATCTGAAAAAAATTTGGGGCAGCATTGCTTAAAAGTTGTTTAAAACAAAAGTTGGCGTAAACTAATTGCTTAGCATTATTGTTTGAACAAAAAACACATAACATGAGCAGTACAAAAATAGCTTTAGTAACCGGTGGCAACAGGGGATTAGGAAAAGACATGGCTTTACAATTAGCACACAAAGGCCATAACGTTATTATTACTTATCACCAAAATCGCGAGTTGGCCATACAAACAGTTGCAGAATTAGAGCAATTAAAAGTTAAATCCGTTGCCTTACATTTAAACCTTTCGGATGTTAAAAGTATTCCGTCATTCATTGTAGCTTTGAAAGATGCATTACACAGCAATTTTAATGCTACACATTTTGATTATTTAATTAACAATGCCGGCATGGGCGCAACTGTTCCGTTTGAAGAGGTTACAGAGGCATTGTTTGATGAATTTTTGAACGTGCATTTTAAATCTGTATATTTTTTAACACAACACTGCATACCCATCTTGAATAACGGAGGTTGTGTTATCAACATTTCTAGTGGCACTACACGTTATTGCAATCCGGGTTATTCCGTTTATTCTTCTATGAAAGGCGCAGTAGAAGTATTTACGCGTTATGTAGCCAAAGAATTGGGCCACAAAGGTATTAGAGCCAATGTTGTGGCACCCGGCCCAGTTGAAACAGATTTCAACCATGCCGCTATTCGCAATAATCCTTTAATGAAAGAACGCTTGGCATCACTTTCGCCTTTAGGTCGGGTTGGCGTTGCTGAGGATATAGGTAGTGTTGTAGCTTTTTTATGCAGCGAAGAAGCGCGTTGGATTAATGGCCAACGTATTGAAGTGAGTGGAGGTATTAATATCTAAATTATACAACAAACGCCATACCATCCTACTATAGCGTTTCTTATTTTGGGTTTATGCAATACTATAAGTATAATGTGCCGGTTGCCAGCAATGCTGTTTTTTGTAAGGCATTTTTTTCATACGGCGAAGGCAATTGAGGTGTTTGTTGCATTGGTTGTAAGGTGGTTATTTTTACTTGAACGGGTTGTTGCTTTTGTTGACTAATCGTCCATACCTCAATTTTTGCTTTCCATTGATTTGCTTTTTCATTGGGTAAAATTTTAAATGTGATTGTATTATTCATTCCTTTCATTATAACGGAATAGCTGCCCCAATGTCCATCTTGCTGTTGTTTACTAAAATTAACTGATTGACCATTTTGTAAAATTTGAATAGTAGGAAATGGCTTTCCTATATACACACTATCCGGCTGCATCATAACTACCACACGGGTTTGTTGAATATTTTCATTTGTATTCAACTTTACATTCAGGTGGTTTGATGAAAATTGTACTTCACCCTTAATAGCCTCATTAGCTTTAGGTTCATGAATAATTAGCTGATTGATGTTCTGCAACTCATTATTAATGGTAACAGATTTTACCATTTCGGGATTCAGAAGTTGTACTTTACCTGTGGTTGCTAAAACTGCACAATTCAGGGCTTCATGATTCGTATTTGCTTCCTGCATAATGACATTTGTTAGCAAGGGTTTTACCGCTTTTTGTAAAGGATAAACCCGATAAACAGCCACTTCAAAACCTTGTAATTCAGGCAATACAATAGTTGTGCCTGCTGCATATAAATTTGGCGATACCCAATGTGTTGGATAAACCCTTTCCAATACAAGTGAAGCGGCCGTATCAGCTATTCCATATTGTGTAGAAAGTTTTACAGTAAGCTGTTCAGACTGAATTTTTGGATTACGAACTGCAATGATACCTTCATTGTTTTTGAAATGCGCAAAGCCGTAAGCGTTACCATTGGCTGGATTGCCACCCACCATAAAGGTTTTATCCATTAAGGAAAAATGTTGTTTAGCCCAATTCAAGGAAAGGCTTAATACTTTCCATTCATCATCATTTAATAAATCGGGCGAAAGATATAATTCATACATGGTAACACCTCTGCTAAAATAAAAAACCACATCATCGGCAAACTTTGCTAACGGATCATCATTGCCGCCAACAGAAGCTAAATTCCCTTTAATAATTCCATGCGTCATCATATTACTCAAAGGAAACCATACATCTTGTCGATTAAAATCATCGTACAATACAATATCTTTATAAGTCATGGCTGCATCTCGGTCGTTAATCACCGGGGTGTTAGCATAACCATAATCAGCCCCTTGCATCCAAATTTGATTGGCGTATTGTAACCACCATGGGCTTAACCATGTGCCTGAAGTAATATTCAAATATTCTTTAGGGTTAATAGCGCGAACAGCTTTGCATTTATCAATAACACTTTCAACTGCAGCTCTGCGAGAATGGTAACCAATGGCGTGGCCATTACCGGATTCACTGGAAGAAAACTGAATGCCATCCCATTTAAAATATCCAACACCTTGTTTAGTAAAATCCGTTACGCGTTGTTCAAACAATTTACTGTAATTGGGCCCGGCAATGTCTAACATGGCATCATTAGGTGTTTTACCAACGGTTTCATAGCCATGCGCTTTCATCCAATTAATACGTTTCATTCTAAACGAATAGCCGCCGGTAGGTCCTAACCAAATACCTAACGTGGTACCCATTGGCTTTAATGCATTTACAATAGGCTGTAATCCATTGGGAAAAGTTGTTTTATTCAACATCCAGTTACTTTCATACACATCCCATCCATCATCTAACACAAAGGCATTTAAATGAATGCCGTATTTTTCTGTCATGTTTTTCTTAAACAAATCAATAATGTGCAATATGTTTTTTTCATTCATTACATGAGCGGGGGCAACTTTTGGATAAGAAGGTGAACGCAAATCGTACCAGCTATTGTATAATGCATAAGGTTCATCGGGCATTACTTTTATTTCATTAACGTAATTATAAAACCAATCCTGCACTGCCTTATTAGGCGATAATCCTTGTACTACCCAACTACTCTCTATCCATTTATCTTTTACAATAACGCCCATCAATTCCTTACATTTTAATTGTAAATCATTTTCATTAATACGCGTAAGCAACGAATTAGCTGCAGGATATTCCACCCCAAAAAACACACCGCCTTGTTGTAACTGTGCGGCACAAGGCTGACCAAAGTCGCCCTTTTTTAAAATAGTAAACGATTCTGTTTGGTTGTGTTGTTGTAACGCCACATATTGAGCAGTAGTACTGCTTTCTTCACGCATACTGTAACCATCATACTTTTCATTATTAAAATACACTTTCCCTTTTCTGGCATTAAAAGCTTCAACCCATTGTTTTTGCAAAGTAGTATCAATCAATGCAATTTTTCGTTTTGCATAAAATGCATTTTCTAAAAGTAAATAGGTAATTCTAAGGCGTAATGTATTTTCTTTGTCAATAGGTTGAAAGTATAACTGCAATGCCTTGCCATTAGGCAAATTTGTCCATTCGTATTGCTGAAAAACAAAATCTTTTTTGGATAAAGTAACTTGTAAGTCGCCATTAAAATCTTTTCCCGGGGCACTCCAATCTGTCCACATCAATTCTACTGAAAAATCGGCATCGGTATAAACTGAATAAGGCTTTGAATTTTGATATTGTTCTAACCAATTCGCATTAGCCGAAAGTACATCACTTTGAATTTGCTGATGCTGTACAACAATTTGCTCGCTAACTTTTGAGTTTGATAAAATAAATATTTGCTTATCACCATTTTGTTCAACATGCGATGCTACTTGTGCGGAAGCATTTGTTAAACCAACTAAAGCAAAAAAAATGGATGCAAGAATAGCAGTTATTGGGTTATTGTGCATAACTAAAATATTTTGAAAGAAATATGGCAATACCTCTTTCAAATATAAGCTATTCCGAACGTTTAATTTTTACACAAACGTTTGTGAAACTGCATGGGTGTTTAAAATGTTGTTGTGAATGCGACTTTATTTCAGTTGCTGTATTACTTTTTTCAATTTATTACTTACTTCTTCCGCCAATTCACCCAGTAAAGGATTCTGGATGGCTTGCATGGAAGCAATGGGATCAACCGCAGCAACTTCAACTTTTCCCGGTGCAATTTCCTGCACCACCACATTACAGGGCAGCATTGTACCAATTTTTTCTTCAGCCTGTAATGCCCGATAGGCAAATGGTGGATTGCAGGCACCTAAAATTGTATAAGGGGGAATATCTACATCTAATTTCTTCTTCATGGTTGCCCGCATATCAATTTCGGTAAGTACACCAAACCCTTCCGTTTTCAATGCATCGGTTACTTTTTGAATGGCATTGGCAAAATTATCATGCACAATGGTTGAGAAATAATAAGACATAACCGTTAATTTAAGATGAAAGAATATGTAAAATTATTTCTCAAAATCCACATTCATTGTGACAAAAGTCATACCTACTTCGATTTTTGAACGGGTGGAATTTCCCGAAGAAAATTGGGAAATTTTTCGGGCTCATCATAGTATAATAATAATTGTTGACGAGCATTGTATAAGAACATTGAGGGATACTTCCTTGGCGTAAACCGCTGAATAAATTCATTGTTTACATCGCGTAATAAGGTTACATTGGGTTTACCAATTAAGTTAGGGGCAAAACGCGTTAAAAAATTTGCCATTGCTGCTTCAGAATCTAATGATACTAAATACATGCCAACATTTTTAAAGGAAGCATAATGTGCGTTGATTTGTTGAAAGGCATGTTGACAGTGATCACAAGTAACATCAAAAAACACAATGAACAATAATTTATCTTTGGCCAATTGGCTGCGACCAAAAGGCTTGCCATTGAATTGATAAAATTGAAACTCAGGAATTTTCTTGGCGGGTGCAGGTGGTTGTGCTTGCAAACTAAAACTTACAAACAACGAAACAAATAAATAAATGCCTATTTTAAAAAAATGCTTCATGCGTATATATGGCTGTTAAAAGGTTGACTGTATAAAAATACTAAATTGAAAGTCATTCTTGCTTATAAATTTCCTATCAATTCGTCTTCCGCAATTTTTGAATAGGAAGCTACGCATCAATCCAGTCAATATTAAAAACCTTATTGCATTAAGCTTAGTAAAAAAATGATAACCATTGCCGTTAAACCCATCCATAATGTGGCAACGGTGTAAACGCGTAACATTGGTTTCATTTCTAAAGAAGAGAATTTTGTAACCACCCAAAAATAAGAATCATTCGGGTGTGAAACAATCAATGAACCTGCCCCCATAGCCAGCACCGCAAATGCTGGACCGTTACCGATTGACAAACCCAATACATTTAAAAAAGGCAAAACAATAGAAGCAGCCGTAATTACAGCCACCGTGGTTGATCCTTGTGCCGTTTTTAAAAGGACTGCAATTAAAAATGGAAAAAAGATTCCCAGTTGTTGCATGGGTAAAATTGTAGCATATTGATGAATATTGGCAGCTGCTAAAATTGCTCCAAAAGCTCCACCTGCGGCTGTAATTAAAATAATACCTGCGGCTTTTTCTACGGCTGTTTGTAAAATGACAGATATATTTCCTTTATTATTTTGTAAAGCCGAATACAGCGCTAACAGAATACCCACAAACAAAGCAACTTCCGGCGGTCCCAACCAAATAATGAAAGTGGGCAATTGTATATTTTTCCCATACGTAAGTAATATAGACCTTCCTGCAATTAATAGAATAGGCACAATGATGGGCAAAAATGCCATAAACGCAGAAGGGTAGGATTGTTTCATTTCAGTAGATAATGTATCAGGTACTTGTTGCTTTAAAGCCACATCATTCCATTTTTTTGCTGCATAGCGTCCCCAAAAGTAGGCTACGAACATGGTTGGAATAGCCACTAATATACCCATCCACAATAAATTACCTAAATCAACTTTTAGTGCAACAGCAGCAGCAGTAATACCCGGATGTGGCGGCACCAAAGCATGTACAGCTAGCAAGCCGGTTGAAAGGCATACAGCCAATACCAACATGGGCATACCTGTTTTTCGCGCTAATGATTGATTGATTCCACTTAATACAATGTAACCCGAATCGCAGAAAATGGGTAAGCCAACTAAAAATCCTGTTAAACTCATAGCCAAAGGTGCTCTACGCTCTCCTACCCATTTTAAGATAACATTTGCCATAACGGTAGTAGCTTGACTATGTTCAAGCAATCCACCCAATATTGTTCCTAACACAATTAATAAGCCTATTGATTGTACTGTATTACCCAAACCCGTTTTAATGGTAACAATCATGGTTTCGATGGGCATTTGCATGCCAATACCTACCACTACAGCAGCTAAACACAATACAATAAAAGGTGGCCATCGGTATTGAACAGTTAACAATACCAACAAGGCAATGGCAACAATAAAAACAATCATTAATTGTATCATAACATTTGCCCCTTTTATACAAAAAGTTAGTGAATAAATACCATCACTATATCCATAACATTGGTTTGAGTGGGGCCGGTTTTAATTAGTCCATTCACCTGCTCAAAAAAGTGGTAGGCATCATTATTGTTTAAAAATAAATCCGGCTTTAAACCCATTTGTTTGGCTAATTGCATTTGTTCGTGATTTGTAAACGCCCCGGCAGCATCCGTAGGGCCATCCGTTCCATCGGTACCAATAGCTAATACAAATGCATTTAAATGAGAAGGCAGGGCTAAGCCGGCGGCCAAAACCAGTTCCTGATTACGGCCACCCAGTCCATTTCCTTTTATAGCAACAGTTGTTTCTCCGCCCCACAACAAACAGGCGGGTTTAAAGCCCGTGTAATTTTCTGCATATTTCACAATGTCTTTGGCTACCTCTTTCGCCTCACCTTGCAATTGAGAAGAAACAATTTTGGCATAAAATCCCATTTTTTCAGCAGCCTTTTTTGCCGACTGCAATGCCATTCCGTTATTGGCTAATATAGCGAATGAAGTTTTATTGAAACAATTTTCACTAATTTTTGGTGTATCGGTAATTTCTCCATTCAGTCCTTTTTGTAAATGTTCATATATATCTGAAGGAACTTTAGACAATAAATGATACCGTTGAAGAATACCCCATGCATCTGCATAAGTAGTAGCATCAGGAACCGTTAGTCCGGAACCAATTACCGAAGGATCATCATTCAAAACATCAGAAATAGCTAAAGTTAATACCGTAGCCGGCATCAATAATTTAGCCAAATTTCCCCCTTTTAACGTGCTAATGTGTTTACGAACGGTATTCATTTCATGAATAGCAGCACCACAGTTTAATAAAAGTTGAAAAGTTTTTTGTACATCGGAAAGCGTAATGTTGTTAGGCAAGTCAGCTACTAAAGCCGATGCCCCACCGGACAGTAACACCAAAACACAATCATTGGCTGTTACCGATTTTGCAAACTGTATAATAGCCTCAGCCGCTCGTACACTTTGTTCGTCGGGTACAGGGTGACCTGACTCAATCACAGTAAAATGCCGCAAAGGCAAAGCATGCCCGTACTTGGTAACCACTAATCCTGCAGCAATCATATTCCCCAATTGTTCCTCTACGGATAAAGCCATTGCAGCTGCAGCTTTCCCAACAGCTAGTACATAAATATTTTTACACAGTACTGGTTTTATTAAAGGATTGTCAATATACAGCATACCGTTACTACAGCGCAGCTTATTTTTCAATAACTCAGAAGGCTGAACTGACGCAATAGCTTGATTAAGCAGAAAAATTAAATTGCCCGTTTCAATCATTCGTGGATGCTTAACGTGGAATATAAAGATACAGGTAAGTTACTAAGTGCAAAAAGTAGGTAATATCGCTCAAAATCGGTACGTTTTAATTTTATTATATTAAACAAAAAATTTGTTAATTGAAAACGCTTTCTTACATTTAGAAGACTGATTTGAGGCGATTGGACAATCGCATACCACAAGCAAACGGTAATGAAAAAAATTCATCCCAACAAAATTGAATGGCAAAAGATTTGGACGCCAAAACAATTGCTTTTAATATTTTCAGGAGTTGGGCTTGCTGTTTTAGCTATGCGTGGATTTATGATTCCCAACAAATATTTAGATGGTGGCATTACAGGAATATCTATTTTATTACACGAAATTTTCAATATCAACATTAGCCTTCTTGTTATTGTTTTAAACCTACCTTTTATTTATTTAGGATATAAAAAAATTGGCAAAACCTTTGCGGTTCAAACAATTATGGCTGTTATTTTATTAGCCATTGGTTTATTTTTCATTCATATTAAACCCATTACCAGCGATAAATTATTAATTGCCATTTTTGGTGGAATACTGATTGGTTCGGGTGTTGGCTTAGTAATAAGAAGTGGCGGAGTAATTGATGGAGCAGAAGTAATTGCTGTATTTACCAGAAGAAGAACCGGCTTTTCAAATAGCGAAATCATTATGCTATTCAATACCATATTATTTGCTATAGCGGCATTTGCATTTGGAATTGAAACGGCCATGTATTCGCTCATTACCTATTTTACGGCTACACGTGCAACACATTATGTAGTGGATGGCATAGAAGAATACACTGCCATGAATATTGTTTCCACAAAAGAGGAAGAAGTAAAAAGTTTTTGGTAAACGAATTAAAGAAGGGAATTACAGTATATAAAGGCGAAAGAGGTTTTTTACCCGGAAGTTTTGATGTTAAAACTGATTGCGAAATAATTGTAACCATTGTTACAAGATTAGAAATTATGCAAATTCAGGATGCTATTATAAAAATTGATCCGAAGGCCTTCATTTAAATTCAAAGCATTAAAGAAGCTGCCGGAGGTATATTAAAAGAAAAATCGCATGCCCAATAATGAAAACATAAGAAACTTTATTGTGCAACTCCTGAATAAGCATATTCCGGAAACCTACTATTATCACAATTTATCGCACACTTTATATGTTGAACAACAATGTTTAGAAATTGGTAAACATGAACATTGCACAAAAGAAGAATTAAAGCTTTTAAGTATAGCAGCCCTTTGGCATGATACGGGTTATATAAATACCTACCAAAAACATGAAGAAGAAAGTTGCAAATTAGCACAACACTATTTACCAAATTTTGGAATTACACCTACAGAAATAGATATTATATGCGGCATGATAATGGCTACTAAAATCCCACAAAAACCTAAAACGAAACTGGAAGAAATAATTGCCGATGCCGACCTGGAATACTTAAGCACAGCAATGGCACCCACATTAGCTAAGCATTTGTTTAAAGAAATAAACACCCTTAATCCCAATATTACTCCCCAGCCATGGAATGAAACCGAAATTAAATTTATATCTGAACATCACTATTTCACTAAATATTGCCAGGAAAATAAAGAAGTACTTAAGCAAGGATATTTAAAAAGTTTAAGGGAACAAAGGTTTTAAACGCTGATCCGCTATTTTATAGAAAACCACTTCTGGAAGAAATACGCAAATTTTCTATAAAATAATCATATGTAATATATAAAATATATCTATACTGTTGTTACGAAAAAAAATGCCACAATACCACAGTATGTTGCTTATAATTTAAACTTCCATAAAAACAATTCAACCTTTTTTGCAAAACAAAATTAACATTTACCATATAGTAAAATCACATTAAGTATTTGAATAGTAATTAATATAACACTGGTTTTAACAAAAAGAACACTGGTACAAAAAAATAACAACTCAATGAATCAGGAGCTTTATAAATTCAGTATACACCTGAAGTTTCTATTGGCATAAATGGCGGTGAAATGATTTCGGGTAACATTGGCTCTGCTAGTTTATGAAGAATAGATTATACTGTTATTGGTGATTCTGTAAATATTGCACAACGTTTACAGTCTGTGGCCGGTCATGGTCAAATTATTATTAGTGAATATTCCTATGAAAAAATAAAAGAATCATTCAACTGCAAAAGAGTAGGGGAAGTTGTTTTGAAAAACAAATCAAAGCCTTTGGTTATATATGAAGTAATTGATTAGTTTTTAAAACTGTTTACACCACTTTACTCTATCTTAATTCTTCAAAGCCGCATATATCATGTCCTGAATTTTTTGGGTAATGTCGCCATGGCTATTAGGTGTTTGTTGGGTAAAAATAATACCCACCAAATGCGCCTTCGGATCTACCCAGTAAGTAGTTCCCCAAAATCCACCCCAAGCAAAACTTCCTTTATTGCGAGGCCCGTGTGCAGCCCCCATTTCACTTACTATTTCAAATCCTAAACCAAAATCATTTTCACCATTAAATTTAAAATTCAGTTGATTACTTATCATCATTTCAACACTACGCGGCGACAGCAAGGTATGCCCGTTATAAGTTCCTCCATTTAACAGCATTTGTAAAAAAGTGGCATAATCCATTGCTGTGGAAGTTAAATCGGCACCACCGGAAAAATAGGTTTTCTTTTCTATAGGATAATTGGGATCAACTCCCATCATGGTTTTTTTCCAAGGAATAATGTGGTGAAGCGAATCTTCGGTATAGGCAACCACCAAGCGGTTGGCTTCATTTGCGGGCACATTAAAAAAAGTATGCTGCATACCAATAGGTTCAAAAATATGTTTCTGAAAATAAGTGCTTAACGACTCACCGCTAATTACTTCTACCAAACAACCTAATAAATCATAATTTAATCCATAAGTCCATCTTTCGCCGGGCTGATGTGCTAATGGTAATTTAGCCAATGCATTCATGGCAGATAATAAAGTTTCACCTTGCTTTGCCAAACCAAATCCGGGAACAATACCCGCTTTAGCATATATGGCTTTCATGGAAGCACTTCCAATACCGGGATAATCTAATCCGGATGTGTGGGTTAATAAATCGCGAATAGTAATAGGGCGTTTTGCAGGCTCGGTAGTATAAGTGGTATCTTTTTCATTAAAAGATTTTAGTACCGTCATACTTTTATAAGCCGGAATAAAATCACTTACCGGTTCATCTAACAACAACTTACCTGCTTCATACAATTGCATAATGGCAACAGCAGTAACGGCTTTGGTTTGTGAAGCAATTCTAAACAAATCTGTACGCTGCATTAATTGCTTTGTTGCTTCATTAGCATAACCATAGGCTTTATATTGTACTACCTGATTATCTTTCACCACCAGTGTAACTGCACCATTCAGCCAATGTTGCTGAATATATTGTTGCACCAGTCCATCAATTTTAGCCATTCGATCCTCATTCACTGAAGCATTTTTCCCGCTTGTTTGAATGGTTTGCGCAAAAAGGGAAAAGGGGAGAACAAGTAAAAAAACGAAAGCGTATTTTATTAAATTTTGTAGTTGTTTCATAAACAAGTTATTTCAATTACCTTCAATTTACTTTTTTTATGGCAAGTTTTTGAGATTTTAAGCAATAATTTTTTGATTTCGAATTTTAAAAAAATAGTTGCGCATGTTTAATAAATTAATACTAACCGCATACAGGCTTTTGGGGATAATTGTATTGTGTTTGTATTTAAAGCCTGCAGTTTCGCAAACCATTCGCCATACTATAATGGTAGATGGAAGAGAAAGAAATTTTCTTGTGTACATTCCCGAACAATACGCTAATGCACAAAACTTAAAAGCAATTATTGCCTTACATGGAGGTGGGGGTACCGCCGAAAATACTGAGCAATTTTATCGATTAAATCCTGAAGCAGATAGATTTGGTTACATGGTTGTTTATCCCAATGCTATTAATAAAGCCTGGAATTTTCCGGGCACAGCCAGCAGAGTGAAAAAACTGGATACAATGGTGAATGATGTGCACTTTATGAACGTATTAATTGACACCTTAATAGCACGTTACCACATTAATAAAGAGCATGTGTTTTTTACCGGTATGTCGCGTGGCGCCATGTTTTCACTGTATTTAGCAGCTGCATTAAACCATAAAATTGCGGGCATTGCAGCTGTGTGTGGAAGTATATCCGAAGAAAATGCTGCCGATTATCACTTTGACAGACCTATTCCGGCCTTAATAATCAATGGTACAGCCGACCCATTAGTTCCTTACAATGGGGGATATGGTAAATGGAATAGAAATAATTTCAGTGAATCGGCCAATTTTATTGCCACTCCCAAACTCATTCAATTACTTCTACAACAAAACCATTGTGCAAATGAAAGTGGCGTAACTGTTCAAATACCCAATAAAGATCCATTAGATGGATGTACGGCCAATGAAACTAAATACAAATGTTCTTCTGCCCCTGTTGAAAGCATCACCATACAAAATGGTGGGCACACTTGGCCGGGCAGTTCACAATACTTACCAAAAATTTTAGTAGGAAGGGTATGTAAAGACTTTAAAGCCACAGAAAAAATTGTAACTTTTTTTAATGCAATACCTTAATAAAGGTTTTGAAATACACATTTCAAATATTTCTACTAAAATTATTGATGATTTGCAGATAACATTCCGGGAAATGATGTTGTACTGCAGCATCAATTAAAATTTTTAGATAGGCATTTGTTGGTAAAGCTTGCTTTGTTTTATTAACAACCGCATAAGTGAATGCTTCAAATGATTGAAATGTGCCCATCCATTCATCATTCCAATAGCTTTGCAGTAAAACAGAAACGTTTATTTTTTTATAAAAATTAGGAGCACCCTCAAAATTATCTAACGAACTTATATCAGTTTCGGTAAGGGTATATAGTATTCCCCATACTTCACTTTCTAACTTTTCAACCACATCTGCTACGGCTGATTGTCTTTTTTTAGAATATGCGGTAAATGCCAAAGCATAATTTTTTAATACCGCAACACCAATTGGTTTTGAAGATGGGCAACGTTGCAACATTTGCGTTTTATTCATATTTGAGCCGTAAGCAAAATAGTAATGCATTTTAGTTTTAAATTTTAAAGTCGAGTGCAGCTTTCCAACAAAATTTATTGTATAGGTGTAGCCTGTTTTACGTCAATAGTTTTTAGCCATTTTACATGGCGACGTCCTGTAATAAAATCAATGGGTGTAAGCACTAAAATTCCATCATTCATTTTTTGAAGTGATTCGGAATTTTTTGTTGTAATAATATATGTATGTTCTCCAACAGGACCGTTCAACAATTCATTCCAAGAATACACAACCGAATAACCATCTGCAGCTGTAAGTACATAATAAAATGTGCTAAATAATTTTGGATTGGCTTCGCTCAACTCAGCCTTTTTTAGAATATCTTTCAATAATATTCCCTTTAAATGAGTTAGCTTTCCACGTGCTTCGCCTAAATAATTGGTGATAACAACATCTGGTATATTTACTGTTGAATATTTTTCTAAATCGGTTAATGTAAAAATAATGGGTTGTTTAACCTTACCCTGAATTGTAAATTGCTGTGTAGGTGTAACAGCTTTTTGAGCAGATACTTGCAAAGAAGCCATTACTGTTAAGAATAATAATAGGTATTTCATACGTAAAGTTTTAACTCAAGCATTTATTGGTTGAAATTTTATAGAATCAGCAAAAATACACAAATGCAGTAACGTTATGGTGTAACATCATGTAAGCCCTTTCCGGCTAAAATGCAAGGAAGATATTTTTGAATACGCTTTAAACGTGTAGCAGATTGTTTTGCATGGGCAAAATACAACAAATATGCCCTTTGCCTGCCGGGTGTTAATGCATGAAATGCTTTTTTCAATTTATTATTTTGTTTCAAAATTTCATCAAATTCAACAGGAATAGCGAATGCATTAGTGGGTTTAGGTGCTAAAGTTAAACCAGCCTGCTCTACTTGAATAGCTTCTTTAATATGTTTGGTTATCTGTTTTTTCAGTTGAATTATTTCACTCAAATTGGTAAAACGAATCTGGCGTGATGCCTGCACATTAGGGGTTTGTTGAATCAATAATCCATCTGCATTATTTAAAAGTGCTCCTTTAAAAAATAATAATGCACAATAATGTTTAAAGCCATGCATTAACACCACATTTTTTTCATGCAGCATATAACAAGGCCAACCCCATTTTATAGTTTCTTGTAGTTGAAATGGTTGTAAAATATTTCGTAAGGCAACAAATTCATCATGCCATTTCTGTGGTTTCAAAAAAAATGAATCAGCATTTGTAATGATTGATTTCATGTAACCGAGAATTGATAAAGCAGTCAAATTAAACAATATTTTCAAATGCCCCAAACACTTAATTACTATTACCAAGTGCCACCCTTTGATTGTACCATTACAAATAATCCACGATCATTTATATATCCTTTTTGTAATTGTATTGTGCCATACCTATCTCGGCCAATTATGGCTTCGGCATAAGCCAATCCACTAACAGGATCAAAATCATCTATTTTATAAAAAGCAGGTAACACTACTGTTTTTGATTTGGTATTCACAAATCCAATTAACGAAATATTTTTAAACATTCCTTCTTTTCCAATTGGACCACTAATAAACAGCTTTGGATCATTTTCACCTTCAACACCTTCTAAACGACTATCAATTGGCCACATAGTTGGTGGAAGACCCATAGCAGCCATTAGCTCTTGGCTTTTCATTATTTGCAATTGGCTGTTTAATACATAATGACCGGAATATGCAAATCCAAATGTATTAAAATGCTGAAAGGTTCCATATTGTTGTTGCTGGGCATACGTTTGTTTGAATACTATTTCCCCTTGTTGATTAATGTATGCATATTCAAAATCTGATTTGTTTTTTGGAAATACTTTAGCATAACCCCCATTAAAATGTCCGGGCTTCAAAGTAAATTGCAGAGGTACAACCAACTTCCCTTCGGCATTTATGTATCCATATTTCATTTGTCCAAACGCATCAATTTTCCCCACCAATGCCATTCCGTTAGAAAAAGGCTCCACTTCATCAAAAGGTTCTTTATTAATTTGTTTCCCCTCTATTGTAATATAATGTCCAGAAGTAAGCGTAAAAACATCTTCACTTAACTGCTTAACTTCTGCATTAAATACATACTTTCTACCCTCATTATTCATATAAGTATATTGTTTAGTATATACTTCTGTTCCATTTGGTTGGCGTGTTCGCCATTGCTTTAAAAAATAAATCATTTGGCGATTGGGAGTATAAGTATATAGTTGTTCCGATGTTGAGGTAGCTAATAACTTGCCTTTTGAATTTAAAAAAGCACCAGGATTTTGCATATATGCTAAATACTGAAATATGCCATTATGAACAATTTGTTTTTTAAAATTAGGATGCTTTTCTGTCCCTGCTACAAAAGTGTATTTTCCAAATGGAACAATAAAATTAGCTGCTGTATCAATTAAAGCAGTTGCATTGCCTTTTCGTATCATAGCTGTTCCTTGATTAAAAGGAAGCAGCATATCAACATCTAGAAGTTTTGCATTCGATGCCATTTGTCCTGGCGTAACTGTATAATGAACATATTCACTCTTATTTGTTGGTCCATATCTGGTCTCAACAGTTTTAATACTATCTGTATTGGTTTTCTTTTGAAATAAATCCTGGAATACTTTTTTTGTTTCTTGCGCCGACTTTGAAAGTGTTGATTTTTTTTGTTGTGCGGTTGCATTTAAAAAGCCAAATGGCAATGCCCATACCAATAATGCACTAATTAATAATTGCATATGTTAGTTTTTAGGTGAATAAATAACATTCATGCATACGCTGTAAAGCGATGGTGCATAATGGTTTATTGGCATTTCAATGTAGGAAGGGGAAAAAAGTGCAGGTTTTTCTAAATGTTGTGATATCAGCGAAAGTACAATTTCAAAATTAAGGAAAAAACAATGCGTTAACTGTTAAATAAATGTCATCACCTTTTTATTCCTCTTTGCGTTTCACCAATAAGTACCAATTATTTTCAAGTGGCAAGTAACCATAATCGTAGCAAAAAAAATAAGTATCGCCCTTTTTATTGGTGTAGATATGTGTATGGTATGAAAATGAAAAACCCTTTTGCTCTAATTTACTTTGGGGTATTTTCAACATACCCAGCTCTGCAGGCAATAACTCTTCCAGTATTTTTCTATTTTTTATTAAAGCATTATTAATGTTGCGAACATAGCTGCTATAATGGCTTTTGGCCTTTAGTTCATTGTTGTAGGTATTACGACAGGCATCATCGCAAAATTTTTTGTCGGCACGGCCTTTCACAGGCTTACCACAACACAAACAGGTTTTTACGGGAGTGGATAATGACATCAGCAAAGGGTTTTAAGCTACAATATAGTAAATATTTATCTATGTGCAAACGTTTAAACACATTTATATACGATTAGAAATAATTAAAAACCGACTCCAGTTTTTGAGCCATTGCAATTTTGTGTTGTTGAAGCGGGAATGACGTCGGCCCGGCTTTAATTGAAATAAACAAAATTCATCACCGCTGTTCAAACCAATACAGCACAAATTGTAAAACTATGTACGCTTTAAAAAACAAAGTTCAGTTAATCGGAAACTTAGGTAATGCTCCAGAAATTAAAAATTTAGATGGTGGCAAAAAAATGGCTCGTTTTAGTGTAGCCACTAATGAAACTTACCGTAACCAAAAAGGCGAAAAAATTGCTGAAACGCAATGGCACAATATTGTTGCCTGGGGTAAGGTGGCCGAAATTGCCGAGAAATATTTACAAAAAGGGAGTGAGGTGGCATTGGAAGGCAAATTGGTTTCCCGTTCTTATAACGACAAAGCGGGTAATAAAAAATACATTACCGAAGTGCAGGTAAACGAAATATTAATGTTGGGGGAAAAGCAGGGGGTTAAGGCTTAATGCAAACATCGGGTATGCAATATAAGCAGGGAAGGGCGATAGAATTTACCTTCCCTGTTCTTGCCCGGTTAAACAACAGAGTATATGTTCAGCAAATCCTTACAACCATTGTTTTGTTTACTTTACGCTAATGGTTTGCTATGGTTAGTATAACATAATTCGGATTTTTATGCAATTAAACTAAAGCGGATTGCAAAGGAGGATAATTGCTTTTAATTGTGCAGTACTAAGTATTGTATGGTATTATTTTTAAAAAGTTTGGCCAAAAAAACAAACAAAAAAAATATTTTATGTAAATTTACTTACATGGTTTTACGCTAAGAAAGTATGAATTCCGGTTTAAAAATAACATATTGCTTCAGAATCAAAAACAAAAAATGGAAATTGATCGCTGGCCACATAGGGGGGTGGATACTATATGTACTTTTTGTTTTTGTTACATCTATCCTAGTCAGGCCTGAAATAAATCTATTGAGTGTACTTTTTCACATAACCCCTTTTGTCATTACATTTTATCTGAGTTTGTTTTTTCTTAACCTCTATAAACAAAAAGGGGCATGGTGGAGCATTGCTTCCTCCGTCATAGTATTTGTAATCATGGCGTCTGCCAGATATCTTTATGTATATACAATTTTACCGTCGTTTGGAATGGTATTTTACAAGTCGGAAGACTTCCATGTTTTTCTCGTGGAAGCCATAGTTGGCTTCGTGCGGATATTTTCTTTCGCTCTCATCTATTTCTACCTGAAACAACTCTTTGAAAAAGAATATACACTGAGAAAGCTACAGGAAGAGAAAGCTGCAAGAGAGCTGGAAAATGCTTATCTAAGGCAACAGGAACTGAAAGCTCAAAAGGAAAAGCTGCAATATGAACAAGCCCTACTTCGTGCCCAAATCAATCATCATTTTCTCCATAATACATTGAATACTTTATTCTCTCAGGCACTGGATTATAGCCCGGAACTCGCTGACAACATCCTGAAGCTTTCTGACCTCATTAGGTACTCCATCGAATCCCTTGATTTTGAAAGCCGAATGGTAAGGGTGCGGCGAGAAATAAGTCAACTACAAACATTTATAGAAATCCATAATCTTCGCTTTAAAAATAACAGAATAATCAATCTGGAAATCACTGGGGAAATGAACGGGCAAAGTGTGCCGCCGCTTTCTTTTATCACATTAGTTGAAAATGCCTTTAAGTATGGAGACATGAGCGACCCACAAAACCCTTTAATTATTAAAATTAATCTATTCGAAAATACTGTACACTTTTACTGTAAGAATAAGATCAGACAAGACAGTAGCTGTGCTACATCCTATAATATCGGTTTGAAAAACCTGAAAAGGCGTCTGGATATAACGTTCGAAGGATGCTACAATTTGTTTCTGTCGAAATGCGATGGATTTTTTATTTCACAACTTACTATTAAAACGCCTGTGAATGCTGAGATGCTTAGTTATTGACGATGAACAACCTGCCATTGATGTACTGGAGAAATATATCCATAAGGTAGGCGTACTGAACCTAGTTGGAAGCACAACCGACCCAGTAGATGGAATCAGAATGATTGCTGAAAAGTGCATTGAAGTAGCCTTTGTAGATATTGAGATGCCGGGGTTATCGGGTATACATGTGAAAAAGATGATTGACCCCAAAGTTCAGGTGATTTTTTGCACAGCTCATTCAGAGTTTGCAGTAGAAAGCTATGATCTGAATATTGTTGATTACCTGTTGAAACCTGTTTCGTTCGACAGGTTTGAAAAAGCTGTGAGCCGATTAGGTTTTTCAAGTAAAGCTGGCAGGGAAGTAAAGAACGACTACATATTTGTGGCAACGGATCATAAGCGAAAACTGGTGCGCATTAATATTGAGGATATTGATTTCATAGAAGCTAGGGGGAATTATGTTGCAATCTTTACGCTGAACCGTCCTTTGTTGGTATATTCATCTCTGAAAGACATGGAAGTTTACCTGTATGACTCAAATTTTATCCGGGTGCATAAATCTTATTTGGTTTCCGAATCTAAAATTCAAATCATTGAACCAGCTACAATTTTGCTAAATGGTTGTGATCGGAAAATTCCCATCGGTAAAGAATACAAGGAACAACTGTTAGAGAGGTTAAAAAAGAAAATGTTTTCTAAGTAGCTAAGTAACCTTTCGCATTTGCGTTTTTTAACTCCGGTCAATAGAGTTAAGGCTGAAAATAGAACTGTCCAAAATTGTTATTACAAAAATGGGATGGGTTGAAAATCCATTGTAACGGAACTGCTACCAAACTCCCCTCACAATAATCTTTTGGTAAAGAAAAATGATGTCAAAATAATATTTCACAACGGCAAATCGTCTGTTCATATAATTGATTTTTTTGCCGCATGCCAGTTATTAATTTTAAAAATAATGAAATCCAAAAACCTATATATCATTTATTTCTTGCATTACAGCGATGATTTATCCCACATCAGTTATTTTGTCGGGTTTGTTTAATTTTATATAATAAATTTTGGTATTGTATTTTTTTATTTTTTCAACATTAAAATTTTATATAATGAAAAAGCTATTTATTTTTAACCTAACTGGTCTAACCATGTTGGCTATTATTACCTTATCATCATTTACAAGTCCCCAGGAGTTGTCAAATAATACACTTCCTCAAAAGCAGGGTATCTCTGCACAAGAAGCAGGCAAATGTACTGAGTATTATAAAACTTGGAGTAGTTTTTCAGAGTGTTACAAGACAGTCGTTAAGGCACAACAAATATCAGATAGCCAATTGGCAGTACTAGAAAAGTTTTAAGTCTCATCCTTCCCTTCCTACAGGGGGGGAAGGATTTTTAAACGTTTGACTATGAAGTTTAAAAAAATACTATTTTTTTTTCATTTTAGTTTAGTTACCGTTATTGCTATTGGCGCAATGAGTCAAATTTTTCAAAATAAATTGTACAACTCCATCTCAAATATTTTGTATAAAGTAACTAACTTAGAACCTTTAAGGACTTACTCGTTTTTTAGCGGAATCAATACAGGTTACGGATTCTACGGCTACCAAGTTGCAACGCCGAAGTATTTTTCTGTTGTTATCAGACTGCCGAATGATAGTTTGATAGAATTATCTAACATGCATTTTTCATTTAGAGCTAACCAAGAGAGGGTGAATGGGCTTGCCCAGGCGATATCTAATAAAATCGCCGACCGTAAAGAAGAAAAGGATTCTTCTGTGTTTACACAGATGTTTATAAATAAGTATATGAAATATACCGGTAAATATTTAATAAAAATCAATAATATAAAAGATAGTGGAATTATATTTAAAACAAGAATAAACCAACTTATAACCCATGAAATCTGGAATAAAAAGGAAAGAAATGCTACCGGATTTATTGAGACGGAATACTATTTTGAATAAAGAGGCAGAAATAGAAATATTTTTCGTCAAAATTATTTCTTTCATAGCACTGTTAGACTTTACAATTCTAATTGCTGACTTCAAAGCATTTTGGGGAGAAAATTCTATTATCCCCTTTGAGTTAGGATTAGTGAATAGTTTAAGTTTCGCATATCTGCACTGGATTAGCTATTACTTTTCGGGTAACATGCTTACATATTTCTTTTATGGTGTTGGCTTCATTTATATCATATTGCTTTTCATCCAAATATTCCGCACAAAGCTTCTGCTTTCTTTCCCAATTATCTGTTTTCAATTGATTTTATATAGATCCATTGTGCATTTTAATTATGGGTATGATCAGTTTATAACAATATCATTTTTTTATGCATTTTGCCTTGGGTTGTGTCGTTTATTTAAAAATGACTCGAAACCACATACTTCAACTAGTATAACTTCACTTGCTCTGATACTTAGAATTCATCTTTGTATTGTGTATTTTTTTAGCGGTATTGCAAAAGCTGCAGGTGTTGGATGGTGGAATGGCAATTCTTTATACCGGGCCTTATCATCGTTCAAAACTGAATTAATTTTTCCTCCTTCCATTCTCGCCATAGCCGGGATAGGTATAATATTTTTAGAAACATTATATCCAATTCTTATTTATACTAAATTTAGGAAATGGACAGTACTTGCCATAATCTGCATGCATACATTAATTGGCATTTTTATGAAGCTACCATTTTTTGCGTTGATAATGATAACCTGGAATGTATTTGCCCATCCAGATCTATTTATATCTTATTTTAATAAGAAATATTTCTTTCTTCTTATGAAAGACAGAAAAAAACTGTCAGACAATACTGAGATGGTATATGAATAATATTCTAAACTTAACAAACCTTTTAAAATTTTGAACATGAAACATGTGCAATTATTTACATTGAGTCTACTGATTTTATTCACGAAACACGCTCAGGCTCAAAAATCTCCGATTCTCATAGCTGATTACACAATGACCCAGTATAGTTCCTTAAATAAAGATAGTATGCCGGGTGCTCCGCTTGAGTTGGTGGAAGGTTTCAGGAAATTTAGTAAAGAAACAGGAGGTCACTATCAATTGCTCTACAATACCGAAACAAAGACTTACATTTTCAAGTTAAAAGACAACTTCTTTTCCGATATGGATGGGGCCAATCTTCAGTTCAATGCCAGAAGCAATCTGAAATACAGTGTTTATTTCCAAAACAAAACTTACATAAAAGATGATATACTTAATTCAAATATCATTTACTCATCTGTTTCTCCAGATACCATGAAGAAATATTGGACAATTACGAATGAGCATAAAAGGATATCAGGCCTCGATTGTACAAAAGCTATTTTTAGATGTGCTGGGGATAGAGCCATCGCTTGGTTTGCTAATGACATACCAATAATGTTCTCTCCCGATTTGTATGTTGGGCTGCCCGGATTAGTTGTTCAGTTAGAAGATGCTGAAAGGACTTTCGTTTTAGATAAGTTGCAATATTCTGATGCAGTTAAGGAATTTCAATCTGAGTATTCAAAAGCAGTTGCTGAAATAAAAAAAGCTAAACCAGCATGGATAAAAAGTGCCAAGGCAATTTTTGAACAACGTAAAAAGTCTTTGAAAACTGAAAACTTATAATAAATAAAATTATTTTAATATAATACTTTATCCTGATGCATTACTTATTGCTTAGTTCTGTATTAATTCTTACGTCCATTTGTTACAGTTCTTATGGCCAAATAACCATTCGTGGAAAGGTAATAGACAGTACTTCAAGGTTGCCCATAAATGGTTGTATTGTTAGAATGGTTGTTGATTCTGTTAGTAATAACGAAAGTTATGATTTCACAGATACTTTGGGCAATTTTAAAGTTGAAGTAAATAGGCCGGTGCATCAAATTGTCGTAAGTTCGTTGGGATACCGGAAAAAGGTAATACAACTAAAAGGTAATTCGCACAATAATCTATTAATAGAACTTACTGTTGCACCCATAGAATTACGGGAAGTTGTCATAAACTCCTTCATTCCACAAGATACTGTCAAGCTCCGGTTCGACAGCAGTATTTATAATAAGAATGCCACGCTTTATGATATACTAAAGGACAATGACCAAGTGAGTGTAGATGAAAATGGATCCATCATTTATAGAGGAAGAAAAATAAACAAGATACTGGTAAATAAAAAAGAGGTTTTTGTAAATCAAAACTCAATAGCACTGCAAAACATTACTAACGAGATGATAAAAAAATTGGACATTATTACCAACTACCGCGATAAATATGACGTTAATTTCAACAATTTCAAAGAGGTAGTCATCAATGTTGATACCAAAGATCACTTTAAGGGTAAGGTGGTTAATTCCTTGCAAATTGGCGGTGGGTACAATAATAAATATGAACTATTACACAGGCTATTTTATTTCTCCCAGGGTTTAAATGTATTTGCAGTAAACTTTTCTAACAATATGGGACTTCGGCAACAGTTAGAAAATATTTTTTTTAATAAATATCAATATGGGGGGAGATCAGACTTTTTTACTGCTTATTTACAAAAAATACTTGCCACTAATAAAAACAGTACCAAAGATATTGCCCACTCTACTTTAGGGGGAATTAAAAAAGAAAATACAAAAACAAAATACAACCTTAATTATATTGCCCAATTATCTAAAGTAACTCGTCAATCAGAATTAAAAACTTATTTTTATCAAAAAGACACCACAGATCAACAGCAAGAAATAATAGGTTCAGGTATTTTTTTTTATATAACTCTTGATGCCACAACACTATTAAAAAATAATATATCCCTAACCAATGCACTTTCAGCTAATTTCAGTTTTTATTCTGATGATGAGGCTTACCAAAATCAAGGCTCCTTATTAAACTATCAGCTACGCAACAAGAATTCATTATTAGAGTATTCTAGTGAATTAAATTGGCGCGTAAGCAAGAAATATTTTTGGAGTACCCGACTATCTTTGCTTTCAGAAAGCAACAATGAAAAATATAATTGGAATCAAGTTGCCGGATTTTTTCCTTCTGTTAAAGACAAATTGTTAAACCAGACGTTATATGTAGAAAGTTTTATCAATCGGCGGTTTACAAATTTATTAAATTTAAAATTTCAAACAAATTTTCAGCTGAAAAAATATAATATTCCTGACTTAAATTATAATGCAGATTATGACTACCTTTCATTAGGGTTCTCTGGTAATGGCCAAAACCGTCGATTGAACTATTTTCTGACAGTTTTAGCAGATCGATATCAGGCTAAACAGGGTATATCAAAAATTAGTGCAAATATCCAAAGTGAGGCTCAATTTCTTATTGTTAGAAACACAACTTTATCATCCAATTTTAACTTTAAAAATTTACCAAACATATTTTCGCCCTATGTACAGAATTTTCAGTTTAATGCTAACTATTATGAAGTTCAAATTCCTTCAGTTTTTTCTTTTTATCAATTAACAGATGGCTCCATCCAAGCAAGTTATCAAAACATATTTAAAGGCATCTTTACCGGCGTTGGCTATTCACGATCTGAAAACAGAGATTATTTTTTAATACAGCCTCAATTTTTATCCAATCAATATTTTTTTACACCGGAAAAGCTCAATGCTTTCGGAAATTCAAAAGTTGATGCTTATTTTAAAAAAAGTTTTAAGGTCGGTAAAAATACGCTTTTAAAAACCGGTTTGTCTTATTCGCACAACAACTATAAAGCAGATTTTGTTAATCCGGGCTTAGGTAATCTTTTACAGATAGGCAACAATTTCGGCTTCAACATGTCTGAAGAAATAAAGCAGGGAGTAATTAAAAAAATTTCGCTTCAGTACATTATTTCACGAAGTAAGTATAATGTTACTGCTGGAACGAGTACTTCGAGCTCCGAATTTTTTTTATATCATAAGAATGGCATTATTTTTAACCTAAACGGAGCATATCAGCAGTTTGAGTTTTCAGCTTCCTATGCTTTAAATAAAGAAAAAACAAATCAATTAAATGTTACAAATACTAATCTTAGCATGGAGTTGTTTTACAATACAAAAAAGAAGTGGTCTGTTTATTTTAAAGCCAATAATGTAGTGAGTCTATTTAATGATAGAAATTATGTCTTAACAACTTATTATAATGCCAGTGGATTTATAGAGATGAAGGAATTCAGATTATTAGGATATGCGATTGTTGGCACTCAAGTAAGATTTTAAATAATTGAAAAAACTGATTCTTAAAATAAGGCACACAAATGCAATTAAGCGAAAAAGTAATTTTGTTTGATGGAAGTTGTAACCTGTGCAACAAAAGTGTTCAGTTTATTCTGAAAAAAGATACTAATAAAACATTTTTGTTTGCTTCATTACAGTCTGCATACGGGCAGTCAATTTTAAAAAAATTTAAGTTACCTGCAACCGAATTCAAGACATTCATTCTTTATCAAGACGGGAATATTTATCTCCGATCCGATGGGGCACTTAAAGTGTTCATTCAACTAAAGGGATACCTCTGGTTAAAAATTTTTTATATCATCCCAACATTTGTCAGAGATTTTTTTTATGATAGAATTGCAAATAATCGATATCGGTGGTTCGGAAAAAGTAATGAATGCCTTATTATGTCTTCTGAATTGCAAAACAGATTTTTAAGCTGAAAGTTTTGTTTAACGCAATCTCAAAATCATGTTTTTTTTGTTCATTGATAAACTGCCGGAAAAGATTTTGCAACCATCTGTTTTTGAAAACAAATTGTATCCAATTATCTTTATTACTTTATGGTAACAGATACTTCCAACAAAGCCTTTCAATTAGCAAGTGATTTTATTCAATATACCCAACGTTCTGTTTTTTTAACCGGGAAAGCAGGTACGGGTAAAACCACTTTTTTAAAATATATAAAAGAACAATCGCTTAAACAATTAGCCATTGTTGCACCCACGGGTGTTGCTGCCATAAATGCCGGCGGCGTTACCATCCATTCTTTTTTTCAATTGCCATTCAGTCCCTTTATCCCGGAAACCAATACAAAAAATTATTTTCAATTAAATGTCAAAAACGCATCGCCCGAAATGATGGACCGGCATTATTTATTGGGCCGAATAAAAATAAATACAGAAAGAAGAAGAATTTTTAATGAGCTGGAACTACTGATTATTGATGAGATTAGTATGGTTCGGGCTGATGTGCTGGATGCTATAGATACTGTGTTGCGCCATTTTAGAAAACGTCATTACGAGCCTTTTGGCGGTGTTCAGGTTTTGTTGATTGGTGATATGTATCAACTGCCGCCTGTTGCCAAACAGGAAGAGTGGCAAATTTTATCGGAATACTATGATAGCCCTTATTTTTTCAGCAGCCGGGTCATACAGGCAGCACCACCAGCTTATATTGAATTAGATAAAATATACCGGCAAAAAGATGCTGATTTTATTGAGATATTGAATCAAATTCGCAACAATTGCTTAAGCGATAACGGTTATAGCTTGTTGCACCAACATTATCGGCCCGATTTTCAGAGTGCAGATGCAGACGGGTACATCATGTTAACCACCCACAACGAAAAAGCAGACCATATTAATGCGCAACAATTAAAAAAGCTAATCAAACCCTTACATACCTTTCATGCCAGCATTGAACAGGATTTTCCGGAAAAAAATTATCCTGCCGATGTTGCATTGCAATTAAAGGCAGGGGCACAGGTAATGTTTATTAAAAACGATGCGGATAAAGCCAAACGTTATTTCAACGGTAAAATTGGGATAATTGATAAAATGGAAGAAGATAAAATATTTGTTCGTTGTGCCAACGAACCCGATTTAATTGAAGTGAAAAAATACCGTTGGGAACATGTTCGATATGCATACAATGCACAAAAACAACAAATTGAAGAAGAGGTAGTGGGCGCATTTACACAGTATCCGCTGCGTTTGGCCTGGGCCATCACTATTCATAAAAGTCAGGGCCTTACTTTTGAAAAAGCCATTATTGATGCCGGCGCTGCTTTCGCACCCGGACAGGTATATGTAGCACTAAGCCGATGTACCGGTTTGCAGGGAGTAGTACTTCATAGCAAGATTTCAGCACAGAGTTTACATACCGATCAACGCATTGTAAATTTTGCAGCAGGTTGCAAAACAGAAGCTTTGCCTTACACTTTACAGCAATCAAAAAAGTTATTTCAACAAAAAACAATTATTGCATTATTTAATTTTGAAACTGTTACTAACCTGTGTGCTGCTTTAAAAACACTTATTACAGAACAACAAACTGCCTTTAATGATACTGCAACAGACTTTGTACAAAAAATTTCAGAAAAAATTGATGCACTAATTGAAGTAGGAAAAAAATTTAATCCGCAATTAATTCAATTGTTTCAGGAAGATGAGCTGCCAGAGGCAATACCAGCCTTACAACTAAGAATACAGCAGGCCGCTCTTTATTTTGATAAAGAAATACAAACCCTGTTAGAATTTTTAAAAACCTCACCAGTAAGTACCGACAGTAAATTGCAGGCTTTACATTACAATGATTTAATCAAGGAATTGTATACACAATTAGCAAAACAACAATACCAATTGCAATTATGCAACAATGGTTTTTATGTGGATGCTTTTTTTCAGAAGAAAAAAGCGTATACAATGCCCTTCTTTTCCGTAAATGCATATGCAACCGCAATACAAACCACCAATAAACCGGTTCCGAATGCAGCATTGTTCAAATTATTAAAAGCACAACGCGATAGCCTTTGCGAAAGCAAAAATCTGCCCATTTATATGGTTGCAGGCAGCAATAGTTTGTATGAAATGGCGCAATACCTTCCACAAACATTGAACGATTTAAAAAAAATAAGCGGGTTTGGTACCGTTAAAACCGCTCAGTATGGCATGATTTTTTTAGATATTATTCAACGCTATTGCAATGAACATGATTTGCCTTCGTTGATGGATCAAATAAAAGTGAAAAAAGAAAGAAAAGAAAAATCAGACAAAGTAGTAAAGCCTGACACAAAACTCATCAGTTTCCAACTATACCAATCCGGCAAAAGTATAGCCGCCATTGCTGAAGAGCGGCAATTAACGGTACAAACCATCCAAAATCATTTATCGCACTATGTTGCAGAAGGAAAATTAAAGGTTACAGATTTTCTTCCCGAAAAAAAACTCAATTCCATATTGCCTCTGTTAACAAATGATACTATGGCAAAAGGCATAACATTCATAAAGCAGAATGTTGTTGCTGACATTAGTTATGCCGATATTAGAATGGCCTTTGCCTGGAAAACTTTTTTAGAAAAACAAAACACAACTATTACAAAATAATGCAACCGGGAAAATGTGTTCGGGTTCCTTCCGCTAATTTATTATATTACTTTCATTCGCTTTGCTGCGTAACATTTACCTTTCTTACCACTAAATAAGAAATACCAAAACTAAGTATGCCAATACCTGAAAGTGATGCATATCCCAAATAGTGTTGCAAAGGCGCACTTACAAAGCTTCCCAAAACAGAAGCAATGGCCAAAATTGCATTGAATAAGCCCATGGTAGCGCCTTTATTATAGGGAGAAAGTTTTACTACCAAATCAGTACCTGAAATACTAATGAGTGGCCAGGTTATTACCAACAAAATAAACCCGGGAATTGCCACACATTCTTTTCCAAAAGGAAGAAAAAAAGCGCCAAACAACATCATAAAACCTGCAAAACGCAATAACAAAGCTGCCTGGTAAACTTTATTGCTGCCCCATTTTGCAGAAAGCTTTCCGCCATAAGTATATAACACAATTGCTACTGCGGCAAACAAGCCATAAATAAAAGAGGTTAATGAAGGAGATACCGCATACGCATTTTTTAAGGTTACAGGCAAATAAGCAAAGAAGGAAGAAATACCGAAACACAATAAAAACCAGGAAACCATAAAGCGACCAAAGGGAGTGGTTGTTTTGCTTTTTATTGAGCCCACCGTTTCGTAAATTTTTATAAAAGAAAAATGCAACGTGTTGCTATACATTTCTATTCTGGCAAAAGATCCGAGAAAATGTATATCCGTTATTTTCAGTAATTTCTCTTTCAATCCAGTTAATGCAATATGCGGCATTTGTTGTTTTGGAATACTTTTTCTAACAATCAGCAATGCCGGTATTAATATGACGGCAGCAGCAATAAACCCAACCTGTATATTCACTACAAACGCACTGGCCATTAACAGGCCGGTTACCTGACCTATCCCATAAAATGTTTGCAACCAGGCAATACGCGGCTCCCATTCTTTCTGTGGATTAAACTCAACCACAAAAAGAGTAGCAACCGTAGTGGTGGCAGCAACAGAGGCGCCTGCCAAAAATGCCAACAGCATCCATATCCACAATGCATTAAAATAAGTAATACAAAAACCTACCAGCATTAACACCGCTATTCCCGAAAAAAACAGCAATCGGTGCATTTGATATTTATCGGCCAGTCGGCCCCAAATAAACGAACACAATAACCCCAAATTATAAGCACCCAAAACAATTCCCACCCAACTTAACTGATGCGATAAATCGGCCACCATTAATGGCAATAAAATAGGCATTAATCCGGCAGCTATAATTCCAACCAATGCATACCCATAATACCATTGCACAACCCATCGCCGTGGTTCCTGTAAATACATGAAAACACGCTCTATTCTTAATTCCAGCCTTTTCTTTATTAAAATTTCTTTATTCAAAAACATGCTTGCAACATTTAATACAATTCAACAAATGCTAACACAAGACAGTGATACAGCAATAAAATGTTATCGTAACGCGGGGTTTTTGGGCATGTTCACAATATAATAAAAAATGATGGGTTTTGCATGTTCTGAATAAACAAAAAGCTAAAAATCAGATGAAATTTCTGCAAAAATGCATGAGGGCGACAAAAGAAATGTTAGACTTGTTTACTTGTTTTGTACTATTTTGAATATTACCTCTTGTAAAGCATTGGGCGGCAGGGTTAAATGGTTGCGTTGCTGCGGCTGCACCCATATATCTGGCAAAACTCCCTTGCCATTTTTAGGCCTTGCACTATCTAATACTACCCGATACATGGGCAATGTAATGCGCAGTTTAGAATTGGGTAATTTGAGATGAGGTAAAAACAGTGCATTGTTGCCATAATAGGCGCCTCCCGAAGGTGTTCCAGCAATTTGTACATTCGGATGCCCCTTTAAACTGCCGGTAAACATAGCGGCTGCAGAAAATGTGTAACCATCTTGCAACAAAAAGATATGACCGTTAAAATGTTTTTTTAATTTAGGACGATAAATATGGGTTTCAATCCTTTTTGCATGAAACAACCTGTCTGCCCCTTTTACTGAACCCCATTGCATGGGAAACCAATACAACCACCAAGGAACGATGTACGATTTATCCCACATGGTTCTATGTACAGATGCAGCAGTGTCGGCTACTTTAAAGGGTTTCTGAATTAAATATTTGGTCAACAAAACTGATTTACTCACATTTCCACCCCCATTGCCTCTAACATCAATAATTAAATTGGGAATATTCATTTTATGCAGTTCCCTAAACGATCTTCGAAAAAAACCACGTAATCTTCCACCACTAAAACTACCTACATGCATATAAGCAAATCGACGTAAGGAGTCAATACTTAAGGAGCGTTTTTGCTGCAAAGCGCTTAGTTTTTTAGGGGGTAACGGATATGCCTTACTACTACGAATTATTTTTGCTTTTTGTTGTGTTGTATCTTCTTTAGGCGAGTAGTTTTTGATTCGAATACTCCGTTGAACACCCATCGTATCAATGTATTGAATTTGATACGCTGTATCTAATCCAAAAATCATTTTATACCAAGCAGGAAAATTATTGCTGATTACTTGCGCTTTAAACCAATGGTTATTGGCGTCTGCACTAATATATTGGTATAAAGAATCAATAATTTGTTGAGCAGAAATATTGTTGATTGCTGACACTTCTAATCCTCTGATTAAATTAGGGTCTTTTGAATGCATGTTTTTTAATACATACAAATGATTTTCCCAATTGTACAAATACAAGGGAAACATGGGGTATCGGTTTTCAATTAAATAACTAATATATTGCTTTGAAAACCGAACAGCAGTATGGCCACATTGAATAGTAGCCAACATTCGCGCAATGTTATTATGAAAACTCAATTGCGTAAGTGAGTCTTTTGCAGACTCTTCCAGAGCATTAAATGCATTATCAATACTTGCCTTAGTGGCATACCAATATAAGCCGGGATGATTTTGTTGTAAAGTTTTTTGTAGAACAGCTACATCATTTTGTAACTGTTTTGGTGGAATTTTTTGTTCAGGCGCATATTTACTAACGGCACAGCCTTGCAGTAGGGCTATTAAACAAAGCGTTGGTACAATAAGCCTACGAGCCGGTTGTTTCTGAGCTATATTTATATTATCCCTGAAATGCATTCCATCCCTGAGCTGTAATATCATATAAATTGCCGCCGCGGCTAATCATTTTTTTCCCTTCTTCTACATCGGTCATATAACCTACTACTGCAATTTCTTCATTTAAAGTTATGGCATCATAATCTTCTTGCTTCAAAGTAAACACCAATTCGTAATCTTCTCCACCATTTAAAGCACAAACAGTAGGGTCTAGTCCAAATTTAAAAGCAGCAGCTCTCGACCTTTCATGAATCGGTAATTTATCTTCATACAAGCGACAACCAAGATTACTTTGCTTGCACAAATGCAATACCTCACTACTTAAGCCATCACTAATATCCATCATGGCAGTAGGCATAATATTGTTTTGTTCAAAAAATGCTATGATATCTCGTCGAGCTTCAGGTTTTAATAAACGACCAACAATATAATCTTCGCCCTCTAAGTTGGGCTGTATATTAGGGTTTTCTAAAAAAATTCTTTTTTCGCGTTCCATTAAAGTAAGGCCTAAAAATGCACCACCAAGATCGCCGGTTACACAAATTAAATCGCCTTTTCGGGCAGTACTTCTTTTTACAAACTTATCCGGCGCAACTTCTCCAATAGCCGTAACTGAAATAACCATGCCTTTTTTTGAGGTAGAAGTATCACCACCAATTAAATCAACACCATACTTTTCGCAGGCAGCATAAATACCTTCATACAATTCGGATAATGCTTCTACACTAAATCTGTTACTAATTCCAATGCTAACCGTAACATGAGTGGGTTGCGCATTCATGGCATATACATCACTTAAATTGGCAATAATACTTTTATAGCCCAAATGCTTTAATGGGGTATACATTAAATCGAAATGAACGCCCTCTAACAACAAATCGGTAGTAATTACGGTTTGTTTGCCAAAATGGTCAATTACTGCAGCATCATCACCCACACTAACAATGGTTGAGGCATTTTGTATTTCAAAATTTTTGGTTAACTGTTCTATTAAACCAAATTCTCCTAGTGTAGCAATTTCAGTTCTATTTTCCATACTTTATTCTTTTAAAGTGTACCGCCATTTACAACCTGTAACAAACTATTGTGAATAATTCCATTGGTAGCTATAATGTGTGGTTGGTATGGGCTGTATGCATTTCCTGCAAAATCAGTAACCTTACCTCCGGCTTCATGTACCATTAAAAACCCGGCAGCGCTGTCCCAAGCATTTAATTTATGTTCATAAAACCCATCGAACCTGCCCGCTGCCACCCAGCATAAATCAATGGCAGCACTTCCTAATCTTCTAACGGGAACACCCTTGCGTATCAATTTATCAAACACCACTAGCGGGCCGTTTGGTGCATCAATATAACTATAAGGAAATCCGGTTACCAAGCAGCTATTCAATAAAACAGCCTTACTACTTACACCAATGGTTTTTCCATTTAACGTAGCCCCCTTTCCTTTCTCAGCTAAAAAAAACTCGTTCATAAACGGATTGAGTACTGCTCCTAAAACCATTTCCCCGTTTTTCTCAACAGCAATACTCACACAACAAATAGGAATGCCGTTGGTGTAATTAATGGTACCGTCAATTGGATCAATAATCCATTTATATTCTGAATCTTGTTTCAATTCACCTACTTCTTCGCTTAAAATGGCATGATGAGGAAATGCTTTTTTAATTACTTCAATAATTGCAGCTTCGCTTTTCGTATCTACTTCCGTTACCAAATTATTCATTCCCTCGTTTTTGAATGCAATGGAAAAATGCTGATCGAAGTAAGATTTCATAATATTGGCGCCAGCCTCTGTTGCCTGTATTAATGTTTCTTTTAACATGCAACAAAGATAGTTTTCCCTGCCTACATTTTTATGTTATATTCTGCCAATATGTATTGAAACCCTATTTTTACAACCTAAAATCATTATTGGCATTGGGTACTATGCAGCTTTCTGTTATTATAGTTAGTTATAATGTACAACATTTTTTAGCACAATGCCTGCTATCGGTACAAAATGCGCTGAAAGCAATGCCGGCTGAAATTATTGTGGTTGACAATGCATCTACCGATGAAACCGTTTCAACATTGCAGCCTTTGTTTCCTAACGTGCAATGGATTTGCAACACAACCAATGAAGGATTTTCAAAAGCCTGTAATCAGGCAGCAGCTTTAGCAAAAGGTGAATATTTTCTTTTTTTGAATCCAGATACATTAGTGCCCACTTCATTTTTTAACACTTTGCTAAATTTTGCAAATGAATGTACCAATTGTGGGGCTGTTGGTGTAAAAATGATAGATGGTGCCGGTTATTTTCTACCAGAAAGTAAACGTAGTTTCCCAACTCCATTAGCTGCCTTTTTTAAACTTTGTGGTTTAGCCGCATTATTTCCGCATTCTGCTTATTTCAATCAATACGCTTTAGGACAGTTACATGAAAATGCCATCCATACCGTTGCTGTGCTGAGTGGTGCATGCATGCTGGTTCCACAAAAAGTTTTTAAGTCCATTCAGGGTTTTGATGAAGCATTTTTTATGTATGGGGAAGATATTGACTTAAGCTACCGAATTCAACAAGCAGGTTATAACATTTATTATTTGGGCACATGTTGCCTTATTCATTTTAAAGGAGAAAGTAAGCCAACAGCACATTTGCAACATGTACAACAATTTTATGGAGCCATGCGCATTTTTGTGCAAAAACATTACAAAGGAACAAAAGCCTTTTTCATGCGTATTATACTACAATTCGCCATTTTTTTTGCTGCTGTAACCTCGTCGCTTTTAAAGCCTATTCGTAAACATTATTTAATGTTAATTGATGGTGTAGTTATAATAGTAGCCAATGTTTTTGCAATATTGGGTTGGAAGTATCTGGCACATAACGGCCTACCCTTTAACACTTATTTTGTTACGCCGGCTCCCATGGTGTATACCGGTATTTTCATTTTTGTTTTGTGGATGGGTGGACTTTACGATGGAAAATATAAACTTTCACAAACCATTATTTCAGGTTTATTGGCACTAATAATATTATTGGCTTTTTATGCACTATTACCAGAAAGTATTCGATTTTCTCGCGGAGTGGTAATTCTTTCCGGAATATTGGCTTTAGTCGGCATTGTATTGTTAAGAGCAATTTTTAAACCTTATCAAAATAGCTTGTCATTAATTGATAACAGTTCTCTTGTTATTGGCAATCAACAAGCGCAAGTTGCCCTGAAAAATTTATTGCCGCTAGCTAATGATGCTTCCAATATTATTCAAGAAATGAATACTAATGATTTTTTAAAAAACAGTAAATCCTTAGCATCATTACAGTTAGGACTACCTTTAATTTTTTGTTGGGATGAACAGGTAACATTAGATTGGATTATTGAGCAAATGCAAATTCACAAAAGCAAGTACGTTTATCGTTTTTTTAATAGCACAACCCAATCTATTATTAGCAGCAACAACAAATGGCAAAAAGGAAATGTTGTTTCCCCGCTCAATAAATATGCTATTGCCCGTCCAGAACAAAAAAGAATGAAACGTTTATTGGATGTAATATTTGCTTTGTTTTGGTTGGCAATGTTTGAAATAATAATTTGGCAAAAACAAGGACGTAAGCTTCTAAATAACGCCTTTTTAGTTTTGCTAGGCAAAAAAACATGGATTGGTTACGCAGGCAATAATCCCAATTTACCCAATTTGTTGCCCTGTATTTTAAATACTATTGGCAATAATAGTAGCCAACCCCTAACTTTGCCACCAACCCTTATACAAAAACAAGATGAATGGTATGCCCTGCAGTATGAATGGCCAAATGATATTATCTTTATGTATCAACACCTGAATGCACTTTTTAAAAATGTTTAATTTTCAGCATAGAATGCACTAATTACATCGGTATATGTAACTTTTTTTAATTCATTGAATTTAAAATACGCTCATCAATGGCTATCATTGAAATACACTTGCCAAAATCTGTTGCAAAAGCTTTACGATTGCCCGCCAATAATCCCGAACGACAACAAATTCGCGTATTAAAAAAATTATTGCGTAAAGCACGATTTACTGAATTTGGCCAACATTACCGTTTCGATGAAATTTTATTGTGTAAAAATCTGGCCAAAAAATTCAAAATGAATGTGCCCACTTTTAGTTACAGTTCTATTTACAAAGAATGGTGGCACAAAACTTTAGATGGTGTACCTGATGTATGCTGGCCCGGTAAAATTAAATATTATGCGCTTTCTTCCGGAACATCGGAAGCTGCCAGTAAATACATTCCTATTACCAACGATTTATTGGCAGGCAATAAAATGGTAATGATTAAACAATTACTTACCCTGCGCAATTACGAAAACATTCCCTACAGTTCTATTGGTAAAGGGTGGTTAACCTTGGGTGGAAGTACAGACTTACAAAAAAACCTGGGTTACTATGCCGGCGATTTAAGTGGTATAACCACTAAAAAAATGCCTTTATGGTTTCAACCTTTTTATAAACCGGGTAAAAAAATTGCTAAAGAACGTGACTGGAATAAAAAATTAGAAGAAATTGTTGAAAAAGCTCCGGAATGGGATATTGGTTTTGTAGTAGGTGTTCCTGCATGGATTCAAATGTGTATGGAAATGATTATTAAGAAATATAACTTAAATAACATACACGAAATGTGGCCCAATTTGGCGTTTTTTGTACATGGCGGTGTTAGCTTTGAGCCCTATAAAAAAGGATTTGAAAAACTATTAGGAAAACCTATTACTTATATTGAAACCTATTTAGCCAGTGAAGGCTTTATTGCTTATCAAGACCATCAAAACGCAAAGGGAATGCGGTTGGTAACCAACGAGCATATCTTTCTTGAGTTTGTCCCTTTTAATGATAACAACTTTGATAGCAATGGCGATATGATTGAAAACCCCGAAACCTTTATGGTGCATGAGGTTGAAGAAGGAAAAGAATATGCATTACTCATTAGTACCAATGCGGGTACCTGGCGTTATTTAATTGGAGACACGATTAAGTTTGTTGATAAAAGCCGTTGTGAAATTATTATTACCGGTCGCACCAAACATTTTTTAAGTTTAGTAGGTGAGCACCTAAGTGTTGACAACATGAACAAAGCCATTCAACTAACCAGTGAACAACTCAATATTTGTATTCCGGAATTTACTGTTGCCGGTATTCCTTACAACAACTTCTTTGCACACCATTGGTACATTGCTTGCAATGAACAAATTGACCCCGAATTGTTAAAACAACACATTGACGAAAACTTGAAAATTTTAAACGACGACTATGCCGTAGAACGTAAAAGTGCCTTAAAAGAAGTGTTTATTGATGTGTTGAGTGAACAACAATTCCTTGATTTTATGCAATTAAAAGGAAAATTGGGTGGTCAGCACAAATTTCCAAGGGTATTAAAAGGTAATATGTTAAAAGATTGGCAGGAATATTTGCACCAACAGCCTGCCCACAGCAAATAACATTTATCTTAGTAGCCTGTTTTTAGGCTATGATAGCACCATTTTTAAAAGGTTTGGCTTTGGGGGTAATGCTTGCCATTTCGGTTGGCCCTGTTATATTTTCCATTATTAAACAAAGTATCAATAATGGCCATAAAGGTGGCTTTACATTTGTTGCCGGCGTAAGTGCAAGCGATATAACATTGGTTGTTGTTAGCCAGCTATTTACCGAATTATTTCGCTACTTACTCGACTTTAAAAAGGAAATTGGCATTGGTGGCAGCATTTTATTAATTGGCATTGGCATTTTTGTTTTCTTTTTCAAAAAAGTAAAAATTAATGAAGACGGCAGCCAGGCTCTTGCCATGAGTACCGGCGATTACATTAAAACATTTTTCTCCGGCTATTTCATGAATACGCTGAACCCCGGAGTAATTGGTTTTTGGTTGGTTATTGCCACTTCGGTAGTTGAATTTTCGCGTAGTTACCGCATTGTTATGTTCAGCACCTGTCTACTTTTTGTTTTATGCACTGATGTTGCTAAAGTGCTATTAGCCGGAAAACTTAGACAAAAACTTACCCCACAAAACATTCATCGCATTAACAAAATTTCGGGATTAATACTTATTGGTTTTGGCCTTGCCTTAATTTGGGGCACTTTAGAGTTTAGCAGCCGCTTTTAACCTAATTTTAGTTGTATAACAATTATAGCTAACGTAACTTTCCCTTAATGAAATATATCTTACTGCTGCTGCTTTGCATCAATACACTACCGTTATTGGCTCAAAACGACTTCGTACTATTAAAAAAAAATGGTTACACCATCGATCGTTTTTTTAATGGTAAACCCATTACCGTTTATACAAAAGACAAGAACACCTATTCGGGGTTTGTGTTTTTTTGTCGCGATGACAGCATCATTATTCATTTAGGATATATGGGTTTAAAACCCACCGCTTTTGGTAGCACTATTGATAGTATTTTTATGGGTTTTGTAACCATTGCCGTAAAAGATATTGCCATTATTCCGGCCAAAAGAATGACCAGCGCCGACGTAGGTAACCTTCTATTTAAAGCCGGGGTAATTATTGGTGGTATTGCTATTGTCAATCAATTTAACTTAACCGTTCCCAGTATTTATTTAGCTCAATTTGGTTCGGCTGTAGCATTAAACTTCATTACCAACTACCTTCAGCCTTTTAAAAACAAACAACCGCCCGGTTATAAAATAGGAAAAAAATTTACGCTGGAATATATTCATCTGCCACCGGCAAAATAGTATATTGCCAACATGGCTGCCAATAATTTTTTTTCAAAATGCTGGAAATGGACCAAACGAGTGGTACTGTTTCTTTTTCTTTCTTCCTTATTGTATGTTATTGTTTGTAAATGGATAATGCCACCAATAACCCTTACCCAAATTAGCAACGCCTTCAGCTATGGTTTAAAGCGAGATTATGTTTCATGGAATAATATTTCCTACAATGCTAAGTTAGCTGCCATAGCCAGTGAAGACCAATCATTCCCTGATCATAATGGATTTGATTGGGATGCCATTCAAAAAAGTCTGCATCCCAAAAAAAACAAAAAAAGCCGTATTCCTTTGGGTGGTGCCGCCAGCACCATATCTCAACAAACAGCTAAAAATGTTTTTTTATGGCAGGGTAGTGGTCTCACAAAATACCTGCGCAAAGGGCTTGAGTTTTATTTTACTTTCTTAATTGAAAAAATTTGGGGTAAGCAACGCATTTTAGATGTGTATTTAAATACCATTGAAATGGGGCCCGGCATTTTTGGTATTGAAGCGGCAGCTCAGCAATATTTTCATAAACCGGCAAAAAATCTATCACGTGCTGAGGCCGCCATGATCATTGCCTGCTTGCCTAATCCCAAAAAGTTTACCGTAGTACCCATGAGCGGACGTGTTGCCTGGCGTTACCCGCAAATTGTACAACAAATGCGAAATATAGAAGATGATGAAGATATTCAGAAAATTATTGGCAATAACCACTAACGGTTAGTCAATTGTGTAAGTTTATTTTTTTAACAGCTCCTCTACTGCTTTAATGGCAATGGCTGTACGTTGGTCATAATTGCCCGATATCAATTGCCAGGGTGTAGTTTGATTAGCCAATACATCGGTATAAATAGCCATTAACTCTTTTCTGGGCGTTTCATCGGGATATTCTCTTAATGCATCTCTAACCCATTCCACATCAATATTGCATAACAAGTATAAGTCATACTTTCTTGCTACAATATTTTCCAAAATAAATTGACTGCACTTGCCAAATACATATTCACTCCACACTTTCATTACATACATATCTGTATCAATGAATAAACAACAAGGTTTCGGATTTAAATTTTCAACTTCCTGTGCAGTCTTATCTTCTAACGCCAATTGGCCGGCAGCAATTTTTTCCAAATCATCATAATTATATTTTGGCCCCTTTGTTTCTAAATACTCTCTGGCATATTCCGGTACCCATAAGGTATTAAAATGTTGCGCTAAGTTTTTACATAGGGTGGTTTTGCCTGTGCTTTCAGGACCTAAAACCACTATTTTTTTAATGTTTGTATGCTCCAAGCCGGTTTTGTTTTCAGAACTTTATTAAATATGTTACAATCTTTATCGTGTGCGCCAGGCAAATAGCCAATACTCATTAAAAACTCATTCACAATTTCTCCGCCGGTAAATTTAAAATGCTGCTTAAATAACAACACCCATGCTTGTTTTGTTTTGGGATGGTGTATATCGAGCCAATTTTTAAATGAGCCGTATTGTTTTTGTAACTGCATAATAACATTTGCATTGTGAATGGCAGCATTAACTTTTAAACGATTACGAATAATGCCGGCATCATTCAACAATCTATCAATATCTTTTTGTTGATAGGCAGCAACCTTTTGAATATTAAAATTGTGATAGGCATTTCTAAATGCCGCTTCTTTCTTCAAAATGGTTGTCCAACTTAAACCCGCCTGGTTAATTTCTAACACTAATCTTGCAAACAATTCATTATCATCAGTAATCGGAAACCCATACAGGTTATCATGATAATGCTTATGTAACGTATATCCGTTGGCGTTATTGTCTTCTTTAGCAATAAATGAGCAATAGGATAACATAATTTCAATTCATTTAGGCATGAGATTCTTTGGCTTTTTTCATCCAGCTAATTAAACCCATTATAGCTAAAATTAATAAAACCAAATACTGGAAACTGGTAAATACCAAACCTTTATAAAAATTAAGCGGTATTGAGGCAATATTGGTCAATATCCACCACCACCAGTTTTCTACTTTCTTTTTGTTCATTAAATACATTCCCGTAAATGCTGCAGCTGAAGTAAAGGCATCGGCTTGTGGTACGGTACTGTCTGTAAAATGATGCAACACTAAATAAAGAATTACCCAGCATACTGCAAAGAAACCAATACTTAGCCATTGTTGTGATTTTGTATTATAGCTGATATGCAATACTACTTCATGATTTTTCTTTCTGCTCCACATAATCCAGCCGATAATACTCATTACCGTGTAATAAAAATTAACCGAAGCATCGGCATACAAACCATGCACCACATATAAATAAATATAAATACTGGTGCTAACCATGCCCACCGGATACACCAAAATGTTTTCCCTTCGGGAGAAGAAAACGCTGGCAATACCACAAATGGTGCCAATAAATTCTAATAAAGAAGTTTCCTGAATACCCTGAATAAGTTGGTGCCAGATTTCCGATACATTCACGAAATAGGGAATTATTAATGGCATCAAAGATAGATGGTATTACATTTAGTAACTTGCTTACTCAAAAATTTACAAATATGATTAGAACAGCAACCGCCGTTTGGAATGGCTCCGGTAAAGAAGGCAATGGCCATCTAACCACTCAAAGCACAGTATTAAATCAACATCAGTATTCTTACCACTCACGTTTTGAAAATGGAGTAGGTACCAATCCGGAAGAATTAATTGCTGCTGCGCATGCCGGTTGTTTTACCATGAAGCTTAGCTTTGTTTTAGGTGCCATGGGCTTTACACCCGAAACCTTAGAAACACAATGTGCCATTACATTAGATAACGGCGTAATTTCTCAATCACATTTAACCGTAAAAGGTAAAGTGCCGGGTATTTCTAAAGAACAATTTGATGCAGCCGTAAAAGATGCAGAAACCAACTGTCCGGTTTCAAAAGCATTAAACATGGCCATTAGTTCCGAAGCTACTTTATTGTAATAAAGCATACACCGCAAAACTTGCCAACCAATGTTCGCCGCCATAACTGCCTGATGCAATATGCGGTAAACTTGCATTCATATGTGCTATTGCCGAGCGTTGCAACATTTTTTTGCGAGGATCGTTGTTGGGCAATAATTTGGCTATGCCTTGCATACACCAGCTTCGGCTCAATGCCAACCCGTCTAAATGCACAATGGTTAAATCATTTCTGTCCGATACTACCGGCAGTACGGTTAAATGTTGTAAACCGGCCGGAGTGTAAAATTGATTAAACCATTGTAAAAACTGTGTTTTATTTAAAACACGGCGCATTAAATCGGCTTCTTCTAATGAAGGCGATAAAAAGTCGGTGCCATCGGGCTCCCATAATGCCGGTATTTTTTTGTCGTTTAAAAATAATTTTTTAGCTGCATTAATAAGTGCTTGTTCAAATACGGTATTATGTGCTGCACGGGCATAATCTAATGCCAATACCATTCCAAATGCAGTATTGGGATGCACGCCGGTTCTATTAGGATAAGTTTGTTTGGGCAAAAAACGCATCCAAAGGTTTACCACCGTATCACACAATGGCTCAAGTGTTTTTCTCCAATGAATGGCATCAGGATTATTCCACCCTAATAATTCTTTTTGCAACTGCAATAACCAAGCCCACCCATAAGTTCGTTCAAAACTACTGTTCAATGGTGTATTGAAGTATGCCGCTTCACGAGCAATATTTTCGGGAGTAATGTTTTCATTTAATTTTCTACGAATGATTGTTGCTTCGGGTAAATGCGGAAATTTTTTTAATAATGCCACCAGCATCCAATGGCCATGAACTGTACTGTGCCAATCGAAACAACCGTAAAATGCCGGATGCAATTGTTTAGGCGTTAATAACTGACTACTGTCGCTAATGGCAACATGATTTACTTTGTTTGGATATTCCTGCTGAATACAACGCAAGGGCAATGCTGCCAAATATTTTGCTCCTGTATCGGTAAGTACAAATTGACTGCTATCGGAATTTAAATAGTAAAACTTATGTGCTTGTGCCAACAAGTTTTGTAGCCCTGTAATTCCCAATAATGCCATTAAAACAAACATTCTTTTCATGGTTTGTATTGAATTTGAATACAAGTTAAACGAAGTGGTTGAATTTGTAATTTTATGCAGAAAGGTAATGCTTAAATGGCTATAGTTGGCTTTGTTTATTATTTTTACGTTCATCAACAAATTTTTCCTATTGAAAACATCGCTTACATTTTTACAAAAACTGGCTTATGCATTAATCAGTGTTTGCCTCATTATTCTTTTGCTGTATTATGCACAATCGTTTTTTATTCCATTGGCATTTGCAGCATTGTTTACTTTACTACTGATTAGTGTAGCCAATGTTTTTGAGAAATGGGGTATTTCGCGGGGTATTAGTGCACTTATTGCCGTATTGCTGGCTATATTAGTGGTACTATTTGTATTTTATTTCATCTCATCTCAAATCATTAGTTTTCGCAATGATGTTCCCAAGGTTGCCCAACAGTTGTATATTGCTGTAACCGATTTGGAAAACTGGGCTCAACAGCGCTTTCACATCAGCGACCAACATTTAAAAAAGTTTATTGATTCCATTACTGCTCAATCTATGAGCAGTACATCGGCCATAGTGGGCAGCACCGTTTCAACCTTATCAAATGTTCTGGTGTATTTGGTGCTCATTCCCATTTATACATTTTTGTTTTTATTGTATCGACATATTATTATTGATTTCTTTGTAAAAAGCTTCGGCAATACCCATGCGTTAACCGTTATTAATGTTTTGCACCGTATTCGGTTAATGATTAAAGATTATATTTTTGGTTTATTAATTGAATTGTTAATCGTTGCCATTTTAAATTACATAGGCTTATTGATTGTTGGTGTTCAATATGCTATTTTACTGGCAGTAGTTGCCGCCATCTTAAATTTAATTCCTTATTTGGGTATATATACCGCCACGTTATTTGGCATGTTGGTTACTTACACCAACAATACTCCGTCAGCCGTACTAGGTGTAGCTATTGTAATGATTATTGTACATTTAATAGATAGTAATTTTTTATTACCTAAAGTTGTGGGCTCTAAAGTAAAAATAAATGCTTTGGCAACTATTTTAGGAGTTGTTGTTGGCAGTTTGCTTTGGGGTATTCCGGGCATGTTTTTGGCGTTGCCCATACTAGCGATTTTAAAAATTATATTCGACTCTGTGGAAAGCCTTGAACCTTGGGGCTATTTACTAGGCGATGATAGCGAAACAAAATCTACTAAGTCCGCTAAACGCAAAAATATTTTCAACAAGTTACTTAATAGAAAAAAATAATACAAAAAACAACTCCTCCATATTTTATTTTTCGGTTTTAAACGTTCCTCAGAAAAGCAGGTCTTTATAACAAAATTTATCAGTAACCCTTACAATATGCGGCATTTAAAAATTTTCGTTATTAGCATTGGTATGCTATTTACGTGGTTAACGCAACCCCTGTTTGCACAACAAAAATCAGATAGTACCCACACCCAATCGTATTTCAAAGCTTCATTAGATTACTTAAGCAATGCTGTATATAATGGCCGAAAAGACTCTACGGTGTTGCCTTATATAACACCCACTTTTGGTTATTACAACAAATCAGGTTGGTATGTTAGTGCCAGCGCAGCTTATGCTGCTGCCGCTAATGAAAATAGAATTGATTACTTTTCATTGGATGCCGGCTATAATTTTTCTATTAATAACTTCAGTGGCGATGTGCGAGCCAACAAAACCTTTTATAATGCTCAAAGTACCGCCATTAAAAGCGATATAAAAGGAGGTTTCGGTACGGACTTAAGCTATGACTTTAATTTTTTACAACTGGGAGCCAGTGCCGATGTTATTTTCGATAACAAAACCGACGTAGCTTTCAATACAAATATTGCGCATGCTTTTACCTGGGGACCCGACAAACAACAATGGAACTTAACACCAACCCTGGCGGCGAATTTCAGCAGTTTATATTTTTATGAGGGATACACCAACAGAAGAGTAGGAAAGGCCATTAAGAAAAATAATCCTAATGTAGTATCTGTGAAAGCTGCTACCATTGTTCCTAATCCGGGAGTAACATTATTAGACTATGAAGCATCCATGCCTTTAACTTATGATGCCAAAAAATGGGGCTTTGCCATTACACCCACTTATGCCATTCCCGTAAATAAAATTGAAACAACAACCACCGCAACTTATACTTTAAAAAACCGATCAACCATTACTACTACAAATAATACCACACCCGCATCAGAAAAGAACTTGTCAAACTCCTTTTATTTGGAATGTAGCGTTTACCTAAAGTTTTAAAACAAAAACCCTTCTTCAGTATCAGCCGAAGAAGGGAAAAACTATAAAAAATGAAAAACTATTCAGCTTCTGCTACTACTTCTTTTACTTCCGGAATCATGCGTTTCATCATACCTTCTATGCCCGCCTTTAAGGTAATCATTGAAGAGGGGCAACCACTGCAACTTCCTTGCAACATTAAATTAACCACCCCTTCTTTATAGCTGCGGAATTGAATGGCACCTCCATCCATTTCAACAGCAGGTTTCACATAATTCTCCAATAATTCTTTAATGCGTTTTACCACATCATCATCATCAGCCGCAACAACATTGCCGGCTTCTTGCTTAATTTGGGCAACTTCTTCCTCATTTACAATAGGACCCCCGTTTTCCAAATAATCTTTTAAAAATTGTTTTATGGTTGGAATTACGTCTTGCCAATCACCTGTTTCCGCTGTTTTGGTTAAGGTTACAAAATTGCTGGCAATAAATACACTTTTAATAAAAGGAAAACTAAACAACTCCTTCGCTAATGGCGAAGGGCCGGCACTGCGCTCGTCCTGAAAATCAATGCTTTTTCCGGGATATAATAATTTATTGGCCACAAACTTCATGGTTTCCGGATTGGGCGTCATTTCAGTATAAATACTAACAATGGTATTGCCGGTTTTTATCATAACACTTCAATTTATAAATTCAAGTACAAAATTACTAAAATATTGCGGATGCAGCATGCTAAAATAGAAATACCCCTGGTTTTTTCGGCTATCGAAAATGCTTAGATACTACTTTTCAAAAATTGAACTTACTTTTAATACACGGGATTGCTTTGTACCTAACGATTATGATTTTGAACAAGTTTTCTAAAGCATTTCAGGCAACCCATATTTCTATTTTGGCTGAGCCTAATGCATTTCTAACAAAATTTTTCCCTTTTGGTTGCCGCTTTCATAGGCTTGAATAGCTTCCATAAACTGCGTAAAAGGAAATTTTTCTGACACCGGCAATTGAAATCCGGGCTGCTGTAAGTTTTCTATTAAATAAGTTTGCATTTCCTTTTGCTCATTTTCCAATAAGGTTTGCAACCAGGCATCTACTCCAAAGCCCATGAGAGATAAATTTTTAAAAACAATGGTAGCATTATACAATTGCGCGGGCTGATTATCTAACAACCCATATATCAATACCTTACCAAATGGCGCAACAGTAGGTAATAATTGTGTTAGCAGGTTGCCGCCTACTGCATCGAACAATGCATTAACACCTTTATTTTGAGTGATGGATAAAATTGTATTGGTCAGCTGCGGATTTGTTGATAATACCACTTCTGTAGCACCTAATGCTTTTAATACTGCTATTTCTTCTTCTTTCCGAACTACCGCAATGGTTGAATATTTTTTTTGTGCAGCTAATTGAATGACAATTTTTGAAAGGGCTGAATTTGCAGCTGTTAACAACAACCAATTTCCCTGTTGTAAGCTCGCTTGCGATAATAGCCCGTATGCAGTAATTGGATTGAGGGAGAACTGGGCAGCTTTTTCTATCGGAAAACCGGGGGGCAATGGAATTACCTTTTTTTCTGGTACCACCACATATTCCGCCCAAACATTTTTATGACGAAAAGCCACTAATGTTTGAGTGGGTGTTAGGGTGTTTTTTCCTTGCTGCATTACTACACCCACACCCTCTAACCCGGCAATTTGCGGTAGGTTGGGCTGCATTCTGTATTTACCGGCAATGAATAATATGTCTGCAGGATTAATGGTAGATGCCAATACTTTAATTGACAACTCTCCTTCCAAAGGCTGCGGCTGAGGCACCTCATGCAATGTTAGTACCGATGTTGCTTTTCCGCTTTGTTCAAATACAATGGCTTTCATTTTCTATTTTTTACGAATTGTAAAAGCCCATTACTGCTGCACAATTCTAATTTTTGCATAATTCAACATAATCTTCTTTTCACCATTGTGCTGAAAGTGAATGGTAGCAATGGGATTATGGGCGCCACCTTCAATTTTTACAATTTTGCCAAAACCAAACTTTTGATGTTCAACAGTTTGACCGGCTTCCATATCGTGTGGATCACTGGGTTCAAAATTGGCAGAAGGTATATGCTCCACCACCTTGGGCGGAGGAGGTGAAGTCGGCATGTATGAGGGTTTGCTGCTTGCTTTTTTGGCAGGGGGTGGGCCGTATTTTTTTTCAGCAGCATCTGCATCGCTATAACCCATGCCCCTTTGCATACGAGCAAAGGCACTACCGTTATTAAAGCCGTTGCCTGCATTATTTCGAGCACCGCCACCCGCATAGGTTTTATCTAATAAACTTTCGGGCATTTCTTCCAAAAAGCGGCTGGGATCATTTTGCACCAAACTGCCAAATCGGTAGCGGGCATTGGCATAACTTAACCAAAGTTTTTCTTTAGCACGTGTTACGGCAACATAAAATAACCGACGTTCTTCTTCCAATTCTTCTCTTGAGTTTATACTCATAGCATTCGGAAATAAGGTTTCTTCAATGCCACCCACAAACACACATTTAAATTCCAACCCTTTGGCCGCATGTATGGTCATTAGTTTTACGGAATCCGCATCGGGATCATTGTCTTTATCTGCATCGGTTAATAAAGTAATTTGCTGCAAATAGCTGCCCAACGATTTATCAACCATTTCGCCATCTTCATTATCGGGCATTTCGGTCCATTCTTTAATACTATTCAGCAATTCCTGTACGTTTTCATAACGGGCCAGGCCTTCTGTGGTTTTATCGTTGAACAATTCTTTTACCAAATTGGTGTGTTTTCCCACCTGTACAGCAACATCGTATGCATTTTTGCTTGCCATAAGGGTTTGAAAATACCGAATCATGGTTACGAAGTTTTGCATGGCTTCTAAAGTTGCTCCTTTAAAACCATTGGCGGCAGCCAATTGCAATACTTCAAACAAAGTAGTATTTTGTTCATTGGCAATAATTACGGCTTTTTCGAGTGATGTTTTTCCAATGCCACGAACAGGGTAATTGATGATACGCTTTAAAGCTTCTTCATCTTTTGTGTTTACAATTAAACGCAAATAAGCAATGTAGTCTTTAATTTCCTTTCTTTGATAGAAGCTTAATCCGCCATAAATTTTATAGGGAATACCCATGCGTCGCAAGCTTTCTTCAAACGAACGGCTTTGAGCATTGGTACGGTACAAAACAGCAAAATCTTTGTTTTCATAATGATTGCGCAATTTCTGTTCCTGAATGGTGTCAGCCACAAATTTGCCTTCATCATTATCCGTCATAGTGCGTACCAGTTTAATTTTTTCACCGGTGGCATTTTCTGTCCATAACAGTTTAGGAATTTGCCCTTTATTATTTTTAATTACCTCATTGGCCACTTTAATAATGGTATCGGTGCTTCGGTAGTTTTGCTCCAGCTTCACCAATTTTACATCATCATAATCTTTTTGAAACTGTAAAATATTTTCAATGGTGGCGCCTCTAAAGCTATAAATACTTTGAGCATCATCGCCCACCACGCAAATATTTTCATGCATTGCGGCCAATAACTTGGTAATTTGATACTGAACAGGATTGGTATCCTGATACTCATCAATCAGTATATACTTAAACTTAGTTTGGTATTTATGTAGGGCATCATGATGCGTTTTTAATAATTCATACATTTTCAACAAAAGGTCATCAAAATCCATTGCCCCATTTTTAAAACAACGAGCCGCATATGCTGCATAAATTTGAGCAATAGCCGGCCTGTTGGCCCGCATATCTTCTTGTTGAATGTAATAATCTGTAGCATATTCAGCCGGGCCCACCAACGCATTTTTAGCGGATGAAATACGGTTGTGTACAATATTGGGCTTATAGTGTTTATCGTCTAAATTCAATTCATTGATCACAGTTTTTAATACAGAGCGACTATCATCCGTATCATAAATAGTGAAGTTAGCCGGGTAGCCTAATTTATGCGCTTCACCGCGTAAAATGCGGGCAAATACACTATGAAAAGTGCCTATGTACAAATTGCGGGCATCATTATTACCTAAAATTTTTTCAACCCGCTCCTTCATTTCTTGTGCCGCTTTATTGGTAAACGTTAAAGCCAAAATATTAAAAGCATCAACGCCATTGGCCATTAAATGGGCAATACGAGTGGTTAATACTTTTGTTTTTCCACTACCGGCACCGGCAATAATTAACAATGGTCCATTGAGGGTAGTAACCGCTTCGCGTTGAGGTTCGTTCAATCCTTTTAAATAATGTGGTTCTGTCATTTGGTTCGTGTTCGGCTTTTTGAAATTGAAGCTTGCAAAAATGGCTTATTGTGCAATTAAGTTTATTCACAAAAGAAGGGTATACTTTCTCCATTTCCGGGCTGCAATATAAAGGCAATGCCGCGTAAAAAGGTAGTATGTGCATATTCTTCTTTTAAAAAATTCAACAACTCATTGGCATTTTTAAAACTATGTTTGTTGTAACTTGCCGTTTATTATGAAACCCCAGTTATTTCTTCCGATTGCTTTTCAGCATTTAGCATCTGCCCCCGATAATATTATAGTTTTAGCCGGCGATATTGGTGGAACCAAAGCAAATATGGCTTTATTTAAAGTAAATGGCAATGGCTTTACTAGCCTAAAAGAACAACGATACTTTAGTAAACATTACCATTCATTTCAGGAGATTTTGAACGATTTTTTAGCCGGACAACCAACCCCTCAAAGGGTATGTTTATCGGTTGCCGGACCCATCATTGAAGGCTCGGTTAAGTTTACCAACTTAAGTTGGGAAATTAATGCAAGAGAAATCAGCAGTTTAATCAACAATTGCCCCGTAGCTATCTTGAACGATTTAGAAGCCACCGCTTACGGATTAGCAGCATTAAAACCGAACGAGGTGCATATTTTACACAAAGGAAAAGATGAAACTCCCGGTAACATTGGTATTTTAGCTGCAGGTACCGGACTGGGTGAGGCCGGAATGTACTTTGATGGGCATGCTTATCACCCTTTTGCAACTGAAGGCGGCCATTGCGACTTTGCGCCCAGAACGCTACAGGATATTGAACTCATGCATTTTTTGTTGGAAAAATATCCTAAACATGTAAGCTGGGAACGTTTATTAAGCGGTTTGGGCATTGAAAATATATGGGACTTTTTAATACAAAAAGAAAAGAAAAATTGTCCTGCTGAAGTAGAAGCAACCATTGTTTCAGCTACAGATAAAGCGGCTGCCATTAGCCATGCTGCAGCTCAGGGAACTTGCCCGGTTTGTATAGAAGCCTTGGCCTTATTCAATCGCTATCTTTCCATTGAAGCAGCCAATTTAATTTTAAAATTCAAGGCTACAGGCGGCTTATACCTGGCCGGTGGCATTGCCCCGAAAGTGCTTCCTTTATTGAAGCCCGAAGTTTGGGATGATACTTTTCAAAACAGTGGGCGTATGCGCCAACTATTAGCTGAGGTTAGCGTTTATATAGTGTTAAACCAACAAGCGCCTTTATTAGGGGCCGGTTATTATGCTTGGTTGGGCATGCAATAATGTATTGTATTTGATATGTTAATGAAAGGTTAATAAAATTACCTATTGGCACTACTTTTTCATGATTTGGATTAGTTTGCAGCCTACAAGAATTTAAAAAGTGCGGTTCGATGATGAAGTTTTGCAAACAATCTATCCAATTTATCCTATTTGCTGTAAACATGTTTACCCTATTCAGCTTTGCGCCGGGTAAAGCATATGGTCCTACTGCCCCTTCTAATAAAAGCAGCGTTACCAAAAGCTCATTCAGCATATACCAAAAATTGGATTTAGCCGCAAAAGGGCTTTCCTACCAAGCATTTGAAGTAGCCTATACCGGTATGCAAGCATTATATGAGGCAGGCAAAATTCAAAATAATCAACTGCTTACCATTGTTGATTTTAGTTTGCCCTCTACCCAAAAAAGATTATTTGTAATTGATGTAATAAAGGGTGCTTTATTGTTCAATACCTATGTAGCACATGGTAAAAATTCAGGTAAGTTAATGGCTACTCGGTTTTCAAATCGCCCCAATAGCTATGAAAGTAGTTTGGGCTTTTATGCAACAGCAAATACTTACAGAGGCAAACATGGTTTTGCGCTTCGATTAAACGGTTTAGAGCCTGACATTAATGATAATGCTTTGAACAGAGGCATTGTAATGCACGCAGCCAATTACGTTAACGAACAATTTATTCGCATGCAAGGCTATTTAGGAAGAAGTGAAGGATGCCCCGCTTTGCCCCCAAAAGTTACTTCAGCTATTATTAGCACAATAAAAGAGGGAAGCTGTTTGTTTATTTATAGTAGTAATCAACAGTATTTGGCACAATCAACCCTTGCACAACCATTGCCGGATAGCCTTGTTCAAAACCCGGAAGTGAATGATGCCAATAGCTTTTAAAGTAGGCGCTTACTCCACTTTTCTATTATCATAAGTACAGCGCATCATACCGCAGGCTTATTAAGGCCTATCGTAACTTAAAACAACTGCAATTCATTCCATACAAACATATTTTTCCACAATTTGTGCAATAAATTTATTCCCCTATTTTTGCCATCCTTATAAAAATTTCTTACTAACAATTATATATTATGTCTGTTATTCAACGCATACGCGACAAAGGTGCCTGGTTTATTTTCGGCATTATTGCATTAGCATTATTGGCGTTTATTTTACAAGATGGTTCTTTTCGCCGGGGCAATTTCTTTTCCAACACAACAGTTATTGGTAAAGTAAATGGCCAAAAAATTGAACGTGCCGATTTTGAAGAGAAGGTGAGCATGTATGGTGGTCGTGGTGCGAATCGCGAACAAGTGATTGCGCAACTTTGGAATAATGAGGTGGCCGGCATTATCATGGAGCAGCAATACAAAAAATTGGGATTAACCGTTACACCGAAAGAAGTGAGCGACATTTTATTTAATCCAGCAACCTCTCCTTTAAAACGTGAATTTACCGACCCAAAAACCGGTATGTTTATGGTGGATGAAGCCAAGGCCGCTTTCGATAGATTAAAAAAATCGAGAAATACTCAGGAGATGGCACAAGTTGAAGAAGCCTATATTAAACCTGCTATTCAACAAGCCTTGCAAGCTAAATACCAGGCTTTATTACAACAAGCCATGTACGTTCCTAAATGGTTAGTGAATAAAACGGAAGAAGATAATAACCTGCTATCGAATGTTTCATACGTTTATGCACCTTATAGCGCCATCCCAGATTCCAGCATCAAAGTGAGCGATGACGAAATCATGGCCTATGCCAACAAACATAAAGACGAATATAAACGCGATGAGGAAACCCGCAATATTGCATTCGTTACTTTTAATGCCGATCCTAGTGCTGCCGACTCTTTGGCTGCTTTCAATGCGGTTTTAGCTAAAAAAGCAGAATTAGCTTCCAATACCAATATCAATACTTTTTTTGCACAAAACACATCCGATTTACCTTACTACGACGGCTATATTTCTAAAAATCAAATACACCAAAAAAGTATTGATTCTATTGCAAAATTACCCGTTAATGGTGTGTTTGGTCCTTATTTAGATGGCAATGAATATGTAATAGCAAAACTAATTGCGGTTAAACAATTACCCGACTCAGCCAAAGTGCGCCATATTTTAGTGGCTACCCATCAGCAAGACCCGCAAACAGGTGTTTTACAGAGAGTAAGAGATGATAGCACAGCTCGTAAAATTATGGACACCGTTGAAATGCAATTAAAAGCCGGTGTACCTTTCGATTCAGTGGCAATGAAATATTCTGACGATGGCAATAAAAATGCCGGCGGTGTTTACGATTATTTTACTACCGGTAGAATGGTGCCTAGTTTTAACGATTTCAGCTTTTTAAACCCAGTTGGTACCAAAGGTGTTATTTCAACAGAGTATGGTTTACACTATGTTGAGGTATTGGGTCAAAAAGGTTCATCGCCTGCTTATAAAATAGCTTATTATGCTAAGCCCATCACCATTAGCAATGAAACCGACGCGGCTGCTGTAAATGCTGCAGCACAATTTGTTTCGCTTAGCAAAAACAAAAAAGATTTTGAAGCTACCGCTGCGAAAATGAATAAAACCATTGCAACAGCTGAAGATATTAAAGAAAACGATTACTCTATTCCTAATTTAGGCGATAGCCGTCAACTAGTTCGTTGGATATACGAGCATAATGTTGGTGACATAGATCAAGAGCCCGTTCGTATTGGTAACAATTATGTGGTTCCTTTAATTACTGCCGATATTAAACCCGGTTTGCCTCCGGCTTCAATTCTTAGACCAATGATTGAACCCATTGTTCGCAATGAAAAGAAAGCCAAAATGTTATTAGATACTAAGTTTAAATCCGGGAGCGACTTAAATGCTTATGCTTCTGCAACAGGCACTCAGGTTCAAAAAGCAGATAGCATTTCTTTCAGTGCACCGTTTATTACCGGCATAGGCAATGATGCTAAGTTTACCGGTGCATCATTTAATAAAGCCTATTTGAATAAAGTTACTCCTCCCATTGCTGGTACTAACGGTGTATTTGTCATTCAAATTAATGCCATTAGCAGCAAAACGGCTACCCCAGATGAGGCTCAGGGCGTTAAACAAACTTTATTGCAATCTCTGCGCATGGCTATTTATCGCGGTATGGATGCATTACGTAAAACTGCCGTTGTTAAAGATTACCGTAGTCAATTCTATTAATCGCTTCAACAAAATCATAGGCAAAGGCCTCCGGATGTATTCCAGAGGCCTTTTTTAACGTATATAGTAAAGCCCTACCGGCAGAATTGGGTATCTTTGCATCATGAATAGTTTGCATATGGACACAGCACCTATTATTAATAAAGTAGCAGAAAGTGGTTTAATTACCTTAGACCCGGCAGATTTTGCGCCGAAACAATCGGTATTGTCATTCGATTTAAAAGACTATTTATTCATGGGGCTTATTTTAAAAGAA
>NZ_JBMFQT010000016.1:0-17925 GCF_049968455.1 Hydrotalea sp. | reverse complement strand
GCTGCTGTGTATTTAACATTAACCTCCCTTTTACAACCGGTTGCCAAAAGTATTATGTACGGTGAACCATGCAGTACCGTACCCGTTTATAAGAAAAAATAAAACGTTTGATTATGAAACAATTCAACAAAATTTATTTAGTATTAATTGCTGCTATTGCTTTAGGTAGTTGTACTTTACAACAACGCCTTACCGGTACTTGGAATATTGTAAAATTTCAAGAAACCAATATTAGCCAGCAGAACGCATCAGCAAGTAATGTGGGTACTATTCAGTTCAAGAAAGATGGTTCGGGCGTAAAATCGTTGAGTTATTCTATTTTGGGTAACCAAACCAACGATCAAAAACCTTTCACTTGGACTATTAATGGCAACAATGTTACCCTGAATAGCGAAAATGCTCAGTTCCCAAAATCATGGATTATTATTACCAACAAACCAAAATATCAAGTTTGGAAAACAACCGATGGGCAAGGAAATATCCAAAAAATGGAATTGAAAAAACAATAAGCTAAAAGACAACTTTTTTCCTGAAAGCGGTAGTTTCTTTTATAAAAAGCTACCGCTTTTTTATTGAATGCTTTTGATAATCGATTCATCAATACCAAATTCCTGCATTAAATGAATACCATAATTCCTGATTACTTCAATTACGTTTATGGCGGCTAGCCCTCTTTCCGTAATGGAGTATTCCACTTTTGGGGGCACAGCAGCATAAACAATGCGGTTAATAAACCCTTCGTCTTCCAATACTTTCAACAGGCTGATCAGTATTTTATGGGATACATGTAGAATATCATTCTTCAATTCACCATAACGAAACGTTTTCCTTCTTAACCGCCATAATATGGGGATTTTCCATGTGCCGCCAATGCGGTCTATTGTAAACTCAACAGGATTATAATACAGCTTGTTTTTATTAATAAACTTGGGCGTACAACAACTATTTCAAAATTTATAATACAGTTTATCCACACCATTCATTTTGCAGATAAAAACGCTTTATGTTTAGATAGGCAAAATAACCATACTTTCCTAAAAGTGAGTACCTCACAAATTGGTAAGTGAAGAAAAAATAGCATCATATAAAACACCTTTGCCATTAAAAACCAACTTATGCATATTGCAATCATCGGTACCGGAAATGTGGGTGCCGCTTTGGCTACCCAATGGGTACAAAAAGGACATACTATTTTATTGGGGGTAAACGATAGAGAAAATTTTAAAGGGAAACATTTACTCAACAACCCCAATACTTCTGTGCATTCCATTTCCGATGCAGTGAAAAAAGCCACTGTAATTTTATTGGCAACTCCGGCTAAAGCTACCATTCCCATTACCCAATCGTTGGGTGATACTTCCGGAAAAATAATTATTGATGCCATGAATATTGCAATGAAGCAAGGACCGGAAGGCTTTACCAATACCACCAAAGCCATCTTAGCCTACACGCAAACCACTGACGTGGTAAAATGCTTTAATACTACCGGATACAATAACATGGAAAATACCCAATACGGCAATTGGACAATTGATGCCTTTGTTGCGGGCAATAGTGAAAAGGGAAAGCAAGTAGCTATTCAACTGGCTAAAGACGCCGGTTTTGCCGAATGTTATGATGTGGGTGGTAATGACCAATTTACATTAATGGAACAATTCGCACTATTTTGGATTAACCTGGCTTTGTTTAGAGGCTTAGGTAGAGACATCGCCTTCAAATTATTAAAACGATAGTTGTACCTCATTCACCTACCCGCCGTATGTTGAATATCACTACCGGCGGGTCAAGGTATTGATTGTAATCGCTACTGTTGTATATTTTTCTAACAATATCCATTCCTTTCACCACTTTTCCAAAAGCAGCAAAACCTTGTTTGTCTTCCATATTCACCCCACCATAGTCCAGGCCGGGCTCTCGTTCCATGCAAATAAAAAACTCGGTGCCTGCAGTGCCGGGCGCCATTCTGGCCAATGAAATAGTACCTTCTTCATGTTGTAAGCCGGTTTGCTTGGTGCTTTCATGCGGAATGCCGGGTACAGAGCGCGCTAAATCATTATTCGTTTTCCAAATACCACCTTGTACCAATTCTGTTTTAGGGGCATTCATAGGTTGATTAACATCGTTCAATACCCGATAAAAATTGGCACGTTTATAATAGCCTGAATCTACATAACTCAAAAAAGCCGCTACCGTTTTGGGTGCCTTTTCAGGATACAATTCCACTTCTATATAACCTAGCGTGGTTTCAATTTGTACATGTGGGTGTGCATAATGCTTTGTAGGCTGGCAGGCCTGCAATACTAAAATCATTGCCAAAATGATAACAATACCCCATTGCCAAAATTTAGAGGAACACCCCATTACTTTTTTCATAACGTTTACGCCTTGCTGTATCATTGTTTGTTTTGCCGAATTAATGGGCTTCTAACCAGTTTTTGCCGGTACCTATTTCTGCTTCAATAGGTACTTTATTGGGTAGAATTAATGCTTCGCGCATATTATTTAAAATGATGGGTTTTATTTTTTCTACTTCTTCTTCCAACACATCAAACACCAATTCATCGTGCACTTGCAATATCATGGCCGATTGAAAATGATGTTTTTTTAGGTCTGCGGCAATTTTTATCATGGCTAGTTTTATCATATCTGCCGCTGTTCCTTGTATGGGCGAATTAATGGCATTACGCTCAGCATAACCTCTAACGGTAAAGTTGGCTGAATTAATATCTTTTAGCCAACGCTTTCTTCCCATCAACGTTTCCACATAACCATTTTTTTGTGCAAAAGCAATGGTGCTTTGCATGTATTGGGTAATGCCCGGAAATTGCTGTTTGTAGTTGTCAATAATTTCTTTCGCTTCAGTGCGTGAAATGCCCAGGTTATCGGCTAAACCAAAAGCTCCTTGTCCATAAATAATTCCAAAGTTTACACTTTTGGCTTTATAACGCATTTCTTTCGTTACTTCCGATTCGGGTACGCCATAAACCTTTGCAGCAGTTGCCACGTGTATATCTTTTCCTTCTTTAAATGCTGCACACATATTGGCATCCCCACTAATTGCAGCTACTATTCGCAATTCAATTTGCGAATAATCGGCGCTCATCATTACTCTGTTTTTTTCGCGAGGAATGAAGGCTTTGCGTATTTCGCGGCCTCGTTCACTGCGAATGGGTATGTTTTGTAAATTAGGATTATTGCTACTTAACCGGCCGGTTACGGCTACCGCTTGTGCATAAGACGTATGAACCCTGCCGGTGATGGGATGGATTAACTGCGGCAAGGCATCTACGTAAGTCGACTTTAATTTTGTAAGCTCCCGAAATGCTAAAATATCTTCTACTATCGGGTGCCCTTTTAAAGCCAGTTTAGCTAACACATCTTCACCGGTTTGATACTGACCGGTTTTTGTTTTTTTGGCAGAGGGATCTAGTTGCAGCTTTTCAAACAACACTTCGCCCAATTGTTTGGGTGAGGCTAAATTAAATCGCACCCCGGCTAACCGATACACATTTTCTTCGGCCACTTTGGCTTCATCTGCCAGTGTTTTGCTGTACGATTTTAAAAAGTCTACATCAATGGCCACGCCCTCATATTCCATATTGGCCAACACCGGCACTAAAGGGTTTTCTATTTCATTCAATACCCTTTCTACTTTTTTTTCTTTAACCAAAGGAGTTAATACCTGTTGCAGTTGAAAAGTAATATCTGCATCTTCTGCCGCATATTCTTTAATCTCTTCCAATGGTACATCCTGCATATTGCCTTGGTCTTTTCCCTTTTTTCCAATCAACGATTCAATGGATATGGGTTGATACCGCAAGTATTGTTCACTCAAGGCATCCATACTGTGTTTTCCATCGGGCTCTACCACATAATGCGCCAGCATGGTATCTGTAATTTTTCCTTTTAACTCAATACCCTGCCATTTTAAAACCAGCATATCGTACTTAATGTTTTGCCCAATCCATAACACATCGGTTCTTTCGAAAAGTGGTATAAAGTGATGCAACAATTTTTTGGCTGCTTCGGGTTCTTTGGGTACGGGTACATAATAGGCTTCGTGTGGTTGATAAGCAAAACTCAAACCCACGGGCTGTGAAGTATTGGGGTCTAAACCGGTAGTTTCTGTATCAAAAGCAATGGCATGTTGCTGCATTAGCTTTTGCAATAACCCATGTATCTGTTCTGGTGTTTGTATTAAATGGTAGACATGTTGAATGGTTTGGCTGTTTTGTAAACCAAAATTTTCAGTATCGGCTGTCGCATCATCAGTAACTAACGGCTTGGCCTTGCTGTTGGCGGCGGTGGCTACCGGTGCACCAAACAAATCGGTTTGTACCGCCTGCGGTGCGGTGGTAAAGGCCGGTAAATCTTCACCCAATAGGCGTTTGCCTAAGGTTTTAAATTCCAGTTCGGTAAATACTTCTATCAGTTTTTCTTTATTAAAGGGCTTAACTTTAAAATCTTCTTCATGAAACTGAATAGGCACATTGGTAATAATGGTAGCCAGTTTTTTACTCATCAGTGCACTATCCTTTCCATTCCTAATTTTTTCGCCAACAGCGCCTTTAATATTTTCTGCATTAGCTAGAATATCTTCCAGTGTTCCATATTCTTTTAGCAATTTGGCGGCTGTTTTTTCTCCAATACCGGGAATGCCGGGAATATTATCTACCGCATCGCCCATTAATGCCAGCATATCTACCACCTGACTAATATTATCAATATTCCATTTTTCGCATACCTCTTTTGGTCCCATTAATTCAACTGATCCTCCCTGATAGGCCGGTTTATAAATGGTAATGCCTTTGCGTACCAACTGACCATAATCTTTATCGGGTGTTACCATAAACACTTCATAACCGGCATCGTGGGCTTCCCAAGCCAGGGTACCAATTACATCATCGGCTTCATAACCCGGTACCCCTAATACGGGAATATTAAAGGCTTCAATAATTCTTTTAATATCGGGAACCGCGGCCAATAAATCCTCCGGTGCTTCCTGGCGATTAGCTTTATAATCTGCAAAATCAATATGGCGCTCTGTGGGTCCTTCCATATCAAAGCATACCGCCATGTGGGTGGGCTTTTCTTTATTCAGCAATTCAATTAAAGTATTGGTAAATCCAAATTGTGCATTGGTGTTTCTCCCTTTACTGGTTACCCTTGGATTGCGAATTAATGCATAATAAGCCCTGAAAATAAGGGCAAACGCATCTAATAAAAATAACTTTTTCTGCATAACAGCTAAGGTATAGAAATGCGGGGAGGCAGAAAAGAAAAGAGGCTGCCATTTGGGGAAACGGCAACCTCTTTTTGGTTTTTGTGCATATTGGGCTTCTCATCCTCAACTATTCTAAACCATATTTGGTCAAGTATTTTCTATTCAATTCGGTTTGTTTATTTTCTAAACTTACTTCCCGTCCCTGAATAAAGGCATGGCGAATAATGCTGGAATGCATGTCTAATATATCCCCATCACTCACCACAATATTCGCATCTTTTCCTACTTCAATGCTGCCGGTTTTATCATCAATGCCTAAAATTTTGGCACTGTTTAAAGTAATGGCCTGTAACGCTTGTTCTTTCGTTAAACCATAAGCGGCAGCTGTACCGGCATTAAACATTAAATTGCGGTAGCGGGCCTCATCAAAAGCATCATTCAAAGCAAAAAGAATTCCTGCCTTTTGTAGCTCAGCCGGAGTTTTAAAGGGCTGGTCTACATCATCATCTTCGGTGGTAGGCAATGCATGTTCCTGATTTAAAATAACAGAAATATTATTGGCTTTCAGTAAATCGGTAATTTGATAACAATCGCTGGCACCTACTAAGGTAACTTTAAAACCAAACTCTTTGGCAAAATCAATCGCCGCTAACATTTGTTTTACCTGATCGGCATGAATGAATAAATGTTTACTACCATCAAACAATCCCTTAACAGCTTCAAACTTTAAGTTGGTTTGTGCATGTTTGGGCTCTGCTAAATAAGCTTTTGCCTGACGGAAAAAGTTTTTCAATTCTTCAATTTTTTCATAGGCAGCTTTTGAGGGGTCGGGCATATTCTCCGGAACAAATGCACCAAACCTTCTGCCGGGTCGGCGTATGAAACTGGGCATATTCATGTGAATGTTGTTATCCATTTTATACGCAGCATCTTCCCAATTCCAGGCATCTAATTGTACCACGGAGGAAGAACCACTAATGCTACCCCCTTCGGGTGTTACACTGGCCAACAGTATACCATTGGCTTTTAGGGTATTGATAATTTTTGAGTCGGTGTTATACGCTACAATGGAACGAATATTAGGATTTAAATCGCCTAATTCCAAATAGTCGTTGCTGCCTCTTACACCATTGGCTATTTCTTTTAAACCCAAATCGGTATTGGGTAAAATTAAACCGGGATATACTTGTTTGCCGGTGGCATCTACCGTTTTAGCATCGGCGGGTATGCTTACCTGCGTGGTGTGTATGGCCACAATTTTACCTTTATCTACCTCAATGGTGGCTTTGTCAATTACCGTACCATTGCCCACATGTACAGTACCATTGGTAATAAATAATTTGCCCATATAGGGTTTTGCGGGAGAAACATCATCTTGCGCAAAGGCGGCTACGTTCATCAGCAACACAGCCAGCAGAAGCGATATTTTTAAAGTTTTCATGTTTACTTAATTTTTTGTGAATGAATGCAGTTGCTTTCAGAAAATTATTTTTGTTGAGAAAGGGTTTCCAGTGTTTCTGCTGAAATACCATCTTCTTCACTAATATCAATGGTTATCATACCATCATGATGGTCGTGATCGCCGCAGCTTAACACATACTGCCAACTGGGCTGTGGTCTTAACACCGGTGCGCCATTTCTTTTTTCGCCAATCATTTTTTGAATTAAGCGATTGCGCTCTTCCTGAATTTTCTTGCGCATTTGAGCATCTCTTTCTCTGTCAAAATAAATTGTACCATCTACAATGGTTTTTTGAGCCACTGCATAAATGCTTAAGGGGTTAGCAGACCAAATAACAATATCGGCATCTTTTCCTTCTTTAATGCTTCCTACTTTATTGTCCACATGCAATGCTTTGGCAGGATTGATGGTCACCATTTTAAAAGCATCTTCCTCGCTCATGCCACCGTATTTAATTGATTTTGCAGCTTCCTGATTTAAGCGACGCGCCATTTCCGCATCATCGGAATTAATACAAACATTCAAGCCTTCTTTGTGCATAATAGAGGCATTGTAAGCAATAGCATCTTTTACTTCATTTTTATACGCCCACCAATCACTAAAGGTAGAAGCGTTTGCGCCATGGGCTTTCATTTTATCGGCTACTTTATATCCTTCTAATATATGGGTAAAGGTGTTAAAGCGAAATCCAAAACGTTCACCCACCCGCATAGCTGCCGTTATTTCACTTTGCACATAAGAGTGACAAGTTATGAATCGCTTTTTGTTCAGTATTTCTACCAATGCATCTAATTCTAAATCGCGACGGGTGTTAATGGGGTCTTTTTTCATGGCGGCTTCATAATCCAATGCACGGGTAAAAGCATCTACCATAACTTGTTCAACACCCATACGGGTATCGGGGAAACGGTTGTTATTGGGTGATGTAGTACGTTTTACATTTTCACCTAATGCGAATTTGATGAAGGGATCGGCACCGGCAAATTTCAATTGCTCATCGTCAGCACCCCACCGTAATTTAATTAATTGTGTTTGGCCGCCAATGGTATTGGCAGAACCATGCAGAATATGGGAAGTAGTTACCCCACCACTTAATTGGCGGTAGATATTGATATCATCAGGATTTAAGTTATCGCCAATGCGAACTTCAGAAGTAACGGATTGGCCACCTTCGTTAATAGATGCCGCAGCAATATGTGAGTGCTCATCAATAATACCCGGTGTTACATGCATGCCGGTAGCATCAATTACGGTAGCGGTTGGGTCGCTAAGGTTTTTACCTACTTTGGCAATTTTACCGTTTTTTATCAATACATCGGTATTATCCACAATGCCCTCTTTTTCGTTTGTCCAAACCGTACCATTTTTTATTAATAAGGTTTGTTGTTTGGGCATTTCTTCAAAACCATAACCATCAAACGGATAGGTTACTTTAGCCATGGGGCGGCTTTGCATTCTTCTACGGTTATTGGGTATTTCAGCAGGTAAAGGCTTGGAATAAGTGGCGGTCCAGGTAAAGGCATTGCCCATATCATCGCGGCCGGTTCCGCTCCAGTTTTCTTTTAATGCCATACCACTTAATAAGTATTGGCCGGCACGGCGAGGCCTTTCGCCTTCGGCTTTTTTATTGCCTTCTAATGCAAACTGCATTTTAACAGCTTTCCCATCGTAGGTTAATTTAACAGGAACGGTATCGGCTTGCTGTATTTGTGCAGAAGAACTGTTTTTAACCAAAAGGGTATAGGTTTGTTGGCCCTTGGGCGATTGAAGGGTAAGGGTATATTCTCCGCTAACGGCATTCCATTCAGCCGGGTTAATGCTATAATTTCTTCCCTGAATCCAGTTTTCTACAATTTTAGCATTGTCATCAAATACCGGAGCGGTGGTAATAATAAAGTTGGCCAATTTGCCGGCATCTAAGCTGCCTACTTTATCATACACATTTAAAACAGTAGCCGGTGTTTTGGTTAATGCTTCTAATGCAGTTTTTTCGGAAAGGCCATCGGCAATGGCTTTACGTAAGTTCGGTAAAAACTGTTTCACATCCTTTAAATCGCTGGTAGTTAAACAAAAAGGAATATTGGCTTTTTCAAACGTTGCAGGATTTGTAGGCGCCAATTCCCAATTTTTCATATCGGCCAACGACACAAAGCGGGCATCGTTAGGATCTTCCACATCCATTGCTTGTGGAAAGTTCAAAGGAAGAATAAATGTTGCTTTTGTAGCAGCCATTTCCGACATACGCTGGTATTCGTTGCCGCCGCCTTTAATAATGTATTGTACACCAAACTCATCGCCAATTCTATCTGCCCGTAAATCATTCCATTTATCATCGGCTTCAAAAATTTGAGGTAAGGATTGATTGTTATTCCAGGCTTCTAATGATAGATTAGTACCTTCGGTTGCGGGTTTATTTTTATACCATTTAGCATCTAAATAGGTTTGACGCAATAAGGCAATAGAACCCATTAAGCTGGAAGGATAACTTTGGGTAGAAGAACCTTTATTGAAAGAATAATGGGCTGAAGCTTTTTCTTTTACCACCGCAAAATTATCGGCTTCATTGGCCAAAGTAACTACAGCTCCGGTTCCACGGGCTATACCATCTTTTACATGGGTTAATACCGTACCAAAACCCATTTGGCGCAAAGGATCGGCTTTTTTATCGTCGGCATTAAACTGATCTATGGCATTTACTTGTGGCTTTATGGCTTGGTTCCAGCCATATGCGCCCTTAATGTTAGAAGTAAATTGTGCAGGGGCCATAAAGTTGAACCCGCCGGGCTGACGGGTAGGCGTGGTTACTCCATAATCCGTATAAATATCTATGAAGGAAGGATAAATGTATTTGTTTTTACAATCAACCACCACCGCATCTGTAGGAATACTAATGTTGTTGCCTACCGCAATAATTTTTCCCTCTTTTATTAAAAGGGTGGCATTGCTGAGGGGTGGGGTTTGTGCATCTTTCACAATGGTGGCATGAATGAATGCAAACGAACGGGTGCGAGGGTCGGCTACTCCGTTTACGGGAAATGTTTCCTGGGCTCGTACCAGTAAAACAACAAAGAGCCCCAATAATAGGAGTTGTAATTTTCTCATAATCATGTGGTTTTAATGAAAACAGTTCTTAAAGCTACTATTTTTAAACAAGGAATAAAACCGCTCATCCAATTTTCGGTGATTAACACTTTTTTAACGGTTAAAGGTTATAAAAAAGCAACGGCAAGAGCCATTGCTTTTTAAATATATTAATATAAAATAATATTAATGCTATTTTCCTGCGTCTACCTTTTTTATGAACTGTATAACACCGGGATAAAAATGTTGCTGATCATCCCACATGGCCAAATGGCTGCCTTCGGGGCAATATAAATAACTGCCTTTCGGGAATTGTTTACTCATCCATTCCATGTAATTGGGGTCCATGGTATCGTATTTAGCCCCTACTACCAGGGTAGGAACGGTAATTTCTTTCAAGCGATTACTGATATCCCAATTGGCTAAGCGACCGGCAATGCCAAACTCGCTGGGGCCTTGCATTAAAGTATATACTGTTTCATTAGCATGCTTAAACGAACGATTGACGGGATCAGGCCATTCAGCTAAACGGCACAAATGTTGGTGGTAGAAGTTGGGCAGTAATAATTCCATGTACTTGGGATTTTTATAATCGCCCCTGGCTTCTATTGCCCGAATGGTATCTAACACTTTGGGGTCCATTTGCTTGGCCAACACCTCTTGTGCATATTTACCATAAGCAGGGCAACTGCTCATCATGTTACAAACAATTAACCCTTTTAAGTTTTGTTGGTATTTTAAGGCGTATTCCATGGCTAAAATGCCGCCCCAGGAATTTCCCAATAAATAAAAATTGCTATTGTTTAATCCCAGCGCTTTGCGTACTTGTTCCACTTCATCTACAAATCGGGGGATGGTCCATAAACTACTATCGGTAGGCTGATCGCTGTAATAAGAACCTAACTGATCATACTCTATCATTTCAAAGCCTTCTTTTGGGAAAAAGCTTTCGAAACATTCCATATACTCATGGGTCATGGCAGGGCCGCCGTGTAATAATAATACCTTAACGGTGGGATTATTCCCAATACGTTTGGTCCATACCTTAAACGTGCCAACCGGTGTTTGTATGGGAATCATTTTAATGCCGGCCGTTTGAACGCCGGAATCTTGCGGGGCAAAATAAGTGGCCACAGTCATAGATTCAGGTTTAGAATGACAAGCACTTAAACCCAATAGGGCACCCACTAAAAACAGGGCGAGCATAGTTTTAAAACGAAATAATACCATCATTGCATTTTTTTGGTATTAAAATTAAGGGATTAACGGCCCATATACACCATTAATATTTGAATGTCGCTGGGATTTACCCCACTAATTCTGCCGGCCTGCCCAATGGTACGGGGCTGCACTTTTTTAAATTTCTGCCGGGCTTCGCTCGATAGGGCTTGTAAACGGTCGTAATCAAAGTTTTCAGGAATCAGTAAATCTTCCATTACATTCATTTTTTCCACCAGTTCCTGTTCTTTGGCAATATAGCGCTCGTATTTAATTTGTATTTCGGCCTGCTCTAAATACTCCGGCAAATGGTTTTGCAGGGTTTCTTGCAAGGCCGGAAGGCTGGGCAGCATATCGGTTAAAGTAACAGAAGGACGTAACAACAATTTAGCAGCCTTTTGTTTTTCGGTAAGCGGTGCCGATTGTATGCTGTTTAAATATGCATTAATGGCATCCGGTTCAATGGCATATTGTTGTAATTGTTCGGTAATGGTAGCCACGGCGGCTTGTTTTTTCCGAACGCCCTCCATTCTTTCCTGCGAAGCCAAGCCCAAGCGGTAACTGATTTCCGTCAAGCGTAGGTCGGCATTATCTTGCCGTAAAAGGGTTCTGTATTCTGCCCTGCTGGTAAACATACGGTAAGGTTCTTCAGTACCCTTACTAATTAAATCGTCTATCAATACCCCAATATAGGCCTCACTTCTTTTTAAAATAAAGGGGGGCTGACCATTAATTTTCAAATGTGCATTCATGCCGGCCATAATTCCTTGGCAGGCTGCTTCTTCATAACCGGTGGTTCCATTAATTTGTCCGGCAAAGAACAAATTTTGTATGGCCTTGGTTTCCAGTGCATGTGTTAATTGGGTAGGGGGGAAGAAGTCGTATTCAATGGCGTAGCCCGGGCGAAATATTTTACAATTTTCAAATCCGGGTACTTGTTGTAAGGCTTGCATTTGAACTTCTTCGGGCAAAGAAGTGGAAAAGCCATTCACATATATTTCAACGGTATTCCATCCTTCAGGCTCCACAAACAACTGGTGACGATCCCGCTCTGCAAAGCGATTGATTTTATCTTCAATACTGGGGCAATAGCGGGGGCCCACCCCTTCAATTCTTCCCTGAAACATGGGACTACGATCGAACCCGGTTTTTAATATATCGTGTACGGTACTATTGGTATAAGTAATAAAGCAACTTCTTTGTTGGGCAGCGGTAATAGGTACGGTATTGGGCAAATAGGAAAAGCCGGTAATTTCCGTATCGCCTTGTTGTTCTTCCATTTTGGAATAATCCAAACTACGGCCATCCACCCTGGGTGGGGTGCCTGTTTTTAATCTGTTGGCTTCCATCCCTTGGGCCACCAATTGTTCGGTGATACCGGTAGCAGCTTTTTCAGCAACGCGACCCCCACCAAACTGTTTTTCACCTATATGAATCACCCCATTTAAAAAGGTACCACTGGTTACCACTACGGCTTTAGCTGCAATGGCATGTCCTAATTGTGTCACCACCCCACAGGCCTTTCCATTTTTTAAAATCAATTCCCGCACCATATCCTGGTAAAAATCCACATTAGGGGTTTGCTCCAACATTTGACGCCAGGTAGCAGCAAATAACATGCGGTCGTTTTGAGCACGGGGGCTCCACATAGCGGGGCCCTTGCTTTTATTCAACATCCTGAATTGAATCATGCTTTTATCGGTAACAATACCGCTATATCCACCCAAGGCATCTATTTCCCGTACAATTTGCCCTTTGGCAATTCCACCCATGGCCGGGTTACAACTCATTTGGGCAATGGTTTGCATATTCATGGTTATTAATAAAACCTTGCTACCCATATTGGCAGCAGCGGCAGCCGCTTCACAACCGGCATGGCCGGCACCTACCACAATCACATCGTATTCAGCAAACATGTTTCCGTATTTTTTGCAAATGTACACCCAATAATAGGTTTGTAAACAGGGTTGTGTTTGTTCCACGTGAAACATAAACAGAAAGTACCAAGCCTTTTTGTTCCACGTGGAACAGGTTAATTGAGTTATAGACTTTCAAACAGGTCGATGTATTCCGCTTCTTTCTCCCGCATCAAGGTTTGTTCCATCGGGGTTTTGTCTTTGTATCCGCATAAGTGCAAAATACCATGCACCAATACCCTTACCATTTCGTCAGTAAAGTGGGTGTTGTGTTCAATAGCGTTGGCTTTTACTCTATCTACACTAATATAAATTTCTCCCACAATGCCCTCGTCGGTAAGCTCGGTTAAATCGAAAGTAATGATATCGGTATAGGTATCGTGTTGTAAGAATTGTTGATTAATACCCAATAAATATTCATCCGAACAAAAAATATAATCGAGCCGCTTAAGGGAATGTTGTTCATGGATAAATACAGAGGCTAAAAATGCTTTCAATACTTGTTTATGCTTAAATGGGAAGGTACGATCTGCCTGATGAAAAAAAATAGAAGCCATAACGGGTATCAATAAATGAAATCCAAAATTCGTAATTAAAGCCCATAAAATGGCGTTACTTTTGTATAAAGAAAAAACAATTGTTTATTTTATAACAAAACTAATGACGTTATAACCCATTATATGAAACCACTAAGTGCGTTAAAGATAGGAGAGAAAGGCATCATTAAAGAATTTAAGAGCGATGAGCTGTTGATTAAATTAATGGAAATGGGCTGTGTACCGGGTGAAATAATTAAGGTAGAACAAATTGCCCCCTTGGGCGATCCCATCTCCATTGCTGTTGCCGGCTATTCGTTAAGCCTACGTTTGAATGAAGCAGCAACCATTATGATTGAACCCATAACGCAAGAAAAAAAATTACCTTCATGAAGATTGGGTTATACTTTGGTTCTTTTAATCCCATCCATCACGGACATTTAATTATTGCAAGTCATATCATTAATCATGGCTTGGTTGACCAGGTGTGGCTAATAGTAAGCCCACAAAATCCGTTAAAAGCATCTCCTTCTTTATTAAATGAATTTCACCGTTTGCACTTAGCCCGTTTGGCCATTGCAGAAGATGATACCCATATTAAAGTATCGGAAGTAGAATTTAGTTTGCCCAAACCCTCTTATACCATTGATACCTTAACCTATTTATCGGAAAAACATCCACATCACCAATTCTCCGTGATTATGGGTAGTGATAGTTTCCAAAACCTTCCGAAATGGAAAAATTATTCACTTATCTTACAACAATACAAAGTGTTGGTATATATTCGGCCCAACCATTCCATGCCCGATAAACTTCCCAATAATGTGTCGATAGTTAAAGCACCACTGTTAGATATTTCCGCTACCTATATTCGACATTGTATACAAGAGAAAAAAAGTATTCGTTACCTGGTACCGGAACCCGTTCGTTTAGAAATTGAAAAAGCCGGTTATTATTTACACTAATGTACAAAGCCTATAACAAGCTAAGAAATTCCGAAATTCTTGAGATGATAGGAAAACAATTCCGAAATTGTAAATAGATTTACACTTCACAACTTAATTATTTTTTAATCTGTAAAAAGAATCACTTGTATGAAAACAACCAACCTTGTGGCCTTAGCATCCGCCATTTTATTATTTGCCTGCGTAAGTCCTAAAAAATTAAAACAATCAGAAGAAAAGTATACACAACTGAATGGAGCTTATTTAGAATTACAACAAAAATACCGCGATTGTCAAGGTAACTTAGGGGGTGCAAATGATCAGATAAAAGGGCTTCAAAATCAAAAGTCGGTATTAACCGGACAAATTGATGATTTGAATAAGCAAATTGACTTTTTGAAACAAAACAATAACCAGGTTTTGAATCAGTTAAAAGATATGTCCGTTATCTCCGCTTCGCAAGCCGAAAGTATTAAAAAATCTATGGAGAATATGAGTGCGAAAGACAATTATATCCAACAATTACAAACCACCATTGCACAAAAAGATTCCATGAATATGGCCTTGGTAATGAATTTAAAAGGGGTGTTGGGTAATTTAGATGATAGTGATATTAATATTAAGGTAGATAAAGATGTAGTGTATATTGATATTTCAGACAAACTATTATTTAAAAGCGGAAGTTATGATGTAACCGACCGTGCAAAAGTGGTATTAGGAAAAGTAGCCAAGGTATTGAACAATCAACCCAATATTGAATTCATGGTAGAAGGGAATACCGATAGTATACCCTTTAGAAATGGGTTATTATTAGACAACTGGGATTTAAGCGTAAAACGCGCTACTTCTGTTGTACGTATTTTACAAAACAATTATGGTATAGATCCTAAAAGAATTACTGCAGCCGGTCGCGGTCAATACATGCCCGTTGCATCTAACGATACTCCCGAAGGAAGAGCTGCCAACAGAAGAACCCGTATCATTATTTTACCACAGCTAGATCAATTCTTTAAATTATTAGAACGTCCTAAAACCAATTAATTAATACATACATGCTTTAAAGGGTTGTTTTCAAAAAAAGAAAGCAACCCTTTTTTATGTAACTAAAAAATAATTTATTAGAAAATTATATTTATTTTTTCTACCATTAAATATGAAAAAATTTATCCACACAACATTGTGAAAATCACTCCCTTTTCTGTTAGAAAATCACGAAACACTAAAAAACAATGTGATAAAATAAAGAATAACTAACCTCCAAAAAAGGTAAAAAGCAAAATGACAAACAATGCACACATTTTAGCACCCTTGCATTCACAGTGTATAAACTGTTAAAAGTAGAAAGTGCATAATACCCGTTCAAAAGATACACACTTGTGCATAAACTAAGAAAATACAGCAAAAACAAATGTTTCACAATGTGGAACACATGTGGAATAGTAGGGATAACTTCAGAATAATTAACTTTACACTGTGTGAATAACAAAGTTATCCCGATATACACACCCGTAATAGTAGTAGGGTTTTTTAAATAAATAATTATTAATTCATTATTACCCGAGTTATGAACATTGCACAAGCGAAAGCCGCACTCAACGACAAAGGTTTTTTAGATGTGGATATCCATCCTTCCGTAGATTTGTTGGATGCTATTGAACAACTTAAGCAAGAAAAGAATGCCATTATATTGGCGCACTATTATCAGGAACCCGATATACAAGATATTGCCGATTACATTGGCGACAGTTTGGGATTGGCACAACAAGCAGCCAAAACCAAAGCGGATATAATTGTATTTGCCGGAGTACACTTTATGGCCGAAACTGCCAAAATATTAAACCCCACCAAAAAAGTTTTATTACCCGATTTAAAAGCAGGTTGTTCATTGGCCGATAGTGCACCCACCGAAGCATTTAAAGCATTCAAAGCACAACATCCCAACCATGTAGTAATTTCTTACATTAATTGTACGGCAGAAATAAAAGCCCTGAGTGATATTATTTGCACATCGGGCAATGCCGAAAAAATTATTGAAAGCTTGCCACCTGATACACCTATTTTGTTTGCACCCGACAAAAATTTAGGGGCTTATTTGAATAAGAAAACCGGCCGCAATATGTTGCTATGGAATGGTGCCTGCCAGGTGCATGAAATATTTAGTGTGGAAAAAATTAGCCGTTTAAAAATGCGGTACCCGGAAGCGAAAGTATTGGCCCATCCGGAATGTGAAGAACCGGTATTAGCCTTAGCCGATTATATTGGAAGTACCACACAATTATTAAAATATAGTCATAAAGACACTGCCCAGGCCTATATAGTGGCAACAGAAACCGGTATACTGCACCAAATGCAAAAAGACAATCCCACTAAAACCTTTATTCCTGCACCTCCCAACAACAATTGTGCATGTAACGATTGTCCGTATATGAAATTAAACACGGTAGAAAAATTATACAACACCTTACTATACGAATTACCCGAAATAGAAATGGAAGAAAGCCTGCGCTTAGCTGCCAAAAAACCGTTAGACCGCATGCTGGAAATTAGTAAAGCAGCAGGACTCATCGGTTAACAGCAAGGCATATCCGTTATAAATTAGGATTAGGAAGCTTTTCAATGATTCAATAGCAAGTCATTACAAAATATCAGGCTTATCCTATTTTAGAATTGCTTTTTGTTGTTATAATAAATTGAACTATTCTCCATCAATTCATCTGTAGTATTAGCATCATTGAAAAAAACAGAATCATTATATTCATTTGACAACAATAGGCAAGAAACTTGTTCCCCATTATTTTTTAAATAAATTGATTTCAGTCTTTCATAAGCAACGGAAGGAGCAACACCTTGTTTCAACCAACGCATGATTGTACCGGTAATGCGTTGTTGCAACCCCTTTTGCGGGGGTAGTTGCCGGTAAATAGCACTAGCCATGGGCGAAGCTATTTTCAGCCATTCACTGTATTGGCGTTGCGTGGCAAAAGCCGGATCGGAATAAAAGCGTTGTTGATTGATAGAAGTTTTGGAACGCACCAATTGCCGTCCGTTCACCACATAAAAGGTAAATCCGTTAATGGTACCCGAAATGTAAGTATAGGGAATAGTAGCCATAGTATATTGATTTTCTTGTATACAATATACGATATTGGAAAGGCGGTTTCCAAATTTTTTTTCAGGTTTTAGGGATATTTACTGATGTTGAAAAAGGGGAGATTGGCCAAGGATTTTGCAGCCTTCTGCTACCATATTTGTTCGATACAACGCCCACTCAACAGCGTTGCGCAACGCTGTTGACCCGAAGCAGTGTGGGAGAAGGGTGGAAGGAATGTGGATAAAGAACGGGCGAATGATATATAAAAAATTTGGATGGTGATAGTAAAATGTATATTTTTATTTTGATATAGATAATGGTTCATCTTAGTCATTTGAATGTGTGACTGAGCGTAGCGAAGCTGTGTAATGAATGGTAAAATAAACATTCAAAAAGCGTTATAAAAGGCAAACAGGTTTCATTGTATTTTATTAATGTAAGTAAGTTAATGCAG
>NZ_JBMFQT010000015.1:0-77939 GCF_049968455.1 Hydrotalea sp. | reverse complement strand
ACACCCATCATACCATTTACCGGTAAAAAAAGGGAAAACTGTTTGTTACAAAGGCCATGCAATAAACAGGTATTAGCTCCTGCAGACAAGCAGGTAAAAAATCCGCTGAACATCCGACCCCATGAGTGTTAGGTAGGGGAGGGTAAAAACTAAATTTTTTATTCATGAAAAAATTACTAATCTCATTATTATTGGGTAGTTGTGTTTTCATAAATGTTTCTGCTAAAAGTTCTAATGTATTTCCACCTAATTCAATCAAGGTTTCAGTAACTGATGGTTGTGGGCAAGTTTTAACATTCACTGTAAGTTGTAATGGCTGTAGCTATCAAGATTTAGCTCAAGCCGGAGCAAATTATATTTATAGTAGAACTAGCTCAAATGGTTGTTTTTGTTAGCCAATAAACCTGGTGGGGTATATGTAGTTGTACCCTGCCAAGTATTTTTAAAAATCATCAAAATACAAGTTATGAGATTCATCTGTTTTCTATGGTTTCTAGGCTTAGGCGTTTATGCCGATTGCCAAACTGCCAATACTGCCATTGGAAGAGTAACGTATGAATTTGTGCATAAAACTAATTTACAAACCGGTTACCTGCACAAAGAACAAATGGTATTGGAATATGGTAATAATATGAGCAAGTATTATAGCCTTACTGCTAAGTTGCAAGACTCGATGATGCAACAAAAATTTGAAAATGCCATGCGCAATGGTTCGAATAATGTTGATTTGGGAATGATAGTGGCTGCTAATAAGGAAACTATTTTTTTTAATCGAATAACGAAGCAATTGCAATTAATAGAGCATTACCGCAATGCCTATTATTTAATAACCGATAAGGGGGCATTACCTAAATGGACAATTCAAAAAAATACCAAGAAAATTGATGGATATGACTGCCAAAGTGCTATAACTAATTTTAGGGGACGTACCTATACGGCTTGGTTTACTACACAAATACCCTTATCGTTCGGACCTTGGAAGTTGAATGGGTTACCTGGTTTAATATTAGAAGCTTATGATGCAAACAAAGAAGTGCAATTTAATTTTAGGTGGTTGGTACAGGCCAATAATTTGGGAAACATACAATTGCCGACCAATGCGATTATTACCACTGAAAAGGATTTTGATAAAATGAAATTGGCTTATGAGCAAGGCGCTCAAAACAATAGTGCAGCAATGAGCGGCATGCAAATTCAAATTTCGAATGTACAATTGAATGGCCGAAAATTAAACGATACAACATTCATGCAGCACAATGGTAATCCAATTGAATTAAAAAAAGAATAATTAAACAATCATATTCCGTGTATGCATATAGGGAAGCACATAATAAATAGTGTTTTGTGCTTCTTTTTGTATTCAGCACTGCAAGCACAAACCACCGTACAAGGAAAAGTTGTAGATGCTACTCATCAAAAACCGATAGTAGGAGCTAATGTTTTATTATTAGGAAAAAATACTAATATTATTCTACAATTTGCCATTACCGATACTGCGGGTTTTTTTAAAATTAGCGATACCACTATCATTATGAATGATAGTGTGCTTGTTAAAATAACTGCCCTGCATTTTCAGCAACAAGTTCTACCGATAAATTATTTTCAACAGCATAAAGCCATTGCTTTGCAACCTGTTGATGCGGAGTTACCACCTGTTACTGTAAAAAATCGTTTTCCATTTATTATACAAAATAATGACACACTTACCTATCGGGTAAAGGATTATCAACAAAAAGATGATAGAACCATTGGTGATGTTATAAAAAAACTACCGGGTATGGAAGTGGATGCAAACGGAAAAATTTTTTATAATGGAAAGGCTATTACTAATTTTTATATTGATGGGGATAATTTATTAGACGATCGGTATAATGTGGCAACGAATAATATTGCTGCTGATATGGTTGAAAAATTACAGGTAATTGAACACGATGAACCCATTAAAGTGTTGCAAAAAAATAAGTTAAGTAATCGTGTTTCATTGAATGTAGCTTTGAAAGATAAAGCCAAAATAAAACCTATTCAACAAGCAGAATTAGGTGCAGGTTATCGGAATATTTATGAGTTAAAATTCAGTCGGTTAAACTTGTCTAATCGCAATAAAGCCATACAAACCTTTGCAGCCAATAATTCGGGTACTAATATTTCCAACGATATTATTGCACATAACAACTTTAGTTGGATAAATGATTTAAATGATGTTAACACGTATTTTTTACTGGATCAAAATTATGTTACACCGCCATTAGAAGAAAAAAGGTATTTACTAAATAATGGAATGATGCTTAATACCAATAATTTATGGAAAACAAAAAACAATATTCAAATACGATGCAATGGGTATTATTGGAATCAACAACAAACACCGCAATATACCAATGCTGCTGCTTATTTTTTGCGTGCAGATACCATTCAATACCTTACCCATCAATACAATGTAGTAAATACTGCAGGGCAATGGGTTAACTTGCAATGGGTAAACAACAATCAAAAGTTTTATTTATCTGACCAACTTTTTCTTTCTAGTGAACAAAATACCATTCAAACGCAACTTTCTATTAATAAAATAGCTTCGGTTCAGTTGTTGCAACAAAATAATTTCAGTTTAACGAATCGGTTGTATGTTATTAAGCCAATGTTGAAGAAAGGAATAATTGAATTTACTGCCATACAAACATACCATCAAAAGCCTGAAAGTTTGCAATTGAATCCTGCGGTACAGGATAGTATTTTCCCGGTAAATGGAAGTTCTGTTTACAATGCTTTACAAACCATAAAAAACCCTTCCTTGCTTAGTTATCAAACATTGCAATTCCGGTTAACAGGTAGGCATGTACTACAAAACTTTCAAGTAACAGCAGCAGGTTTTTGGCAACAGTTAAATAGTGCCATTGCCATAATGCCCTATAATAATATGCCATTTGTGTATGATAGTGGTACTAACCAAATTCATTGGAATCAATACCAATTTTTGGGTAGTTATCAATTGAATTGGATAAGAAACAGGTATTCCGTTAGTTTTTCGTTGCCTTTCAATTATCAAATATTACAATTCAAAAATTCCATAGTTTACACAACCGATACCTTAAACAAAAATTTATATTTTAATCCTTATGCACAATTTACATGGAAAGTTGGGCAAGAAGGTGATGTGAAATTAACCTTGCGAAACAATACACAGTCGGCTCAGTTGGCCGATTTGTTTCCAGGAATTATTATTCGTAATTATTTTACTTTACAAAACAATACTATTCCTTTTGGGGAAAAGCAACAACAAAGTATTAGTGTACAATTCAATAACAAGCGCAGCATTAAAATATTGTTTTATCATGTTGGTATAGATTATGCTCAACAAGAAAATAATTACATAATAAACACAACCTTATTACAAAATTTTCAAAAAGTAAGTCATCTGCCATATGTAAATACCATTCGGCAGTTTCAAATGAATGCCGGTATTAGCCAATATATATTCCCGTTAAAAACTACTTTGTCGTTATCCGGTTCCTGGCAAAATGGAAATTGGTTACAATTAGTAAATGATAGTTTGAATGCTTATCAAAATCATTCCTGGCAGGTAAAACTTACAGCCTATAAAAAGCTGAAACAAGCCTGGGCTTTTGATTATGCTTGTAACTTGAATGGCTCAATTAGTAAAGGGTTAGCCGCTTTATCGGAATATCGATTATCACAATTTAGTTGGCAACAAAATGGAAGTATTCATTGCTTTATATTGAAACAAACGGATTGTACACTAAAAGCAGAAAGTTATTTTTTCCATAATAACAATAGTGCAGATACACACAGTTTATTTTTAGATTTTATAATTCAGAAAAATGTGGTTGGTTTAAAAACGCAGTTCTCATTGGCGATATATAATTTACTCAACAATACCAATTTTGGTGTTTATTCGGTAAATGGTAATATGCTGGCTAATAGTTTTTATGCACTGCGCCAACGCATGCTACTGCTAAAGGCTACTTTTGGATTGTAGAGATATAAACTTCAATTTTGTGAGATGAGTTATAAGAAATATTTTGTTTTAAAAATTACGTAGAAATACGCTTGTTTTTGGGTAGGTGGGTATAGTATATTTGATTATAATTAGTGGGGTAAAGCAATTAAGCGTTCGGGTAAAATAGGTTGTGTTTTTTTAATGCAATGTTTAGTAAATAATTATTCCGGTGCAATTGCATATGGTGCAAAAATTGTTTATCATTTAAATAATGTGATATGAATCTGAAAATTCTTCCATTTTATTTGTTTTTGATAGCTACTCCATTGTTAATCATGGTTCTTTTTTCAAAAATGGGTTATATTAATTCAGCTGAATTTACCATTAGCTTGCTTACATATTCTTTAATTTATCATCCATTTATATCAGGTATTAGGCTTTATGTGTTAGGAGTAATATCTAAAAAAGACATAATAAAAAATTTGATACCATTTTGGAATTTTAAATTTTACAGGCAATTGTTTTCATGGTAGGTAATTAAAGATATGTTTAGGGTTAGTGTTGAATTTTATTTAGTGTTCGTGTACAGTTATATCTTTTTGTATGGTGCAATAGGTAGATGAATGCAATAGCGTAGCTGTAACTATCTCCAAAGTTGAAAACAATCCCCATCAAACAAGCCTTTATCGCTTAATTTAATATGGGGAATTACCAACAGGGCCATAAAACTAAGTGTCATAAAGGGTGCAGCAAGCGTACTGCCTAATTCATTTTTTACCATGGCATCTATTGCTGTATAAGCAGTTGCTACGGTATAGCCATCATCGGTACTCATGAGTCCGGCTACTGGTAACGGTAATACTTTTGCGTTGTTTCCGTTTACGGCACTAACGCCCCCTTGGGCTTCAATAACCGCATTAATGGCTTTGGCTAAATCAACATCATTAGTGCCTACTGCTACTATATTGTGGCTATCGTGGGCTACTGTTGAAGCGATGGCACCTTTCTTTAAACCAAAGTTATGAATGAAGGCTTTGGCAATAGGAGCCGGGTGGTAACGATTCACGACAACTATTTTTAGTATATCGTTGGCAATATCAGGCAGTATATATTCATGTTGTAGATTGGGCGTTACCCATATTTTTTCTGTAATTAATTGTCCATCTAAAGCTTGTATTACGGGTATTTTATTTTGTTGTAAAGGGTATTCCGTTGGGTTAACGGCTAATTCAGTTTCATTTACGGGTTGGCAATTAAATTGATTGATGGGCGTAACCGGTACTGAATGTAAAAGGCTTTTGCCATTTTGGGCAACAAGCTTTCCCTTAATAAAGGTCTGTATTACCTGAAAGGCGGTTAGGTTGTTTATTACTATACAATCTGCCGGATCACCTACTCTTAAAAGACCCACATTTAAATGATAATGTTGCACAGGGTTAACGCAGGCGGCTTTGAGTACTTTAAAAACATCAATGCCTTTGGCAACTGCACGGGCACATAGTTGGTTAATATGGCCAATGGCTAAGCTATCGGGATGTTTGTCATCGCTGCAAAACATCATATTTTCATAATGAGTATGCATTAAATCAATTAATGCTTCAAAGTTTTTGGCAGCGCTACCTTCCCTAATTATTATTTTCATGCCATAGTTCAATTTATGTAGGGCTTCTTCGGCTGTAAAACATTCATGGTCGGTGCTAATACCGGTGGCAATATATTGTTGTGCGGCAGTACCCATTAAACCGGGTGCATGGCCATCAACAGGTTTATTAACGGCTTTGGCAGCAGATATTTTTTTCATTACTTCTTCATCGCCGTTTAAAACACCGGGGAAATTCATCATTTCACTCAGGTATTTAATATCATTTCGTTGTAGCAAGGCGGCTACATCAGTACTATTGAGCGCAGCACCGGCAGTTTCAAAAGTGGTAGCAGGTACACAACTGGGAGCGCCGAAGTTGAAAGAGAAATTGGTTTGTTGGGCATTGGCCAACATAAATTCAACCCCTTCCATTCCACATACATTGGCTATTTCATGGGGATCGCTAATGGTGCCTACCGTACCATGCACCACTGCTAAACGGGCAAATTCACTTGGTACCAGCATACTGCTTTCTATATGCACATGGCTATCAATAAATCCGGGTAAAATATATTGCTGTGGTACTGCAGTGTTGACGGGTAAAGCTTCAATAGCTTTAATTATTCCGGCTTCTATAAAAACGTTGGCAGGATAAATAGTTTGTTGCCAAACATCTACTAATTGTCCGCTAATGGTATATTTTTCTGTTTGCATGTTCAATTGAATAGTGGTGAATGAAAATGAATAAAATTTGTGAATGATGTATAAGATTTATTCCTCTTTCAGCAAATCGGGGCGTTTGGCTTTGGTAATTGCCAATGCCGATTCGTAACGCCAGGCTTCTACTTTTTTAGGATCGCCTTGCAGCAAAACTTCCGGTACTTTCCATCCATTAAAATCGGCAGGACGCGTATATACCGGGGGTGCTAACAAGTTATCTTGAAAAGAATCGAATAAGGCAGAGGTTTCATCATTCAATACACCGGGAATTAAACGGCCAATGGCATCAACAATCACTGCGGCAGCTAATTCGCCGCCACTCAGTACATAATCGCCAATAGATATTTCTTTGGTAACAAAGTGATCTCGAATGCGTTGGTCAATTCCCTTATAATGTCCGCAAATAAATAACAAGTTTTGTTGTAACGATAAGCGGTTAGCCATTGACTGATTGAAGGTTGCACCATCGGGTGTTAAATAAATTATTTCATCATAAGTTGTGGTACTTTGTAAATGGGTAATGGCATTGTACAAAGGTTCGCACATCATTACCATACCGGCGCCGCCGCCATACTGATAATCATCTACCTGTCCATGTTTGTTAATAGCCCATTGGCGCAAATTATGCGTACGTACTTGTAACAAACCTTTTTCCTGAGCCCGTTTCATAATACTATGGTTTAACGGACTTTCCAGTAATTCGGGTACCACTGAAATAATATCAATATTCATGTTGCAAAGATGCTATTCCATTTCCATAAAATTGTCTAAATCTCTTCTTTCTCTTTTGGTAGGGCGTCCAATTTTACTTAATCGTTTACCTGTATGGAAGGAAGGCGACTGAAAGGCAGGTTTTTCCAATGCTTCGGCCGGTGTTATGTCTACATAATATTGAATAGCTTCCGTATAAGCTACACGGTTGTTTAATAAAGCTGTTACTTGAATAATCCATTTGCGGGCATCGGTTTTAATTTCGTATTCATCACCAACTGCTACTGATTTGGAAGGCTTAACGGTATTGCCTTTATATTTTACTTTTCCTTTTTCACAAGCCTCAGCCGCCAATGAGCGGGTTTTAAAAATGCGAATACTCCATAGGTATTTATCAATTCTTACTTTTTCGTTATTGTCGCTCATACCTTGATGTTTATAAACTAAGGGTGAAGGTACTATTTTAAAGAAAGCAGTTTATAAAAAAAGCGCAGCCATAATGGCTGCGCTTTTGAAATGAAGGTTGAAGAAAGTCTTAATGTTTGGCCTTGTATAATTCGGTAAAGTATTGACAGAAGTAAGGAATGGTTTCAATGCCTTTGTAAAAGTTAGCCAAATTGAATTTTTCGTTAGGGCTATGTAAATTATCGTTATCTAAACCAAAGCCGAGAAACACAATTTTTTTGTGTAGTGTTTTGTCAAAAATGGCACAAATAGGAATACTACCCCCACCTCTAACCGGTACAGGTTCTTTGCCCAAAACACTTTGCATAGCTTTAGCGGCAGCCAGGTATTCAATAGAATCGATGGGTGTTAAGTAAGGTTCGCCACCATGGTGTTCTGTTGCCTTTACTTTAACACCGGCAGGAGCACTATTTTCAAAATAATGAATTAAAGCTTTGGTAATTTTTTCAGGAGATTGATTGGGTACTAAGCGAGCAGAAATTTTAGCATAGGCTTTGGAAGGTAAAACTGTTTTTGCACCTTCACCGGTGTAACCACTCCATATACCATTCACTTCTAAGGTTGGGCGAATGCCGGTTCGTTCAATGGTGCTATACCCTTTTTCACCCCATACTGCATCAATACCCAGTTCTTTTTTATAGGCAGTTTCATCAAAAGGTGCTTTGGCCATTTCTGAACGTTCTTCTTTACTAATTTCTACTACATCATCATAAAAGCCGGGGATGGTAATGTGGTTGTTTTCATCATGACAGGCAGCAATAAGTTTAGCCAGTATAGTTGCAGGATTAGCAACAGCACCTCCATATACGCCACTGTGTAAATCGCGGTTAGGTCCGGTTACTTCTACCTCAATATAACTAAGGCCTCGAACACCTACGTCAATTGAAGGTGTTTCTAAAGAAATCATTGCCGTATCACTTACCAGCACAACATCACAGGCTAATAGTTCTTTGTTTGACTCCACAAAACTAGCTAAGTTGGGACTTCCCACTTCCTCTTCCCCTTCAATAATAAATTTCATATTACAAGGCATAGAGTTGGTTTGCAGCATTGTTTCTAATGCTTTGATATGCATAAAAAACTGACCTTTATCATCGGCTGAGCCACGGGCATAAATTTTTCCATCTTTTATTATGGGTTCAAAAGGAGGGCTATCCCAAAGATTCAACGGATCGGCGGGTTGCACATCATAGTGGCCATATACTAAAACAGTAGGTTTGTTTTTGTCGACTAATTTTTCAGCGTACACAATGGGGTGTCCGTTAGTTTGATAAATGGTTACTGTATCAGCACCGGCTGCTTTAAATTCCTTTTCAATTAATACAGCACAGTGTTGCATATCGGGTTTGTTTTCCGACTTTGAGCTAATGCTCGGCACCTTTAATAATTCAACCAATTCATTTAAAAAACGTTGTTGATGTTTGTCGATGTACTGTTTCCAAGTTTCCATATGTGCATTTTTATTGTACATTTAAATAATAAGTAAAGGTACAAGGTTGTAATGATAAAGCCTTGTTAAGTAGAAGTTGGCGCATTGTGTTTTTGATTGGCAAGAATGTTGTCGAGCGTCCAAGTAACTTGATGGGAAAATACTTGCTGTCTTACATGGCAATCTTGTTTAATGCAAACAGGGCAACTAAAAGATTGGCAACCTTCAGTAAGAATGAATAATTCAATGTCTTTTCCAAAAGTTTTAATTACTAATGCTTCCAGTTCATCCACTTCATGATGGGCTTCGTTTAGGTTAAGATACCAGGGTAATGTTAAGTGACTGTCTACATGAATGGTGTTGCCATATTTAATAATCCGAAGATTGTGTAAATCAATCCAATTAGTTCTTCTGTTTTGGTTAAGGGTAAAAATAAGTAAGTTTAAAAGTTTCATATCGGCCTCATCCATAATGCCGGCTAATGAGGAACGAAGTATTTTGTAACCATTGTAAATGATAACAATACTAATAGCAAAAGCCAAGAGTTTATCAATCCAATATAAACCGGTTAGTTTAATAATAAAGAGACCAATAATAACTACAGAAGTAGAATAGGTATCTATTTGTAAATGCTTGCCACTGGCTTTTAATGCCAATGAATTGTTTTGCTTGCCAATGTGCAAACACCACCAACCGGCAATGAAGTTAATGAAGGCAGTAAAAGCAATTAAAAGCATGCCGGCATCTAAAGCCTCTACTGTTTTATGAATAAAAAAGCTTTGTACTGTTTGATAAATGATGTAAACCCCTGCAGTAATAATTAATGATCCTTCAATTGCTGCTGAAATAAATTCAGCTTTGCCATGCCCATAAGGGTGGTCTTTGTCTTTAGGTTTGGCAGCAATGTATAAAGAGTATAAACCAATACCACCGGCCACCATATTAACGGTACTTTCCAATGCATCGGTTAATACGGCAATAGAATTGGTTAAATAAAATGCAATCATTTTTACGGCAAACAACACAACACTTAATAGTGTGATGAAGAGTTGCAGTTGAAAGTTTTGTTGTTCTTTTTGCAAAGTATTACGTTTAAAACAAAGATTAAGTTAGCAAAATTATGCTATAAGTAATGCTGCAATGTTTTTTCAACATAGCTGCAATGCCACAATAGGTATTTAAGGAAAGCTCAATAGCTTTTTTAAATTTATCTTCTTCTTGGGCAGGAATATTCGCTTTATAAGTTAAATGGATGCCGGTAAATACTTTGGGGTGGGTGGTAGTTTGTTCTGCTTCAGCTTCAATTTCAAATTGAGAAAAGGGAACTTTCATTTTTTGTAAAATGCCAACTACATCCATACCACTGCAGGTATTTAATGCACCCAATAACATTTTTTTGGGGCTCATGCCACTGTTTAAACTGCCATCATCGGAACTGGTATCTAATCGAACGGTGTGGTTATTGTCATCATTGCTGTTAAATGCTAAATGTGATACCCATTTAGTAGTAGTTTTCATATCATTGATTTTAGAATAATAAAAGTAGCAGTAAGTGGCTAACCATGTAATGGCTATTACTTGTTATCGTTCTTTTTTTTATTGTGAAAAAAAGTGCGGATGGCTTTAAAGGTTCGGTAATAAAATTCCTGATTAAATAGCTGTGAGTCGCGCATGGCTTTATAGGTTAAGAAGAAGCCGATAGGTATTAAAACCATGGTAGAGAGCCACATACCGGCCAAGGGACTCATAACATTGCTTTTGGCAAATTTTTCTCCAAAGGTGTTTAATAAGTGAAATAGAACGAAAAATATGATGGCAAATACCAATGGCGTTCCCAATCCGCCTTTCCGTATAATAGAGCCTAACGGCGCACCAATTAAGAATAAAACTATACAGGCAACACTTAAAGTAAATTTTCTATGCCATTCTATTTCATGTTTTAAAAGTGAGTCCTGACGTGATTTATAGTCATCATAAATTAAGTTTACGTTATTTGTAACGGTACCCAATTGACTTAAACTGCGTTCCTGTATATAGCGCTTTACAGAGTCGGGGATGAGTTGTTGTAATGAACCCACTGATTTTAAAAATCCGGTATCTGTTTTAGGCCAGGTTGAATCCATGTATTTAGCAAAAGATAAATAAGTATTGATTTCAACCTTAGAGCGCTTTAAATAATGCGCACCCAGGTTTTCAAGCGAGTCGATGGTGGTATTTAATTGCCGAACACTGAGCATTTTAGGGTCATAAATAAAGGCACTATCTTTTGTTCGGTTCATTTGAAAGGTGCTTAAGTCAAACAGTTTGGTATAGGTATCAAAATGGGTGCGGGTAAAATCGGTTTGAATGGTTTGGCGCGGGCCTTTTTCTTCATAACTGTTACCATCTTTCAATTTAAATTCTAAAAATTTTTTATCGGGTGTAACTTTCATGATGCCACTTTCCGCAGTAATCAAATTATCCTGCAGGGCATAAGTTTTTTTAAAAATCACAATTTTTTTAATAGTACTATCGTCGCTTTCTTTTTTTCCCAGTTTAATAATATTGCCTTCAATTTTGTTGTAAAAAACTCCTTCTTTAATATCGAATGCCGGTTTTGCCACAATAATATCGTATTGTAATGCAGCCAGTTTTAATTGTGCAACGGGAATAATGTTATTGGCAAACAAAAAAGCAATACCACTAATAAGAACGGTTACAATTAATAGTGGACGCATAAAACGGGAAAGAGGAATGCCGGCTGCTTTTATGGCCACAATTTCAAAGGTTTCGCCCAAGTTACCAAAGGTCATGATTGACGAAAGTAAAAGCGCTAAAGGCAAGGCCAGTGGAACCCAAGTAATAGCTACTAATCCCGTTAAATAGGCCAGGGTGCCAAAATCAATGCCTTTACCCACGAGATCATCAATATATAACCAAAAAAATTGCATTACCAATACAAATAATGCAATTAAAAAAGTAGCCAGAAAAGGGCCAATGAACGATCGAACAACTAAAATGTCTAATTTTTTTATCACAAATTCCTTTCTTAGTATTTTTGGTTAATGGCAAATGTAAAACTTTCAACCGCAGAATTAGAATTGGTAACTAATATACCGGTTATTTTAACAAAGAACCGCATTATCAATGCTGTTCAGGAAATATTTTGGGAAATAACTATGGAATACCAACGGTGTATAAAAAATACATATCATTTACCCGATAAAGTAAAGTCTATTTCTCCTAAAATATACAAGGGAGAAAACTATGAAGGATTGCCTTGGGTAATGCTCGATTATCCCCGTTATTTTACCAGTACCGATGAGCTGGCTATTAGAAGTTATTTTTGGTGGGGAAATTATTTTAGTATTACCTTACTACTAAGTGGTGAATTTATTTCACGATTTGCAGCGGGTATAGAAAGCTTAGCAAAAGCTCAACATGACTGGCATTTAATGACGCATGAAGATAAATGGCAACATACTATTAATAACAGCAACAGTAAACTGCTGAAAGGCATAAAAACAGCGGAATTATTGCAAATGCCATTTATAAAAGTAGTTAAAACACTTCCCTTGCAGCAGTGGGATGTGGCACCTGCATTTTTTACCACTTCATTCGAAAGCTTAGTGAAGATGGTGTTTGGCTAGCTACCTAAGCGATGAAATAATTCTTTTATCTGATATTCCCATAATTGGGATTGGTCTTTTATTTCATTTTTCTCGGCAAAATCTTTTATCACCAAAATAGTTTGGTTCGATATTTCGGTTTTTTCTATTCTAAATTCAAAATATTCGTTTTTTTCGCTATGCAGCCAATGAAAGCGAATGAATTTTTCTTCTTCTTTATCTAATATTTTGGCTTTATCGGGGGTGCCGCCATTCCAGCTAAAGCTATAAACGCCGTCCCATTCATCTACCTTATCTGCAAACCATTCCTGTAAACCTGCTGGGGTACTTAAAAATTCATACAAAATACCCGGAGAGCATCTTACTGGAAATTCAAGTGTAAATAACTGTTTTTTGCTCATTTCAAATGGTTTTCTAACTACTTTGTGGGTTGCAATAATATTAAATTCTACTTACCGTACAAATGTTTTTTTAACATTTTATACTTTTTTGTTATAACTTTTTGTTTAAAGTGGCTTCCATGCTGCATTCAAGGGTTTTCGAAAGCCGAAATTTAATTTTAGGAAATATGCTTAAAATATTTTAAATTGCTATCTGAAATTTTCATACCTGCTTTTCATCAAAACTTATTCAAACCAACACTAAATAACCACTGCTATGAGTATGCGTCAACTCAAAATCGCCAAATCCATTACCAATCGGGAAAGTCAGAGTCTTGAGAAGTATTTACAGGAAATTGGGAAAGTGGAATTAATTACACCGGAAGAGGAAGTACAATTGGCATTGCGCATTAAACAAAATGACCAGCGTGCCCTAGAAAAATTAGTAAAAGCCAATTTGCGCTTTGTTGTATCGGTAGCCAAGCAATACCAAAATCAGGGCTTAACCCTTCCTGATTTAATTAATGAAGGCAATTTAGGCCTTATTAAAGCGGCGCTTCGCTTTGATGAAACACGTGGTTTTAAATTTATTTCTTACGCAGTCTGGTGGATTCGACAAAGTATTCTGCAAGCCTTGGCGGAACAAAGCCGTATCGTTCGCCTTCCATTGAATAAAGTAGGGCTTACCAACCGCATAGGTCGCGCCATTCAACAATTGGAACAGGAAAATGAAAGGGAACCTACTGTTGAGGAATTGGCAGAGTTATTGGAAACTGACCTTTCTGAAGTGAATGCTGCCCTTCAGGTACATGCACGCCATGTTAGTGTAGATACACCTTTAGGCGATGGAGAAGATAATACACTGTTAGATGTTTTATACAACCCTAACGCTGAATATACCGATAGACAAGTTGAGCATTATGAATCGCTGAAAGCAGAAGTGCAACGTAGCTTAAAAGCATTAACAGAAAGGCAAAAAGAAGTAGTATGTTATTTTTTTGGCATAGGTACTCACGAGTCATTAAGCCTTGAAGATATTGGTGCCCGCTTTAATTTAACCCGCGAACGGGTAAGACAAATAAAAGATAAAGCCATTAATAAGTTAAGGAGTACCAGCCGCAGTAAGCATTTAAAGGTTTATCTGGGATAAAAATTCAGATGCCATTATATTTGCAGCGCAAATTAAAGAAGTGAACTTGCCGGTTCACTTTTTTAATGAACTCACTATTTAATGCAAGCACTATGTTTAATTCGCTAAGTGAAAAATTAGAATCAGCGTTTAAGAACCTTAAAGGCCAGGCACGCATTACCGAGCTGAATATTGCCAATACCGTAAAAGATATTCGCAGGGCATTAATAGATGCCGATGTAAACTTTAAGATTGCCAAAGAATTTACCGATAAGGTAAAAGAAAAAGCATTGGGCGAAAAAGTAATTAATTCTGTTAGTCCCGGGCAGTTAATGGTAAAAATTGTTCAGGATGAATTAACTGAATTAATGGGTGGAACTGCCGCCGATTTTTCGGTTACCGGAAACCCTGCCATTATTTTAATTGCCGGATTGCAGGGTAGTGGTAAAACTACATTCACCGGAAAGTTGGCCAATTACTTAAAACTGCAAAAAGGCAAATCGCCAATGGTGGTAGCGGCAGATATTTACCGACCTGCGGCTATTGATCAGTTAACCGTTTTAGGCGAGCAAATTGGAGTGCCTGTTTATGCAGAACGCGATAATAAAGATGCAGTTAGTATTGCACGGAATGCTATTAAGGAGGCAAAAGCCCAAAATAAAAATGTAGTAATTATAGATACTGCCGGCCGTTTAGCCATTGATGAGGCAATGATGACGGAAGTGGCCAATATTAAAAAAGCGGTAAACCCATCTGAAATTTTATTTGTGGTAGATGCCATGACCGGACAGGATGCGGTAAATACAGCTAAAGCCTTTAACGATAGACTTGATTTTACCGGCGTTGTGTTAACCAAATTAGATGGTGATACTCGTGGTGGTGCGGCACTTTCTATTAAATACACGGTGCAAAAGCCCATTAAATTTATGAGCAGCGGCGAAAAAATGGATACACTTGATGTATTCTATCCCGACCGAATGGCTCAGCGTATTTTGGGAATGGGTGATATTGCTTCATTGGTTGAAAAGGCACAACAACAATTTGATGAAGAAAAGGCCAAAAAATTAGAGAAGAAAATTCGAAAAAATCAGTTCGATTTTCAGGACTTCTTGGAGCAACTGCAACAGATTAAAAAAATGGGTAACTTAAAAGATTTAATGGGAATGATACCCGGGGTGGGTAAAGCTATAAAAGATGTAGACATTAATGATGATGCATTTAAGGGTATTGAAGCTATTATTCACTCAATGACACCGGAAGAAAGAGCCAACCCCGACTTAATTGATCAACACAGAAAGGTTAGAATTGCGAAAGGAAGTGGAAAAGATATTCAGGAAGTGAATGCCTTTATGAAGCAATTTGAGCAAATGAAAAAAATGATGGGTGCCATGAATAAATTGCCCATGGGCGGCAGAATGCCCGGGTTTAGGCGATAAAAAACCTGGAAACTTGATGAAACTCATAATTTTGTATTAAATTATAAAAAGTTTTTAGCTAAACTTGGCGGGAAAGTAATCCTTTATTATTTTCGCCGTCCAAATTAAACGAAACCCTATTTCTTAACGCCTTTAAATGTCTATTTAACATGGCAGTAAAAATGAGATTACAAAGACACGGCAGTAAAAAACGCCCCTTCTATTTTATAGTTGTGGCCGATGCCCGTGCACCCAGAGATGGTAAATTCATCCAAAAACTGGGCACTTACAATCCTTTAACCGTACCGGCAACCATTCAATTAGATCGTCAGAAAGCTTTAGACTGGTTACATAAAGGTGCACAACCTACCGACACAGTAAGAAGAATCCTTTCTTTCAAAGGTGTTTTGTATCTGAAGCATTTGTTGCGCGGTGTTTCACTGGGATTATTTGATGATGCAACGGCTATGACCAAATTTCAAGCATGGCACGATGAGCATGAAGCCCAGTTAAAACGCAGAAGCGATGCACACAAACAACAAAAGCGTCAGCGTCAGGAATACAAACCTGTAGTTAAAAAGGTTGAAGAACAACCAGCTGAAGGCGGTTCAGAAGCATAGTAAGCCCTGCACAAAAAAATTAGCCCGTTAGCCATTTTGGTAATCGGGCTTTTTTTATTTTAGAAATATAACTTTGAACCTATTATTTAATCATGCATCCCATTCAACCTTATATTCACATTGGAAAAGTTGTAGCTACTTTTGGTACTAGCGGACAAGTACTTGTGCAGCACGCATTGGGAAAAAAAACTACACTAAAAGGCATAAAGGCGCTTTTTATAGAGCAGCAAAAAAATAGCTATTTGCCCTATTTTATTGAGCAGGTAAAAGCTAAGAATGAGCAAGAAATTTGGGTGCAGTTGGAAGGGATACCTACCAAAGAGGCTGCACAGCGTTTTTTAAATAAAAATGTTTGGTTGCCCGAAGCAGAAGCATTGGCATTGATGAGCGCTAAAGCTCCCATAGCATTGTTGGGTTACACGGTTGTTGAAGATAAAAAGGTATTAGGAGTGATTGAAGAAGTAATAGAACAACCCCATCAGGTATTGGTTCAAATTTCCATTGAAGGAAAAGAAGTATTAGTGCCTTTGCATGAAGAAACCTTGTTGAAAATTGACAGAAAGAAAAAAGAAGTTTGGGTACAATTACCTGAAGGATTATTGGCTATTTATTTATAATGTATGCAAGAGGAAATTTATCCGCCCTATCGCTATAAAATTACGGTAACGGCCAATCATTTAGATCATTTACAGCATGTGAACAATGTGGTGTATGTGCAGTGGTTGCAAGATGCTGCTTATCAGCATTGGATGCAAAAAGTACCAGAAGCACTTCATAAAGAAGTATTATGGGTGGTACGTAGGCACGAAATAGATTATTTGGCCGGTGCATTTTTGGGCGACGAATTGGAAATAACTACTTGGCCCGGCCAACATACAGGTGTAACCTGGCAACGCCATTATACCATTGTTCGTTTAAGCGATAACAAAACCATTGTAAAAGCCACGAGCATTTGGGCTTTGGTACACCGTGCTAATTTTCATCCAAGGCGAATAGATGAGGCTGTTTTGCAGGTGTTGCGATGATAAAATGCCATTAAGCAGAAAATGGGTGTTTGGTGAAAGGGTTCATTTATTCTTCTTTATCTCAGTAATTTAGTTGCTGTAATTATATGAATCAACCACAGCGTTATATTGCCCATTTTGATTTAGACTCATTTTTTGTGAGTGTGGAAGTCATTAAAAATCCTGCCCTGCAACATCAGCCTGTTTTGGTAGGGGGTAGTAGTGAAAGGGGGGTAGTGGCTGCCTGCAGTTATGCAGCTCGAAAATTTGGTATTCATAGTGCCATGCCTATGAAGCGTGCTTTACAGCTTTGCCCCCAAGCAATTGTATTGCCCGGTTCTTATAAAGAGTATAGCCGTTTCTCTAACCGGGTTACCGAAATCATTGCCCTTGCCGCACCTGCCTTTCAAAAAGCCAGTATTGATGAGTTTTATATTGACTTAACAGGAATGGATACTTATTTTAATCCTTTGCAATGGACTATAGATTTACGTCAGCAAATTATGGCTGCAACCGGCTTGCCCATTTCTTTTGGGTTAGCCAGCACAAAGTTAATTGCTAAAATTGCTACCGATGAAGCGAAACCTAGCGGATACCTATTTGTGCAACCCGGACGTGAAAAAGAATTCCTGGCACCCTTGCCTGTACAAAAAATACCAGGTGTTGGTAAACACACTTTACCTGTTTTACAAAAAATGGGCATTCATACCATTCATGACATTTTACAATTTGCGCCCTCGCATTTAGAACAAAAGTTAGGTAAGTGGGGGCAAACTTTACATTCAATAGCCAATGGGCATTATGATATGCCTTTGCATGAATCGCATGAAGTGAAATCAATTTCAACCGAACAAACTTTTTCTGAAAATACCACCGACCTATTGTTTTTAGAAAAAAAATTGGTGCAGATGACGGAAAAAGTAGCTTATGAACTTAGACAGGACAATTTGTTTACTGCTTGCATTGCCGTTAAAATACGTTATGCCGATTTTACTACACAATCTAAACAAGTTACCATACCCCTCACTTTTTGTGATGATGAATTAATACCTGTTGCTAAACAGTTGTTACAAACATTATACTCAGGTAAGCAAGCGGTACGATTATTAGGAGTAAGGCTAAGTAATTTGAATAAATATGGAAAACCGCCCGATTTGTTTAATGCAACACACACAAAAGCCAGCTTATACCAAGCAATTGATGCTGTAAAAAACAAATACGGTAACTTTGCGCTTAGAAAAGGAAGGAGTGTGTAATGTTAATTTTTTAGTGAAATGAAAACAATACCCTACTTAATTGGTAGAGTAATTATCTTTGCACCTGCATTCCCAAAAGTTGAATTTTTGAACCATTTAAATTTATAGTTTATGAGCTTACATTTAGGAGACACCGTTCCCAATTTCAAAGCAAAAACCTCTATTGGTGACATTGATTTTTATGAGTACTTAGGCGACAGCTGGGGTATTTTATTTTCACACCCTGCTGATTATACCCCTGTATGTACTACTGAGTTAGGTAAAACAGCTTTATTAAAAGCCGAATTTGATAAGCGCAATACCAAAGTATTGGCTTTAAGCGTAGATGATGTTGAAAGTCACAAAAAATGGATTAATGACATTAATGAAACCCAGCACACGCATGTAGATTTTCCGATTATTGCGGATGAAGACAAAAAAATTGCTCAGCTGTTTGATATGATTCATCCTAATGCATCTGAAACACATACTGTGCGTTCCTTATTCATTATTGGCCCTGATAAAAAATTAAAACTTTACATTACTTATCCTGCTTCAACAGGCCGCAACTTTAATGAAGTTTTGCGTGTGTTAGATTCTTTGCAATTAAGTGCTAAATATCCTGTAGCAACTCCCGCCAACTGGAATCCCGGTGAGGATGTAATTATAGGATTGGGAGTAAGTACAGAAGAAGCACCGGCTAAATTTCCTAAAGGTGTAAAAGTAGTAAAACCATATTTGCGTTACACTCCTCAGCCCGATAAAGAATAATTTTTGTTTTCATTTTACTTGTTATACTTAAGCCTCTGACTCTTCAGGGGCTTTTTCATTTCTAATTCACTTGTTCATTTTAAAGTTTGAACAATTTAATTTGCTTATCTTAACTACTCCAACCAAAAAAATTATTATGAAAAAACTGTTACTCTTTGCCTTATTATTTTATCAGGCAGCCAATGCGCAAAAAACAATTATTTATTGCGGGAAATTAATTGATGTTAAAAATTTATCTGTACAGCAAGGCATGTCCGTTATTGTACAAGCCGATACAGTAGCCGACATACAAAAGGGTTATGTTACAGCTACTTCAGGTGATAAAGTTATTGATTTAAAGAAATACACTGTAATGCCCGGTTTAATTGATGCGCATGTGCATCTGGAAAGCCAAACCAGTCCCGATGCAATGTTAAAGCGCTTAACTCAAAACCCCGCTGATATTGCCTTTCAGGCTGCTGTTTATGCTAAAACCACTTTAATGGCCGGATTTACTACTGTACGTGATGTGGGAGGCAGTGGAGTAAATATTGCGCTGCGTAATGCTATTAATAAGGGTGAAGTGATTGGCCCCCGGATTTTTACGGCTGGTTCCATTATATCAACCACCGGCGGTCATGGCGATCCTACCAATGGTTTAAGAGAAGATATTATGATGATTCCCCAATTAAATGAAAATGTGGTGAATGGCGATGATGAATGCAGAAAGGCTGTTCGGCAACATTATAAAGATGGGGCTGATTTAATTAAAATTACTGCCACCGGTGGTGTGTTAAGTTTAGAGAAAGATGGAGCCGGTGCTCAATTTACTGAAGATGAAATTAAAACCATTGTAGAAACCGCTAAAGATTATGGTATGCGCGTTGCTGCACATGCTCATGGTCCTGAAGGTATGAAAAGGGCAGTATTGGCTGGTGTAACTTCTATTGAACACGGTACTTATATGACACCCGAAATAATGGAGTTAATGAAAGAAAGAGGAACTTATTTAGTACCAACTATTATAGCCGGGAAATCTGTAGCTGATTCTGCAGCAAAAATGCCGGGCTATTTTCCTCCCATTATTCGCGCCAAAGCTTTACAAATTGGAAGTGTAATACAAGGCACTTTTGCTAAAGCGTATAAAGCCGGTGTAAAAATTGCTTTTGGTACAGATGCAGGTGTGTACAACCATGGTAAAAACTGGATGGAATTTGGTTATATGCACGAAGCCGGTATGCCTGTTTTAGAATGTATTAAAGCCGCTACGGTAAATGCAGCTGACTTAATTGGAGATACCAAAATTGGTAGTTTAGAAAAAGGTAAGATGGCCGATGTGGTAGCAGTAGATGGTGATCCCGTTCAAGATGTGAAAGTAATGGGTAAAGTTGTTTTTGTAATGAAAGCAGGTAAGGTATACAAATCAGAATAAGTCAATATTTTTTTTCAAACGGAATGCTGTTTTACACAAATGGCATTCCGTTTTTATATTCCCAATACTGTTTTTAATCTACTATATCCTGTTTTGCTTACCGGTAATTGTTGTCCGGTATTTAATATGGCCGCATAATTTTCCTTTTCCAATAGTTCTATTTTGGTAATGAATTGCAGGTTTACAATGTATGATCGATGAATTCGGGCAAACTGCTGTTGAGGCAACATTTGCTCAAAATACTGCATGGTTTTTTTCTTTAAAAATGTACCTTCTGATGTAATGATTTTTACGTAATCATCGGCCGCTTCTAAAAAATGTATTTGTGATAATGGAATGATTTTTATTTTACTGCCGTCCTTTACTACAATGCGATTGGCTGAAAGTGTTGTGTTGAATAAATTTTCAGGTAAAGATGTTGTGTTATTATAATCGGAATTGTGCAAAGCTTTTTCAATGGCCTTGTGAAATCGTTCTTTGCTAAAAGGTTTTAGCAAATAATCAATGGCATTTTGTTCAAATGCTTTTAAAGCATATTCGTCAAATGCAGTAGTAAAAATTACCGAGGCTTTTGTTTCTACTAATTCTAACAATTCAAACCCGTTTATTTTCGGCATTTGTATATCTAAAAACAACAAGTTGGGTTGGTATTGCTGAATGCTTTTAGCCGCTTCAAATCCATCACTGCACTCAGCTACGATTTCAATGTTAGGATATGCTTGTAAATATTCTTTTATAATACTGCGTGCTAAAGGCTCATCATCAATAATAATACATTTCATACTATGCATTTGTTGGTTTTAAAGGTTGCGGAATTTGCAGTGTTACAGAAAACCGGCTATTGGTTTTATCAATTACTAATAAATCGTTGCGACCAAATAATAACCACAATCTTCGCTTAATTGCAGTTAAACCAAATCCCGTTCCGCTTAGGGTATTAGCTGTTTCTGCATCATAGGGATTAGTAACAGTGATGATCAAATAATTTTTTTCAACTTTTGCCAAAATACTAATGGTTACTTCTCCAATAGTATCGTAAAGTCCAAATTTGATGGCATTTTCTACCAATGGTTGAATTAACAGTGAGGGAAGCACTAACGGTAGTGCATTTTTGTTAGATTGAATGTTGGTTAATAAACGATGGCCAAAACGAACTTGTTCAATGGATAAGTATAAGCGCATATAGGAAAGCTCTTCTTCTAATGTATTCCATTGTTCTTCCTTTCGAATAGTGCCTCTTAAAAATTCAGATAATTCTTGAATCATTACCCTGGCTTTTTCAGGTTGTACAGAAGTTAAAGCACTAATTGAATTTAAACTATTGAATAAAAAATGGGGTTGTAATTGCTGGCGCAGTTTTGCCAATTCAGCTTCCTTAGCCAAATTGGTTAAATTTTCTTGTTGTGCTTCTTGTTGTTGTGCTTCTAATTGTATGTACCAGATCATTCCTGCAAGTGTAATAGAACTCAACATTAAAAACCCGTATGCCCAGCGTATAAATAAGGTGCTTCTTAAAAGTTGCAAATAGGAAATGTTATTGGGAAATAATAGTTGTGCAATTATTTGTGCTATAATAGCAGATGCTAAACTCAAAATAAGACTTGTAATAAGGGTGTATCCATATTTTTCTTTCTTGGGCAAATAATAACGCATATTATTGATAACAATCCAACTGCTGGCGAATAACAACAAATTTTCCAATAAACTGTCGAAAGCTGCAACAAAAACGTTTAGGCCTGAAATAATTAAGATATTCCATTGCCATACTATCCAAAGCATCCACCAAATGGCGAGGGCTATAATACGGTTTTTGCCGTTGAAAAATGATTTGGTCACTTGCCGATTAAATTATCGTATGAGTTAATAAAAGTTTTTCTTGAAGTTGGGCAGCCTTTTTTTGAGTAAAATACTCATAATTTTCTGCTTCGTCAATTTCCTTAATGCATGAACTTAATTCAATGCCGTCAGTAAGTTTTTCAATTTCAAATAAATCGGTAATGCCTAAGAATATCCATTGTACAAGCTGATGGTTGTTATTAAAAAACGTTTGTGCTTCTTCATTACCCGTATTAATTGCTTTTTGAAGCGCAATATTTGCACTATTAGCATAAAACAACCTTATTTGTTCATCAAATTGCGGAACATGTTTACCATTGCCGCATTGTATTTTGAACACCATTTTAGCGATATAATATTTCATAAAAAAAGTTGTTTCAACTGTTTTATTAATTGTTTGTTTGCTTTTAACGGATATCCATTGGTGTATTTTTTCAGTACATTATTCCATTTATTTATTTGCCTTTAGTGTATTTACTACCTCATTTATCGCAGCAAAATTGGTAGTGGGCACATATTCAAATGTTTTGATAAACTTGGTACTATCAAAAAAATAATCTCTATCATACTGATAAGTCATTTCACTTAACTCTTTTATAATAGGAATAAATATGCCCAAAGTTTGAATAGCCCATTTGGGTAATACCTGCATTTTAGCCGGCACCTGCATAGCATGCGCAAACAGTTCAATCCACTCCTTTCCGGTAAGGGCTTGGTCTGATACGGGCAAATTCCATATTTGGTTATATGCATCATTGGTATTGCCTAATAAAGCAGTGCCTTTCGCTAAATCAGGTGTATAGCCCATGCTATGCATTACATTCGCATTGCAAATCCATTGTGCTTTTTTCCCTTTTAATAGATTTTGGTAAACCATTGTCATTAATAAACTTTTGTCAATTGTAGTGCCAAAAAAATCGGGCGAACGTGCAATGATGGCTTGCAGTTGTTGCTGCTCAATGGCATTGATTATTAGATTATCAACTTCTGCTCTAACTTTTCCTTTTTTACTAATTGGATGAATGGCTGAACTTTCAGTAATATGTTCTATTTGATTGGCATCTAACGCATACACATTATCAAAAAAAATCAATTTACATTGGTACTGAAGGCAGGCATCAATTACATTTTTTATAAATGGTACCCATTGCTGTTGCCATACATTTGTGTTATAGGCAAAGCCAATTAATACATATACAATACTGCTGCCTTCCACTGCTTTAAATACGGCTTCTCTGTTCAGCAGGTTGGCCGGCATCAGCTCATCTGTTGCATTTATTTTTTTTGGGTTACGAGCTACCAAGCGAATGTTTGATGTGTACTGCGGCAGTATTTTAGCAAGTTCGGTACCAATAGCACCACCGGCTCCCAGAATAGTTTGTTTATGGTTGTTATTATGATTCATGCAGGTTAGTTTTAATTGTAACAATCGGTTATTACTAATAACTTTTAATTTCTATGCCGGCAAACACGGCAGATCCTTTTAGTGTGAGTATTTTACTATCGTTATCCATGTTAATTGTATTGAACTTTCTTTTATCATCTACACCATGAAATACACCATCCATCTCATTTTGTACTTTCCAGTTTTGCGGAACAATTAGTTTTACGCCACTGAAAACGGCTTCAATTTGTAAACAAGCAGCAGTTTGAATGTTAGCTTGTGTACAATCTATTTCTACACCACCAAAAACACTATTGATTTTTCCCCCTAAAAAATTTTTGGAAATTACAGTATGCTGTATGCCACTAAAAATGGAATTAATATTGATGGCATCATCTTCATTAATTTGAACATTGGCAGGGCTGTTTACAGCATTAGTATTTTGGTAATCTTGTTGCCATTTTTTTTTGCAACCTGAATTGTTTCTTTTGGGTTTTAAAATAAAAAATATACCTGCTAATATTAAAAATGTTGGCCAAAAATATTGGTGAAAGGCAGCAAAGGCAAACTCCTGTTCAACCAAGAAAAAGCTGCCGATTGCAATAAGGATTAGCCATCCAAAATTTTGAAACCGATTTTTTATGCCAATTAAAATGCCAATTACAATGAGTAGCATTTGCCAGGAGAAAACCCATACTGGTATGGGATAGCCCATTTTATAAGCTAACAATAATAGCCCACCGACAATTAAAATTAAACCGGTGAATAATCTGCCATTGCTTCTGTTTTGTGAAGGACTCATATATTCTTGATTTAAACAACACAAAACTATGCTGGCCTTTTACTGTGGACAATGGTTGTTAGGCAGACGGCAAATATTGGGCGGTGAGTGACCGAAATAAGGCGGCGAAATTTTAACAGGGTATGAAAAATTTTGGAATCGCACTAAATTTGGGCATGCATATTTTTACAAAATACCTGAAATGGGGGCTGTTTTTGCTATTACTATGGGCTTGTAATAATCCCTCTCAACAGGGTGTTGTAACCGGGTCTTCTGCAAATACAAGTTTCAGCGCACCCTCTCAATTTAATCCTCATCCAAAATATATTCGATATTCAAGGCATGCCCGCTGCCGTATGGAATGTAGGCATATTACCGAGCAGGAAATTGCTGAAATAATTGCGCTTGGGAAAATTGATTACCGGAAAAGTAATTTGCAGGCTGATAATTGCCATAAACGCTATGCTTTAGAAGGAATAACAGCGGAAAATCAATATTTGCGTGTTATAGTGGCTGAATGTAATGATGTATTAACAGTAATAACTTGTATTGATTTGCGCACTGAATGGCCTTGTAGTTGTAATTAACGGTGTTGTATTTGTTTTAATGAAGCATTTCATGCATCTACCTGCCACTGATGATCACAATCTTTGTAGACAACTTTTCCTGACCTGTAACCTGATCTCGTATCAATACCAGATAAATGCCACTGGCTACTTTTTCGCCCTTATAATTTAAACCATTCCAAACAGCTTGTCCTCCCAAGGCTTGTGTTTGATAAACCAATCGCCCAGATAAGTCGGCAATTTTTACTAAGGCATTTTCTGCCACACCACTAATAGCAATAGTGCCGGTATAACCGGGTGGAACGGGATTGGGGAACACCAATACACTATCGTTGGTACTACTACCTTCAGTAGCAGTACCCCGGTAACTCATAATGCCGGTAAAAGTGCTGATGAATACTTCACCGGTGGTGGGTTCTATGCTAATTTTTTGCACATTGTTATCGGGTAACGGAGAGTTATTGACGGTAAAGTGTTGAATAATTTTATCGCCTTCTGCTGAAACCAGCCATGCGCCATTGTTGGTACCTACCCATTTTCTATTTGCTCCATCCACCGCAATACATTGTACTTGTTGGCCTTGAAATAAATATCCTGCAAATTGGTCTTGTTGAATAATGGGCCATACAGCATCACAAGGTTGTTGGAAATAATTGGCAGCGCATTGCACAACCCCTATGCCATTATCGGTACCTACCCATATAAATCCATTTTTATCTTTTGCTAAGCAGTAAACATTGTTGCTGGGAAGATTTCCCTTTCCTACGCCGGATTGCAACATTCGCCATTGGTCGTCATTGGTAGCGGTAATGCTGTTGCCATAATTGTAACAAATGAGTCCATTGTTTTTAGGACTAACAATCCAAAGTTGATTTACATCATCTATTACTATTTGGCTAACGGCATTTTCTGTTAAGCTAAAAGGGATAGCAAAGGCATTGAAGCTGCCATTATTTTGAAGTACTTGTAAATTTTGCGGTGCACCGTAATTGGCAATCCATAAATTATTGTTGGCATCAAAAGCTAAGCCACTAACACGATAACTGGTGGGGTCGCCAATAGCTGATTGTAGGGTAGAGTTACTTTGTTTAAAAATTTGAATGTTGTTGTTATTAATATGCACCAAGCCACCTCCGTAACTTCCTGCCCAAATGCTGCCATCTCTTTTGTCGGCAGCCAAAGTAATAAAATCAAGCGTACTATCTAAAATAGATGTATTAAAAGCGCCAATATCGCTCCAGGAACCATCCTGTAAAATATAAATACCGTTTCTGTTGTATTGGTAATTCCAAGCGGCATTTACGCTGCCGGCTGCAACATATAAAGTTTGATTATTAAAAACCATATCGCCACTGGCAGGTCCTAAAGGCCCATTGGGTATATATCGTTGATAGCTATTATTGTTGAATGCAGAAAGTCCTCCATAATAATCTGCAATCCAGGTGGTATTGTTTACCATAATTGCATCTTTCGGAAAGGATATAACGTTAGGAACAGCAATGGTATTAATAATGGTAGCAGTATTATTTAATGTTATTACCCTACTATTGCCGGTTGCTGTTCGTTGACACACTAATAAGTTATTGCCTGCAGGTTCAATTTTAGTAATAGGCCAATTGGAATCGTTATACCATAATGACCAATTGTTATTTTGTAAAACATAAATACTGTTTTGAATTTGTGCGTACAACGTATTGTTGGCCGTTATTACATTATTAACCGGTAAGGCAGGAAGTCCATTGGTGCCGCTGATATTGTTCCAATTGCTGTAATTGGCTAAGTTTAGCCCAATAGCCGGTGCTGTTTTTAACCCTTCATCCGTAGCAGCATAAAATTGTTGATTGAATAATAAACATGCGTTAATGTTTACTTGATTTCCATTGCTGCCAATAATCCAAGTGTCTTTAATATCATAGCTTTGCAAATTGGCCACTATAATGCCCAATCCTGAGGAAAGATAGGCTAACCCTGCATTGCAGAATATACTGTTAATGCTTTTATTGCCACTAATATTGCTTCTTAAAATATCGCTGATATTGGTAACGATACTGCCTTTAAGTACATCTACATTGCTGTTATTATAGGCAATAACCAATTGTTGCGTTGTATTATCCCATCCAATAGTGCTAACACCTACATCATTCAGTCCTGTAACCTTGCTGTAACGTTCAACATTCTGTTCTGCATCAATACTAAAAACATTATTTTGAGTGGCGCAATACAGTTTATTTCCCTGTACAACCGTTGTGGTGTTTTGATAGTTAAAGTGTTCGCGCCAATAACCAATGGGTTGTAAATTACTTTGTGCTGTAATAGCAGTAGCTATAGCAAATAAGCTGTAAACAAGGAAACTTAAGTGTAAAAAATATTTAAAATATTGCCGCATGGCGTTAAAGCTAAGTAAGGTTATAAGTTTTCTTTCTGAATGTAACGTTGAATTGTAGTATAATTCACCAGCCACAAAATTAACAGAAACAATAATGCTGTTGCCAATGTGTAAATAGAAAGTGTAGGGTTAATAAACATGTAAAGCTTTTGCAAACGTAAAGCCACAAGGTATTGGATAATTGCTACAATAATTAAAGTGCCAATAATAATCAATACATTGGGGGGAAAAAATCGGCGCATTAAAAATTTTCTTAACTGTTTAGGGGCCGCACCTAAAGTTACAAGCAATTGTATTTCCTCTTTACACGAAGCAATGGTTAATTGAATAAATAAGGAAAAAATGAGTAAGGCAAACAACAATAAAATACCTCCGGTTACGCCACTAATTTGTACAACAACATTTACAATTTGACGGTATTTGCTAAAGCGTGTTTTGTCGGCATCAGTAGTAAGTTGATGGTCTTTTAAGTATTGCACCAAAGCGGGATTGCCCGGGTCTTTTGTACGAATAACTACTCTTGAAGGTTGCGCATTATTAAGTGTACCATAATGGTTGTTGGCCCATTCCATAAATGATTCCGGTACCAATAATGAAGTAATTCTATCGCTAAAGCCTACTACTTTTCCTTTTAAAGAAACAACCCCATTCGGCGTTTGTATATTCACTTTAAAAATGATCATTTTCACAATTTCCTGTGTGAGTTGCGGCAAATTCTGCGATAGTGAAAACTGAAAATTATAAAAGTCCAGAAATAGGTTAGGCGCTATCATGGGAACAATATCATTGCCGGGTTGCCATTGCCATTGTGTGCTATCCACATCAATAAAAGCAGCAGGCACACTTTCAAATGAGATGTCGGTATAAAATGGGAATTGGCTACTGAAACTTTCAATAGATGCTTTAAATCTGCTGGGGGTTAAAATGCCCACTGCATCCACAAAAGGCTGTTTTTTTAAATCATCAATAGCTGTGGTAGGTAATGTAGTGTTGCCATAATTGGCATTGGTTAATTGTTTGTTTATCACCAAAAAATTGGCAATACTGTCTTGATTGCTTTTGCTGTGTAATAAGTCGTTATAATTAGCCTGTAATTGAACAGCTGAAAGTATTAACAGCAAGGCAACGGAAAGTCCTATGATAGCTAAAATCAGCCGTAATCTTCCTGAAGCGGTTTTAATAATTTTTTTCAATATATTATTCCAGGCCTGCACTTATAACACTAAATTTTGGTGGTAAGTAAAATAATTATCATCATCTAAATCGGTTAATATAAATCCTGCATTTCTTTTATTGCATTCTTCCGTAATCAATGCTGCTGCTTTTCGGGTATTTTCCTGGTCAAGATGACTGAAGGGTTCATCCATCAACAGCCATTCAAAAGGTTGCATTAATGCCCGAATAATGGCAATGCGTTGTTGTTCACCATAACTGCAAATGCCTACCCGTTGGTGTAATATTTTACTAATGCCCAATTGTTCAGCCATTTCTGTAATGGTAGATACAGGATATATGGGTTGTTGCATAACCCTTTTTAGTTCAATATTTTCCCAGGCAGTTAAGTTGGGAAATAAACGTAAATCCTGAAAAACAATGCTTATTTTTTGTTGGCGATGTTGTGCTAGCTGAGCAGGTGTAAAATTTTGCAAATCAGTATCCCCCCAAAAAATGTTGCCTTCATAGTCATTACGTAAATGGTATAAAAAATGAATGAAGGTAGTTTTGCCGGTGCCGCTGGCGGCTTTTATCTTCACCCTTGTTCCGGGTAAAAAAGTAATTCCCTTCAACCAAATATCACTTTGCCTATTTAATAAATTGGGCTTTAGGGGTATGGGCACCACTTGCTGAATTTGTAACTGCATTGCATTAATGGTTCAAATTATAAACTACCAAGGCGTGAGGAAAACGGAACATTAAAAATAGATTCCGGATTACCTTTCCCATCTTGCTTGCGTGCTGCTCTGTTCTTTTGCATTTGATCGGAAATGTAAGGGAATAATTGCAGCATGCTTACCAAACTATTTTGCGATTCATTTTGCATGCGTAATACAAAATTGCTTGAAGTATTGGTGCCATTAAATGGTTCTGATTTTATAACGATGTCTTTGAAGGTATGATGAATCAATTGATTTGAACTGCTACTGTCGGTTGCAAATTCATCAATTATTTTTCCGATATCGCTGTACATGAATGTATTAGTATTTTGCATTTGTTGCAAAATATTGTCACTCAAAGGTGCAGGCGCATTGTTGTTATTATAAGCAACCAGCAATGCAGTATCGTTGGTAATAATCATGTTTTTATTATTTGCAAAAAGTATTAAATGCATATCTCGCATCAACTTGCCCGATTGGTAAGTGTCTTTTTCTTTTGTTATGAATCCCATTTCGGCAATTTTATCCATAATGCTATGAAAACTACTGTCATTACCAATGGCCATGTTCAACAAATATTTACCCCATTGATTATTATTTTGTGCATAGTTTTTAGGGTTAATATCAGATATTACCAATGCCATATCACCTGAAAAGGCATTGTAAACAGCATCCGATGGAATGCCTGATTTGTCTAAAAATCCATTCACCAACGGTGCTACATCTAATTGCTGTAAAATACCATTAATAATTTTCGGATTAAATGCCATGAGCATGGCAAAATCAATATTTTTTGAGGGATAATGTTCTATGAGTTTTGTATTAACCTTGCCGCTTTTATAAGCTTGTAAAATAGCCTTCATTAATTTATTGGGATAGAAATTGGTATTAGCTGCTACTTTACCTTTTTCAAAATTAAAAGTACCGGTAGTAATATTGTTGTTCAACAATTCAGCTAATTTAGGCAACTGCAGCATGCCCATATTTAATGTGCTAAGTGCATTTGTGCTATTTGTATAAAAATATCCGTCAGCCGATTGTTTGAATAAATCCTTCACTAACGGTACTACACTTATGGATGCACTATTGCTTTCCGTATAATAGCGATTTACTTCTTTTTTCAATTCATCAACCTGGCTAATGTTATCTGTTTCATTTACCCGCATAATGCTATCGGGAAATAAGCCTCTGGGTTGTTCGGTATAATCTTGCATGGTAAGGATGGCATTTTCCTTGTTCCATGAAATAATGCCTTTGCCATCCATTTGTATAAAGGCATATTCCTTTTCTTTATGAATATCGCGGCCCTTTAAATAATCAATTTGTGTTAAATAGGCTCTTAGTTTACTGCTGTCATTTATGCCAATAATCATGCTTAAAAAGTTGCTGTATGATTTGTTGGCATATACCTTAGTGGTCTTAAAAATCATTACCCTATTGGTAAAATTAATACCGGCCTTTTGTAATAGCTGGTACTGATGTACTAATTCACTATTGCCTGTATCTTTTTTTATGAGTTGTTGTATCACAGAATCTATGGAAATACCTGCGGTAGTTAGTTTGGTATTTATTTGATCATTATTAATACAAATTACGGTAGATGCATCATTAGGAATGAGGCGTAATTCTTTGGGCATTTTAGAGGAACAGGCTGCGAGCATACAAATGCCTGCCAATAAAATACCATAATAAAAAGGTTTGCGTTGCATGGAAGTATTTTTAGCAGTGGTTGATGGAAGTATTTAAATCATAATTTCCATAAATGTAAACAATTTATCTTATTACTGTATGGCCTTGTACAATACTTCCTGAATATTAGGCCGTATGTGCAGGTTAAACAGCAAGTTATTATTTCGTGTAGGGTCAACATGGTTACTCAGAAAAATGTACACCAAGTTGTATTGTGGGTCAACCCATACACAGGTGCCTGTAAAGCCGGTGTGGCCAAAAGTTAGCGGTGAAGCACTTTTGCAAGGATACGGATCTTTGGAATTGGCATTGTTTTTTTCCGGTTTGTCAAATCCTAATCCGCGACGACTGATATTGCTGTTATAGGCGGTAAATTCATTCACAACCTTTTCCGATAAATATCGCTTCCCATTCATGGTACCTTTATTCAACAGCATTTGGTACAATTGGGCTAAATCATACGCATTGCTGAATAAACCGGCATGCCCTGCTACGCCACCCAGCATTGCAGCACCTTCATCATGCACATCGCCCCACATTTGCTGGTTCCGAAAATGTGTTTCTATTTCTGTAGGAGCAATTTGGTCTAAAGGAATTTTTTTGCGAGGTGAAAATGTAGTTGATATCATTTTCAAAGGTTCATAAAACTGTTCACTCACATATTCATTAAGGGGTTTTCCGGTAACTGCTTCCACCACTTTTGCCAACAGAATAAAGTCATTGTCACTGTACACATAATGCCCATGTGGCAACAACTTGCTTTTCATAATACGTTGCATAATGGTATCATCCCAATCATTTCTCAGATAAATATTTTCTGCTACCCTTATTTGGTGTTGCGCATCTTTTTGTGTAGCAAAATATTGAGGTAAAGGCTTACCCGTTATGGAATCAATGGTTTCTTTATAAAAACTAATAAATGGTACTAAGCCGGCCTGATGTAATAATATATCTTTCAATACCAAACCTGCTTTATTGGTGCCTTTTGCCTGGGGTAAATAATCGCCTAAAGTTTTTTGAATGTCAATTTTTCCTTCGTCTACTAATTTCATAATAGCTACGGTGGTAGCTGAAATTTTAGTTACTGAGGCCAAATCATACACTGTTTGTAAGGTTACAGGAATTTGCTCATCCGGATTTAAATAACCAAATGCTTTATGGTATACTATTTTGCCGTTTCTAGCAGCTAATACTTCACAACCGGGATAGGCGCCTTTGTCTACGCCTTCTTGTGCAATACTATCAATTTGTAATAAAGTGGTGGCATTCATTCCTGCTAATTCCGGATTTGTTTTTGGAAACCAGCTGTTATACTGCAAACCGGTACCGTAAGGTAAATTTGTGCAAACCGAAACAGGTAATGTTCCCTTTGCCGTTAAACTATCAGTCAACCATTTGTAAACAGCCATTTGGGTATCATGGGTATCTTCATTAGCAGAAACTAAATTGGTTGCGCTGCATACATTGCTAATTGCATAAGGATTACCAAATGTAATGATGATGGCGTTCGGTAATTGCTGCAATTGTTGCAGTAAATAAACCGATGGAGCATCAATACCAAAATTATTGGCAGGGCGGCGACTATAATTGTGCAAACCAACCAACACTAAATCATATTGATTGGCTGTAATAGTTTGCAATAAACGATTGGCGGTAGCAGAGTCCGATTGAGTAAACGGTTCCCGGCTATTCAGATTATCCATTACCTCATTACCCATTTTTGCTTTATTGGCAAAACTATATATATGGGTGTTATAACTATTTTGTAATTGTTGTGCAATAAACGGTATGCCATTAGCGCCAATAGAAACATAAGCAATTTTTTTTGTTGCGTTTACCGGAAGTAATGAATGATTGTTGAATGAAACTGCTGTAATGGCTTGTTGGGCTAAAGTTTCGTTTAGTTGCGCAGTTTTGCTATTTAAATCATTTACTAAATTGGTAGTATCAATAGGCGTAAATTTCGCCAAGCCCATGTTGTATTTAACCAATAACACTTTTTTCACTCTTGCATTAATATCGTCCCAACTTAGTTTCTTGTCTTTAATGGCTTGTAAAATTAATTGAATGCTGCCCGGCACATCGCCCGGAAGGCACAACATATCATTACCTGCAATTAATGATTGCAGTGCAGCTTGTCCCGCAGGGAAAAATTTAGCAATACCCTGCATTTCCAATGCATCGGTAAAAGTAATACCCTTGAAGCCAAGTTCATTTTTCAATAAACCTGTTACTGCATTTTTTGATATTGAGGTGGCAAGGTGTTCAGTGGTATCAATAGCAGGAACAAATAAATGCCCCATCATAACACTTCCCACTCCTGCTTTTATCAAGGCTTTAAATGGGTAAAGCTCTAATGAATCTAACTGAGCCATGCTTTTATTAATAACGGGTAGGTCTTTGTGTGAGTCGACAGCTACATCCCCATGTCCAGGAAAATGTTTCGCACAAGCCATAATATTTTCGCTTTGCATGCCCTGCATAATGGCGGTACCGTATAATGCTACTTTGTATTTATCTTCTCCAAAACTTCTATCGTTAATCACCGGGTTTTGTGGATTATTATTAATATCCACTACAGGTGCATAATTAACCTGAATGCCCATGCGTTTGCATTGTTCTCCAATAGCTTTTCCTACTGTATACATTAAAGGTGCATTATCGCTAATGGCGCCCAACAATAATTGTCGTGGAAAAGATATTACACTATCTAAGCGCATGCCCAGTCCCCATTCACCATCAATACAAATCATTAATGGTGTTTTTGCAATACTTTGATAGTAATTGGTTAATAAGGCTTGTCTTACAGGCCCACCCTGAAAAAAACATAAACCCCCTACATGGTATTGTTGCACCAATTGTGTAACAGCTTGTATGTGTTCTGCCCCTAAATTACTATGGGCCCGTACAATCATTAGTTGGGCAATGCGGTCGGCTTTGCTCATTTTTTTAAAAGTATGGTTTACCCATTTATCAGCCGCTTTTGAATGTTTATAAAAGTCTTGTGCCTGAATCGTTTTCGTGGAAAATATCAGTGCACTCAATAGCATACATAAATAACCTGCAAAGCGTAGTGATTTTGAGTGCTGTGTGTTGAATTGTTGATTGCCGGATAATAAAAAAGCATTGAAAGGCTTCATAATGAAAGTTATTTTGTTGAAACATTTAGGCATAAGTTCACCGATTGAATGTGGTTAGGTGTTATGTGGTGCTGATTGGCCTAATTACCAATAGGTACAGCACAAATTAAGAAAAACGCGCAAAAAGCCGAATTTTTTTGCAGGAATATACAGGAGTGGTAAAAAAAACGCTATACCTAAAGGGCATAGCGTTAGGGGAAGATTGATAATGAAGTATTAAAATTCATTCGAAGCCTCGGTAGATTCTGTATCGTCAGGCAGTTCAAACGGAATATCGTTTTGTTTGATAATGCCGTACCAACGCACCATTTTTTTCATGTCGCTGGCATAAACACGGTCAAAATCCATTTCAGGATATACTTTTTTAAAATAATCTTTAATGGCTTTTGGGTCTTTTTCTGAAGGAATGACTTCACTGCTTTTATCCATCGCTTTAAACACATCAACCAGGTTCACATTTTCGCGAATGGTGAATATTTCAATGCTTTCAATGTGTGAAAATTGGTGTTTACGGCTGCTTACAAATTTGGTGGTATTGTCTTCCAATGAGCGAACAATGGCACCATCGGTTTTACTGCCCACCAACTCATAAAGACCGCTCATGCCCGAAATAGCAATTAACTTTCTATATTCCATACTTCCATTTTTATTGGCTGCAAAGTAAAGGGAAAGATGCAAAAACAATGATAAACATTTTTTATAAGCGTATCAGCTATCGGGAAAACTGCAGCTATTCAATAATTGCTAAACCAATAACAAGCCTTACCCACCGCATTGAATTGAGGAGATATAATTACTGTAAATATGGCAGCAGGCAAATTTGATATTTCTCCCTATCAACAGCGTTGCGCAACGCTGTTGACTCGAAGCAGTCTCGAAGCAGCCTCGAGTAAGGTACCAAGTAGATTTCATTAAAAGTGTGCCAAGTTGGCGGGGTTATGAGGTAGTGTTTAGAAAACTGTGTAAAGGGTCTAGACAGTCGAAGAATAAAAGATAATTAGAGATTTATTAACCAAAAACTGGGTATCTTTCAAGAGCAAAAGCATCAAAAAAGTCAAACTGTTTTTGAAAATCTATCCAGTTTATAAGGGGGTGATACAGTTGTAACTGTTGCGGGTTACCAATTTAGCAAAAACACCCGCCGGACCATTGCCCTTTCCTCAGCGTAGTTTATCAACATCAAAATAATAAAACGCAGTAGGCGTAAGGCTTAGCCTACGCCTTCTTTTTAGTAGCCTTCAGCTACCACCAACCATATTCTCGCAATAATCAACATTTTTTCAAAACCTCACCACCGCCATTATATCTTTTAGAAAGTTAGAACTCTTGGTAGTCATCCAAATTGGAAGTTGCAATTTTCGATCTTCAGTTTTTTAAACTTTATATTTACGCAATCAAAAAATTACAATGGCAAAGAAAGAATTACAGGTATTAGTGGCAGAACAAAAAATACTAAATAGGATTTATGTTATCCGAAATCAGAAAGTAATGTTAGACGAAGATTTAGCAGAAATGTACGGTGTTGAAACAAGACGTCTGAATGAGCAGGTAAAACGCAATAGCAAGAGGTTTCCGAAGGATTTTATGTTTAGCCTAACTAAAAAGGAGTATGAAAACTTGAAGTCGCAAAATGCGACATCAAATTGGGGTGGAAGAAGAAAACTGCCCAAAGCTTTTACAGAACAGGGAGTAGCCATGTTGTCGAGTGTTTTAAACAGCAATGTCGCAATAGAAGTAAACATTAGGATAATAAGGGTATTTACAAAACTTAGGGAATACGCTTTAACACATAAAGAGATACTGCTACAATTATCCAAACTAGAAAAAGAGGTAAAGGGGAACAGCAAAGACATTGAAAATATTTTTATGGTATTGAAGGAGTTAATTGAAAAACAAAATAATCATGTACCAAGAAGGAGAATAGGATTTATAAAAGAAAAAGACGAAGAATAAGCTACACACTAAACATCCCTCACCTCCGCGTAGTTTGTCCAACATAAAAATTTTCTCTCTGTATTGGCTGCGCCTACACTGTACATTTTTAGCATGCAGCTACTAATAACAATATCCATCCAATAATCACCCACCCCTCAAAACCCCGCCACCAGCAGCACATGCTTTAAAAATTTAGAACTGTGGGTAGGCAGTCCGTTGGAAGCTTTCCAAAGGCAACCTTGTAAAAGGTTCCTTTTTATTTTGTGCTGTAAAGCCTTGCAGTTGGACAATAGTGGCGAAGAGGGTATTGATACTGACGGTTCAAACTGTGTTATTTTTCTTATTGTACATCATTCCTTCGGCAAACAGTAGGTATTGTAATTTCTTTTCTTAATATATTGATGAAACCCAAAGTTGGCTTTGATTTTCTGAAAGTATAAGCATATAAAAAATATTACATTAAAATAAGTAAAAGAGGTTTAATCCTGAATTTTTTTCTGACTGCTTCAAAAACTGTAATTTCATGCTATGCAAACAAAGCCTGTTGTTCCATTGTTTGTTTCATTCCTAACCTCATTAAATGGTACTTGCTTATGAAAAAGCTATCTTTCCTCACATTTTTTTTGTTTCTTATGCATATTGTAGCGCATGCACAGGTAGTAATGCCTCCGGAAGGTTCACCTTTAGAGGGCAGATGGGATATGGTATTGCATTTAAACGGTAAGGCATTGCCTTCCTGGTTAGGCGTTTATCATTCCGGCTTGAAAACATTGGTTGGCCAATTTGTAGGCCCCGGTGGTAGTGCTCGCCCTATTTCGGAAGTGTTTTTCGACAACAATAAAATGCATTTTGCTATTCCGCCCCAATGGGAAGCAGCAACCAAATATTTAAGTATTGAAGGTACCTTACAGGGGGATAGTTTGGTTGGAACCGGCGTAAGCAGTGAGGGCGAAAATTTTACGTGGACTGCACATAGAGCTCCTCGCTTGCATCGCAATAAGCCGGTGGTTTGGGGCGAACCTATTCGCTTATTCAATGGCAAAGATTTAACCGGATGGCATGCCATGGGGCCCAACCAATGGGTGGTTGAAAATGGTGTGTTGAAAAGCCCGCATTCAGGCGCTAACCTGGTAAGCGATAAAAAATTTCAAGATTTTAAACTGCACGTTGAATTCAAATATCCGGCAGAAAGTAATAGTGGGGTGTATTTGCGCGGCCGATATGAAGTACAGATTATAGACAGCAAGGGCAAAGAGCCCGCCGTTGGATTATTCAGTGCTATTTACGGATTTATTGCACCCAGTGAAATGGTAGCTAAATCGCCCGGTGAATGGCAGTCGTTTGATATTACTTTAGTTGGCAGAATGGTTACGGTAGTTGCCAATGGTGTTAAAGTAATTTGTAACCGTGAAATACCCGGTATTACCGGTGGTGCATTGGATAGTGATGAGGCAGCCCCAGGGCCTATTTATTTTCAAGGTGATCATGGGCCTATAGAATTTCGGAATATTGTGATTACACCGGCGAATTAGTAAGTAAAGAGAAGTGGTGGCACTATATTGTAATTATCATTTTATTATATGTTATTAAAACTTCTATTGATGCAAAAAAACAGCATCATGGCATTTGCCGCTATAATGTTATTAATGGTGCTTCACGTCAATGCACAGCCTTTACATAAATCAATCTTATTAGCGCTTTCAAAAACCAATCATACACTGGCTATAGTAAACCCTGTTACCTTAAAAGTTATTACGCAAATTCCGGTGGGTATTGATCCGCATGAGGTGATTGCCTCTTCCGATGGTAAAAAAGCATTTGTGTCAATTTATGGCGGGGGTACTTTACATACATTGAATGTAATTGATTTGGTGGCGCAAAAACCTTTGCCCGATATAGACACCAAACCATTATTAGGCCCACATGGACTAACCTTTGCAAATGGTGCACTCTGGTTTACTGCAGAGGGATCAAAATGTGTGGGACAATATAATCCTGCTAACCAGCAATTCGACTGGGTAATGGGTACCGGACAGGACAGAACCCACATGTTATATGTTACACCCAATGGCAAAGAAGTGTATACCACTAATGTTGCTTCCGGTACGGTGAGTATTTTATCAGAAACGATGTTTACACCCTTTCCCGGTGCCTCGGCACATAAAGATTGGGCGCAAACCATTATACCTACTGCAAAAGGAGTGGAAGGAATGGATGTATCGCCCAATGGGAAAGAATTATGGACGGCTTCTGCAGAAAATGGAAATATTTATATTATTCATCTTAAAACTAAAAAAGTAACAGCCATTATTGATGCAAAGATTACAGGTGCGAACCGATTGAAATTTACACCCGATGGCACAATGGTTTTTATATCAAGCCTTAAAACAGGCGATTTAGCAATTTATGATGCCAATACCCATCAGGAAATAAAAAGATTATCACTTGGTCATGGTGCAGCCGGAATATTAATGGATCCTGATTGTAAACGCGCTTTTGTAGCCTGTTCTAACGATAATTATATTGCGGTGATTGATCTTAAAAAATTAACGGTGATCCAGCATCTGGAGGTAGGTGGAATGCCGGATGGGTTAGCCTGGGCAAATCAATAATAACATTTTATAATTGCATGCGGGGTAACTAAAAGATGCTGTGCAACCCTCAAAACTTCTATTTTCCACTAACTTTAGTGCATTGTATTCATTTATCGCTATAGCCATGACGCATCATGCCACACCGCCAAACACTTTAAAGCAGGAAATTGTAAATAGCATTATTCATGGCTTTGGTATTATTTTCGGTATTGTAAGCATTCCTATATTAATTGTATTAGCATTTAAAAGTAACCATACACCCGGTGTAATAGGTGCGGCTATTTATGGTTTTTGTTTTTTGCAACTTTTCACATTTTCTACCCTATACCATGGCTTTCAAAATTTACAAATAAAAAGGGTACTGGAAATATTAGACCATATTAGTATTTATTTTCTGATTGCAGGCACTTATACGCCCTTTTTGTTAATCTACCTGCACAATACGTTTGGTATTAGTGTACTGGTAACACTATGGAGCCTGACTGCCCTTGGTATTATATTCAAAATTTTTTTTACAGGAAAATGGAATATCCTTTCTACGTTTATTTATATTGGAATGGGTTGTATTTTATTAGTAGGAGGGAATACTTTTTTTATTACCATTCCTATGCCTGTAATGACCATGATTGTAATTGGTGGTGTGCTTTACTTAATAGGTGTAGTATTTTATTTGTGGAATAAATATCCCTATAACCACGCTATCTGGCATTTTTTTGTATTAGTTGCTGCCGTTTGTCATTATGTAGCTATATTATTAGCTGTGTAATTTGTAATTTCATAGGATTGTTTTCCTTACCACACCTTTTTATATGTATTTCATGAAAAAGCTAAAAGGCAGGTGTTTATTGATTTTATTTTTTGTAATGATTTGTCAAATAGCCTTTCCAAAGCAAAACCATACACCATTAACCATTCGGAATTTGTATGGCAACTTTTATGTTTATATTACCTATGGTAACGTAGATGGATTGCTGTATCCGGCCAATGGCATGTATGTGGTTTCCAAAAAAGGGGTGGTATTGCTTGATACACCATGGGATACTGCCCAATTGCAACCTTTATTAGATTCTATATGGAAACGGCATCATCAACGGGTGGTGCTTTGTATAGCAACACATTTTCATGCCGATAGAACTATTGGCTTGCCTTATTATGCTTCTAAGGGTATTAAAACCTATAGTTCTCAACAAACAAAAAACTTGTGTATCAAAAAAAAGGAAGGTATAGCTGAATATACTTTTACAAAGGATACTGTTTTTACGGTAGGTAATGTACAGTTGCAAACATATTATCCCGGCCCCGGGCATAGTGCCGATAATATTGTAGTATGGTTTCCAAAAGAAAAAATATTGTATGGGGGCTGTTTTATTAAAAGCGTTGCAACCAATGATATTGGTAATTTATCAGATGCTAACGTGCCTGAATGGCGATTGGCCATTCAAAAAACCATGCAACGTTTTGCGGGGGCTACTTTTGTTATTCCCGGCCATTTAGATGGGTATAGTCCTCAAAATATAGAACATACCGCCCATTTGGTAGATAATTATTTGCAACAAAATCATTAACATGAAACTGCATACATTTATTTTCATTTTTTTTGTCATTATTATTACCACTTTATTTTCTTCATCATTTGCTCAAACACCTGCTGCAGTGCATGAAATACCTATTGTTTTGCAAACGGCATCCGGATCCATTGAAGGTACCTTAATGCTTCCGGAAAAAAGCACACCTATACCTGTAGTCTTAATTATAGCCGGTTCCGGGCCTACAGATAGAAATGGAAATAATCCCACTATGCACAATGGCAGCCTACGAATGTTGGCCGATAGTTTGGCTAATAATGGCATTGCTAGTGTACGATACGATAAACGTGGAGTGGGAGCCAGTGCTGCGGCTTTAAAGGCAGAAAAAGATATTCGTTTTAACAATTATGTAAATGATGCTATTGGCTGGTTACAATTACTACAAAAGGATAACCGTTTCAATAAAATAATTGTTATTGGTCATAGTGAAGGGTCGCTTATTGGTATGTTAGCTGCGAAGCATAACGCGAATGCCTTTGTGTCGATTGCAGGAGCCGGTATGCCTGCGGCTGATATTTTAAAAACACAATTGGCTACACAACCTGAACCGTTTAAACAAATAATTGATGCTGATATAGATACCTTACAACGGGGCGATACCTTACGTTATGTGAATCCATTGTTGTATAGTTTGTTTCGCCCTTCGGTACAGCCTTATTTAATTTCGTGGTTTCAATACAATCCTGCAAAAGCTATTGCTGCATTGAAGGATATGCCTGTTTGCATTATTCAAGGTACGGCCGATATACAAATTTCAGAAGCCGATGCAAAATTATTAGCACAAGCCGACCCTGCTGCCCAATTGGTTATTATACCCGGAATGAATCATATTTTTAAGCATGTAAATGGCGATAGGAATGCCAATATTGCTACTTATAATAATCCGAATCTCCCAATTAACACCCAATTAGTGAAAACCGTTGTAGCATTTATACATGCATTGGAATAGTTTTAATAATTGTTGTTACTATTAATGTAACACAAGGGTGCTTTCCATATTTTCTAACGCAATACCTTTTGTTTCCGGCATCATTTTCCAAACGTACAAAAGTTGCAATACCATCATAAAGGCAAAGAAGCCAAAAATAAGGGTACCTGAAACCGTAGCTGCAAAAAATGGAAATACCTGTGCAACCAAGGCTGCAAAAAACCAATGGGTTAAACAGCCAAACGAAGTACCGCTGGCACGTATGGCATTGGGAAATAACTCAGATAAAAATACCCATATTACCGCACCTTGGCCTACAGCATGCGCCGCTATAAACATGAATACATAATAAACAATCATGCTATGGTTAGTGCTATTAAAAGCAATGGCAATTAAGGATAAAGATATAATGTACCCGAAGGAGCCGATAAACATTAGCGTACGTCGGCCAAACTTATCAATCAACGACCAGCCGATAATAGTAAAAATTAAGTTCACTACACCAATACCTACAGTTGAAAATAATGCAGCACTGCGGCCTATGCCTGCCATTTCAAAAACTTTAGGAGCAAAATAAATAATGGCATTGATGCCGGAAAGCTGGTTAAAAAAAGCAATAAGAAATGCCAATATTAGCAGGCGAAGATGCTTTTTTTGAAAAAGCCTTTCTGTATTGGAACTAACCGATTGTTTAATACGTTCAATTAAATGATCGGTATTGTCTTCCGTAAGGGCCAATACTTTTCTGGCTGCAGCATCATCTTTTTTATACAATACCAACCAGCGTGGAGTTTCCGGGGTAAATATCATTAGAATAGAAAATGCCGCAGAAGGAATGGCAACAACGCCCAGCATCCAACGCCAATCATTTTTGCCATCAAAACCTTGTAATAGGTAATTAGAAAAATAGGCAATTAATATACCCGCTACCACATTTAATTGAAAGGATATCACCATTCTACCCCTGTATTTTGGTGGGGCAATTTCTGAAATGTACACCGGTGCAACTACCGAAGAGGCGCCAATACTTAATCCGCTAATAAAACGGAATAGCATAAATGCATATACGTTAGTTGAAACGGCGGCTCCAATAGAGGTAAGTAAAAATAAAACACCAATCCAAAACAGTGTTTTCTTTCTGCCTATTTTATTGGCAGGTATATTGCCAAAGGCTGCACCAAATGCAGTACCATATAAAGCCATAGCTATTGCCGTACCATGCATCCAATTACTCAGTTGCCAAAGTTGTTGTATGGCTTGTTCTGCTCCGGATATAACAGCTACATCCATACCAAACAGTAAACCGCCCAAGCCAACGGTAATTGACCATAAAACTAATTTTTTATTCATACGGCATTTTTAGTTGTTGCTCAAAAAAAAGAAAGGGTTGCAAATGAGTGGGTGTGAACTTTCATCACCCTTGTCTAATGTAATTAAGAAAAGGCAGATGGCAAAAAATTGCTGAATTGACACCTGTAAACCCTATTATTTTTATTACATCCTGTGTTTTGATAGCAAGATAAATTGTTCCGCAATTAAAAATATGGAATCCAAAATACTACCTACTGCATTGGTCTATTTCATTTTTGTAGCTTATTTCTTAGTTCATATTCCGTTGTTTAAATTAGTTTCTATGTGCAAGGCACCTGACAATATTTTGTGTATAGGGCAACGATTGGCTATATACAATAATCTTTCTTTTTGTTCAGCAGAAAGATTGCCGTTTAGCTGAATAGATCTTTCAAAAATGGTACCCTTTGTTGCATCTGCTTCAACTGTAATATTCACATTTACCTGAACACTATCTAATGGCCATTCTTTTCTATTGGCATACATACGTAAGGTAATAGCAGTGCAGGAAGCTAAACTTCCCAATAACAACTCATGTGGGTTCATTCCCTTTTGTGTTCCGCCTACTTCAATATGTTCATCGGCTATGAATATACCCGATGGCGTATCTAAAAGGGTTTGGTATTGTTCCTGATGAATAGTAGCAGTAACAGACATACATTACAATTTAGTACTTAAATGTACCAAAATAACCGAGTAATGGCATGATTAATTTCTTCAAATAAACGGCAATTTATAAGAAGCCTTTTTTTATGGCAGCATGAATTAGTGCTGCTGTATTTTTTACATTGAATTTTGTAAGGATGTTTTTTCGATGTGAATCAACTGTAGTGGTGCTAATAAATAAACGTTGTCCAATTTCCGGATTCGTTAATCCTTCCGCGATAAGTGCTAAAACTTCTTTTTCGCGAAGGGTTAATATTATTTCATCATTGGAATGATAACGTAATGTTTGAGCTACTTCAAAACTAAAATAAGATTTTCCTTTCATGGTAGTTTCAATGCAATCTAAAATTTCTTTAGTGGAAGCATTTTTTAATAAATAGCCGGAAGCACCATTTTCCATCATTTTTTTTATAAAGCTTTGTTGATTAAATGTGCTTAGGGCAACTATATTAATAGCGGGGTATTTTGTTTTTACCATCTTACATAACTCAATACCACTGGTATCCGGAAGGCTAATATCCATTAAAATAATATCGGGTTGTTGGTGTTGTAAAAAAGCCAGGCATGAATCTGCGTTCATAGCGTGCCCTATCCACTCAATGTTTTTTTCATTTTGTAGTAATGCATGAATGCCTTCAATTACCATATAATGGTCATCTACTATGAACAATTTTGTTATCATACATTAAGTTCAATGTGAACTGATGTGCCTTTTCCCGGTGCGGTTTGAATATCTACTTTCCCTTTTAAATAATCTACTCGGCTATATATATTATTCCATCCAATTCCTTTTGAAAATTGTTGTTTGTGCTCCGGCATGCCCTTGCCGTTATCTTCTACCGTAATATGTATAGTATTATCATCATCAGTAATTTGCACAATGGCTTGTTGTGCATTAGCATGTTTTAAAATGTTATTAATCAGCTCTTGTACAATTCGGTAAATATGTATGGCGGTTGTTTGTTCAAAAGTTTTATTCTTAATACCAATGCTTTGATATTTTAATTCAATGGCCCCCGTTTCGTTTGTTTGTTGGCATAAATCATGTAAAGCTGCATCTAATCCAAATTTAAGTAGTACTTCGGGCATCATGTTATGTGCAACCCTGCGCATTTCGTTGATAGAAGAATCAAGCATATCTAAACTACGTTCAAATGCTTGTTGGTTTTCGGGTGTCATTATCAAATTTTGTTTCATATGGCTCATAGTGTATTTGATACCCGATAGCATGCCTCCTAATCCATCATGTAAATCTTTGGCTAAACGGGTTCTTTCCTGTTCTTCACCTTTCAAAATTGCTTCTGTAGCGGCCAGTTGTTGTTGCGTTTCTAGTTCAATAATACGTTGTTGTTGTAGTGTTTGTTTGTGTTTGTGATTGCGATAGGTTAACGAACCAATAATAAATATGGTAATAGATGCTGCAATTAGAACATAATTCCAAATTTTATTTTGCTTCAATGCTAATTCATGAATTTTTTTTTCAGACTCTAATTGTGCAATTTGTAATTCTTTATTGGCATTTTGATATTTGGCTTCTAGATCAAATAAATAATTTTGATTTGAACGGGCTGCCAATGAATCCTTTAAAGTGGTATACTCTTTTAAATATTGATAAGCAGCAGGAATGTTGCCTAATTTTTCTTCTACTATTACCATATTTTCTAAACCATATTGTTTAATTTGATCTAATCCAAATTGTTGCGCTAGGCTAATGGATTGTGTTAAATAGTATTTGGCTTCATTATAGTTTTCTTTTTGTAGATAGTCGAAGCCTATATCTTCTGTAATACTAGTAATTTCATATTGATTGCGAATTTTCTGCATTAATGTCAATGCCTTTTTTTTGTTTTCAATAGAAGAATCAAACATTTGTTTTCCTTCCGAAAAATATTTACCCAATAAATGGTGCGCTTTTCCTTCTGCATAGTAATGTTGAAGTGAATGTGCTAATGCAATATTTCTTCTTAAAGGTGTAAGTACAGTATCGAAATTTTTTAAAGCGATATGAATGGACATTTCCTGGTTAATGGCAATGACCAATTTAGTTTTATCATTTAATTTTTCTGCACCTTTTATGGCTTCTTTACTATAATATAGTGCTTTATTATTGTCATTTAAGAAGCTATAAATAGTGGCTAAATTTAAACAGGGGAAAAAGGTCAATCCTTCTTCATTGATAGAGTTAAAGATTTTTATCGCTTCTAAATATTGCATAGTGGCGGAGTCATATAATTGACGTTGATGATAAATAACTCCATAATTGTGGGTTAATAGGCCTTTTTGTTTAATAAAAGTAGGTTGGGTTGAATTTTTAATTAAAGCAAATGCTTTATCATAAAAATATTTGCCACTATCTAATTGGGCTTTGTCAATATATAATACACCTCTTAATCTTCTGGCAATTATTAATCCTAATCTATAATTTAATTGTTGCGCTAATTGAATAGATTTCCACGATATTTCTTCTGCTTTGTCATGATTTTGAAATTGCAGTAATCCAATCAGTTCATTTAATTTGTTCACTTTTGCGGTATCATTAGGCATGCGTTGTATTTGTTGCATTATGCTATCGGCACTGATAGTTTGCCCCTTCAGGTTTATATGCATAGCAGCAACAAATAATATAAAATACAATAGCCTTTTGTACGACATTAATTGATGATTGTCTTAACAAATTAACCATTTTATCGATAATCCACTATTCCCCCTTTCAGGTGATTTTTGATTGATTTAATGAATATCCCAGTTTTAAGGGATAGGTTTTAGGATATAATTTTTTCATTTTTACACTTGCTGTTTAGTCAGTTTTATTCAATTGTGCATTTAACCTATTACAGTGTATGAAACAATTAAAATGCTTATTCCTACTGCTGGTGATGTTTGTTCCCTTTTTAATGCAGGCACAAACAAAATCTTTGGCTCCCCAAAAAGAAGGTATAATGGAGCAATTATTGTTAAAAGTTGCTTTGCCTTATCGTATTATAAATGATAGCGTAGCAGTTATTCCATACAGTGGAAGCAGTATTCCGGATTATCAAATTGTTATTCAGCGCGTAAGTGATTTATGCATTATCTATACCAATTTATCTGAAGTACAATCTTTTAAAGATGATTCACTTGTAATGCACCACTTGTTACAGCAGGCTGATCATTTTGACTTGATTAAAATAGGAATGGATCAGCATAATGATGTATATATCCGTTCTGATGCATTCATTGATTTGTTGAATAGTAAGTATATGGAACGTTTGATTCGTCAGGTGGCTAATGTTGCCAATATTGTTGCGGGTGAGATTGCACAACTACAAACAAATGCTTTGAAATAATTTTTAAATCAGTAATAAATGTTTTAAGATGTATTCTTTTTTTTATTGTAAAATATTGAAATGTTCATTCTTCTTGTTTATTATTCTCAACAGCCATTTATTAATAGGGCAATCTGTTAAAAAAAGCAATGTTGAACAGCCACCTACACAACAAGAAATGCAAGCCTTAATACGACAGGCTCAAAAGCAAATGAGTAATATAAGTGCTAAGGAAAAAAAGACGATGGACAGTTTAGGTATTCTTCTTCCTGATTTTAATAAAACAGCTCAACAAGTGTCCCATGTAAATGACAAGCAATTGAGTAAGGCTTATGCAAAAGAAACGCAAATAGTTCCCATAAGAAATACGGCAAGAATTAGTCGTATACCACCCACACCTGTTACACAACAGGGTGTAATTACTTTATTAAAATATGGTCAGCAAAAAATTCAACAGGTTATGGGTGCTTCTATTGTTACGTTAGGGGATGAAATATTTCAACAATTAATGTCATTGCCTGCTGCACAAGCCGGAAGAGCGGCTGTGGGAATTTGGATGATGGGAAATCAGGCAGTGGCAGTATATGTTATGGGTAAAATAGTTTTACAAAATCCAAATAATATAGACAATTTGAGCAATTATACTTCTATGTTAATTATGAGCAGTGCTGAACCCCTGTCTATTCCTATTCTGCAGTATTTAAATAAACAGTATCCGAATAATAATGCCATACTTAATAACTTGGGTCAGGCCTGGTATGGATTAGGTGAAATGAATAAAGCTGAAAAATATTTAGATAGTGCTATTCGTTTGTATGCATATCATCCGCAAGCTAATCTTACCAAATCATACATTGAAGAAAGCAAGGGTAACAAAAACGGTGCTATTAATGCAGTAAAGCAATCGTTACATCACGCATATACAAATGAAAAAGAAAGTAGACTTAGAAAATTTGGTGTAACAATTTCTGAGAAAGATATTGAATGGAAATTGCCCGGTAATGATGAAAATCTCATTTTATCGGAATATCAACAACCGGCTTATCCTAAATCGGTTGATGGGTGCATTGCATTAGAGAAAGATTGGGCTAATTACATAGCTATGTGTGATGAAGAAATTGAAAAATTGAAACAAACTTTAAAAGGATTACAGGAATTAGCACAACAAAATAATTCTATACGAATTAATCAAAACATACAATTCGTCAATAAAGCATTGCTAACAGGTAAAAAAACAGGTACATTATCGGTAATGCCTTTTTATGCTCCAAAAGCAGCTTTAAAATTAAAAGCATTGAACGATGAGTCGAGTAATTATATGGTGCAACTAAAGCGACTGAATGAAAAACAAATGAAGTTTTTATACAAACAAAATGAATTGAAAAAAACTTATGATTCGTTATTGCATACCATTAATGAAAAAGAAGCGGAACAAACCGGTGAAGGATTAGCTAACAAAAGTTTTTGCGCGGAAAAGAAATTGCTGACAAATAATTATTTGCAAACTGTTAATACCGAGGCTGAAGAATTAAAACAACAAATGCTGGATTTATTCCGTCGTAAAATGAATGAGGAAGTGCACTGGTTAAAATATACGCAATGGCCCGAAGAATTTGAAGCCAGCAAAGTAATGATGAAGATTAAATGGTGGGAAGCATTACGCGAAGCCCATTTTGAAAAAAACACCTTATACATATGTACAGAAGAATCGAAAAATAAACCTTCCGGCAAATTTAAGTTAGCAGAGTTTGATGATGTTGCATGCCAATATCATACAGAATTAAACATGATTGTGATGAAGGCAAGTTTTGATTGCAGTAGGGTAACCACTTCTATTGATGTGCCCTTTATTAAGGGAAGTTTGAAACAGAATATGGATAAGGAAACTTTTGCAGATCAATTTATGAATTGCACTGTTGAAATAACAGCAGAAGCAGGTAAAGAAATAGAAGTTGGTCCTATTCAAGTGGGTGCATCTGCAGGTGGAGGAGTGGGTATTGAAATTGATAGAACCGGCCTAAAGGATGCATATGTAATTGGTAAAGCAGGAGTAAGTGCAGGACCTGCTGATATAGGTGTAGAAGGTAGAATTAGTTTGGTGAGTGGCAGTAGTTCAATGGGTGGAACTGGTTTATTAGAAAGCCTCAATTAATCATTAAAATAAATACAATGAAACTAATAATGTTAAGCTTGGGTATACTGTTTTGCATAAACAATACCCACAGTCAGTTATTAAAAAAGCTACAACAAAAAGCAGAGCAGGCAGTATCAAAAAAAATTGATAAAGCGGATGCACCTAAAACAAATGATAATCCTAAAAAATCTGATGCAGGTGATAATGCAACGGCATCAAGTCAGTCACGTCAACCCGATTTAAAAGTGTATAGTAAGTTTGATTTTGTTCCGGGTACTACCATTTTATATTTTGATAATTTTGAAAAAGATAATATTGGTGAAGCTCCTGAAGGATGGATTACTTCTAAATCGGCTGAAGTAGTAACCATTGATGGTTTAGAGGGTAAGTGGGTAAAAATGGCCGCAAGTAATGCCACACATATATCGCGCAACAAAAAGCAAAGTTGGGGAAATAATTTCACTATAGAATTTGATTTGTTGATTGTAAAGAATTCATACGATCCAAGGCTCGATATTGTTTTGTATAATACAGGAGGTAATTTAGTAACTGATGAGGGTATTTTACAAAGCGCTAAACCGGCAATATATTTTGAATCTATCATTGCGGGTGAAAATAAAAGCCGCGCTATCCTCAGAAATCTCGATAAACGGCTATCAGATAATATGTCTGAGGAGTTACCTTACAATAATTTAACACCGGTACATGTTAGTATGTGTGTACAAGGTAAGCGTTTTAGAATGTGGTGGAATGATAGAAAGTTATACGATTTACCCGCTGTCAATGAAACTTATTTGCCTAATCAATTTGGCTTCAATTTCGGCAGTGTTGGTGGAACAGACTATTATGTGAGTAATATTCGTGTTGCAAAGGATGTACCCGATACCCGTTCTCGTTTTGAAGAAGGTAAATTAGTTAGTAACCTATTATTCTATAGTGGTACTGCTAATTTAAAACCCGAAAGTATGGGTGCTTTGTTAGATGTAAGTAAAGTGCTGAAAGAAACAACTACACTAGTTAAAATTGTTGGTCATACCGATAGTGACGGTGATGAAGCACTAAATTTAAAACTTTCACAACAACGTGCTGAAACAGTAAAAAATATTTTAGTTAATCAATATAATATTGATGCATCCAAACTTACTACAGAAGGGCGCGGAGAATCACAACCCATTGCTGATAATAAAACACCGGAAGGTAAAGCACAAAATAGAAGAGTTGAATTTATATTTAAGCCTGAAGCCGATAATTATAGCAACACCATCAATTCAACTTCTGAAAGTAAACCCAATGCAGCTAAGCCTAGTACAAATACATCAACCGGAAAAAACAGTACTCCGGTAAGTAATACCAATTTGCAATTGCAAAGTAAAATTTTAAATACACAATTACCGTTTGCTCAGTTTATGAAAACAGGTGAAAATACTTATACATTCATTGCAAGTAAAGAGGAAGGTAATAGCAAAGAAAATTATGTGAAGATTCATCTGGTATCTGTGAATAGCAATTTAAAACCTGAAACATTCAATTTTCAGGAGATTAATCAAAAGCAACCATTATACGGAACTAAACAATATGCTGAAATAAAAGACAATGAAGCGGTATTATTTTATGGAACAGATAAAAAACCGTATGTATATAAATTTTCACCTATTGTTACCAACGGACATATGGCCAATTTTGTGGATGAGGGATTAATTCGTCATTTACCAGCTGCATCTCCAACCTGCAAGTTTGTTATTGAAAAAGTAGAAAATGGTAAAGCAAGTGGTTATTTTACATTTGGTGTGATGATTCAAGGACTTAAGCCCATTAAAAAGGGCGATGCTATGACGGAAACCTTTACCAATGGCTTTGCGGGTGATATTAAAGGAACTTTTACCAATGTTCCAATTTATTAATCATGCATTAATGAAATGTTTTTATGTTAACTAAATTAATGCATAGCACAGGAGTGCTTTTGATGCCATTGTTTTTCATTACCAACTTAAATGCGCAAATAGATAGTTTTGATCTTGTAACGTTTAAACCACCCATTGGATGGGAGCAACAGACATTTCAAGACGTAAGAAATTATTATACTATCAATCAAAAAAATAAGGAGTGGTGTAAAATATCAATTTTTAAAAGCGCTATAACAACGAGTACACTAAAACAAAACTTTGACCTTTCCTGGCAGCAATTGGTAAAGCAAAACCTGCACGTAAACAATGAACCGGAAATGCAAAAACCAATAAAAGAACAGGAATGGGAAGCTATTAGTGGTTATGCACCTTTTAATGAAGGTGAATTAAGCGGTGTTGCGCTGCTAGTAAATGCAACTCGCAAAAATACTACGGTAAATATATTAGTGATGTTTAACAGTGCTGTATATACATCATTAATTGATGATTTTTTATCGTCAGTACAATTCAAACAATCGGTTTCGGATTCAACATTAGTGATACAAAACAACAATCAATGGATGCAGATTGAAACGCCTGTTGCGAATTCTAAGTTTACATTTAATACTACAAATTTTGATGATGGGTGGACTGCAATTGAAAAAGAAGATTGGGTAGAAGTATCAAAAGATAATTACAAAGTTTTATTGCATTATCCTAAAGAAGGAACAATATTTCCTGCAGATACGGATCCGCTTGTTAGAACTGCATGGAATATTTTAGTTGCACCTCGTTACAGTAACTTAACTAATTTCAGAACTACTTACATTAATACTTTTAATAGACCTTATATTGGCTTTGGGAATGCGGTTTCAAATGTAACCAAACAACAAGTTTATCTGGTATTGTTTAAACGAAGTGCCGGTTGGATAGAAGTTATAACACCCACAAAAGCTGATTTTGTATCCACATTTCATTTTGATCCGGAATCCATTCAATGGGATAGTAATGCTGATGTATTGCAAACGCTTGATAACATGTCTGGTAGAAACAAATTTGCTGTGGCCGCTGCAGATTTATTTGGTACCGGTAAATGGACGGATCGTTTTACAAGTAATACCTACTATACTAATATTTATACCGGTCAAAGTGCTGGAATGCAAACCTATGCCTCAACGCAATGGTTCAATTTTGACGGGAGCAACCATTATGAATGGCAATTGATAGCTACTAACAGTTTTGGTGGAAGAACAGGTGTTTTGCAAAGTAAAAGTAATGGTGTTTTTGAGTCAGTTAATAATTGGCAAATACGGTTTTCAGATATCAGTGGTAAACCAAAGGTTTATGATGTTTATTTTACGGCACAAAAAGGGAAAAGAGTTTTGTGGATGAATGATGCTCAATATCCTGGTTCAGGGGTTTTTACGGGCTTCTCTAAATAAATTTAATTATTAAAAATCTATATTATGCGTACAATTATACTTTTTTTGTTGTACTTCCCGCTTATCACATGGGCTCAAAACCAAAGAGTTTATTTAAAGCTATTTGATGAAACGGGTAAATTAATCAAAGGTGATGCATTCATGCGTGGTTTTGAAGGTAATATTTCTATACTGTCTTTTTCTGAGGGTGGGAAAAACAGCAATCAATTTATATTTTCTATGAATATAACAGGAGCAAGTGCCGATTTAAAAAGGGCTATGCAACTTGGCATTGTATTAAAAAATGGGTTACTATCCGTTTTACAAATGGGTAATTCAGGTCAGCTTGTTTTAGGAAACACCGTTTTCATGGAAAATGTTAGAGTAATTAATTGTACAGAGGCAATGGGCTGTAATGGTTTATTATCTACACAGGTTACATTAGCCCCTGCAAAAGTTGGGTGGACTTATTATCAAACAGATGCGTTGGGTAAAACAACAATATCTCGTAAGTACGGATTTGACAATGAATCGGGAACGCAATGGAATAATTTTTAGTCATCCCATAACTACACATATAAATTGGTTATTGAGAAAAACTAGCTCATATTGGCCTTCAATTCAGCTATCGCATTGGGATGAATATGGTATACTTTAATTCTTTTATCGATAGCATCCGGTTCACGAATAATCAGTTCTGTGCCTTTTATGGCTAAGTACTTTTGATTAATGGAAGTAAGAATTTTGTATCGCTGGCTTTTTTGTGTTTCCAAGCTTTTATTTTTTAAACCTAATATGCTGTTTAATTCATCAATGCTAGTAGGTTCATTATTTTGCGTATTTTGTAAGATTAATTTTAATACTTCCCATTCTTGATCAGTATACTCCGGAAATTTTTTTGTGTATAAGCTTTTTTCGCCAGTTAGGTTATTGGTAACAATTTGTTGTAAGGATGGCGCATGTTGTTTGTTTTTATAATACTTCCAAAATGCAACTCCACCAACTAATACCACTAAGCATGCAATGATAAGAATGGTGAGGTTACTATTTGTATGCAACTGATTTGCTTCCTTCACATAAATTGGTATACCTGTATCTTCAAATTCCGAAAGGCTGAGGGGAATGGTATCAATTTTATTTTTTTCGCACAAGTAAAGGGTTGAATCTAAACAAAACAAATTTCCATTTAAATAATTCGTAATAATAAACTGGCTTTTGTCGTTTTCCAATGGTAAACGGTATAAAGTATTTTTCTCAAAGTTCCACAATAGGTTTTTCCCATCATTATCTAGTAGTACGCCCCAGGGGGTCATAGCAACTTCCTGAGTAGATTTGGTAAATGGCCATAAAGTTTTATTCAAAGTGCCTAAAGTAGTCCAGTTTAAGGTGTTTAGGTCAAGCACTTTCACCTTATATTGGTTATAATTTTGTGTTGTTTGCTTTTTTATGCCTCCATTTTTGTCAACAAAATTGGCACAATAAATTTTTCCTGCATTGGGATTATACCAAATCATGCTGGCATTAGGTTCATTAAGTACCGGATTTTCCTCATTTAAAGGAATAATATACCATTCATGTGCCTTATTGCTATATTTTCGTAAATGCCCTGTAATACGCCAATAACCACTACCGCCTAAATTATATAATTCATTTTTATATATAAAAGGGAAAGCACCATAATTGTAACCCCTATAAATAGTGGAGTCCATTCTTACAAATTGATGATGATTGTATTGATAAATGATACCCGACCCGTCAATAAAAAGGTAAATGGCGGTATCTGATTTTAAAAGTACTTGTCTTTGATTTTCCCAGGGATGAGATAACTTAATAAACTCAGCATTTCTTCCGGGTAAGGTGATGTGTACAGACTTTGGATACTTTAATAAAAATTCTATTTCAGGATGATGTGCAGTATTATTTTGGGCATTGGTCATAGAGCATACATGGCAAATTGCTATTATCCATAACCATTTATTCAATATTTTCAAAAAGGGGTAGTTCAATTTTTTCTAAGTTATTTAGTTAATAACTAATGTGTAAATATACTTTTTTCAATGGGGTTACGCAAATTAAAAACATAACTGGTTAAATAATGCAATTGTTTACCAAATTTTCTGCTTTGGGTTAATGGCAAAGTAAATTTGTCAGGTGTTCAGGCTCAATTTCTTGTAACACTCTTTAACCGAATATCTTTTTATAAAGCCAAAATTATGATGAAATTAAAAAGTGTACTTTCTGTCATTTTAATGACTATTCTTTTATGCAGTTGTGGAATGAATATGGCTTTAACAGCCAATTTCAACAATAATGTTACGAATGTAACCTTATCTCAAAAAAATTACAAGGTAGTTGGTTTGGTAACCGGAAAAGCGCAAGCCGCTTATGTGTTGGGAATTGGTGGTTTATCGCACAAAGCATTGGTTGCAATGGCAAAAGCAGATATGCTAAAGCAAGCTAATTTAATGGGCAGTGCAAGGGCTGTTATAAATGTTACTACTGAAGAAAATTTAGTGCAAATACTATTTCCCATTTATTTCCGAAAAGAAGTATATGTGCAAGCGCATGTAATTGAGTTTGTGAATGGTGGGTAATAGCTATTATGTACAATTCATTTTTTAAATAATTGATGAGTGCTCATTTAAAAAAATGACTTTTGGTTTTCATGGTTAAAAAAATAGAGGGGTAGTGTTTTGTTTCCTATTTTGTTTCACTCAAAATCAAAATAGGTTTTTTATTTAGTATAATTGTTCATCGTATGCTATCGGCGCTTCCTGTATATTTTTTTTATTGGTGATGAATGGATTTTTATAAGCAACATAAGCAGATAAACTACACATTAAAATCAATAATGATAAACCTTTTGATAACCCTGCATGTTCAGAAATAAAACCTATTACGGATGGTCCGGTTAAAAATCCTACTAATCCACCAGTAGTAACCATTGCAAAACCCTCAACCGTTGTTACTCCGGGTATATTAGCAGAAGCCCTAAACAAAATAGGTACAATGGTACAACTTCCTAAGCCTATCATTATATAGCCAATAATTGCTATGAATGGTTGATATGCAGTAACTACTACTAAAAATCCGCTTGCTGCTAATAAAGCGCCATATATTACCATATTTTTACTGCCTAATTTGGTAATCAGCGTGTCGCCATTTAATCTTCCAAAAGTCATGGCAACTGAAAACCCTGCATAACCCAAGCTTAACATAGCTTTGGGGGCATGTAATACTTCTTTAAAATAAATGGCACTCCAGTCTGCTACACAACCTTCAGCCATAAAACTTACCATGCAAATAAATGATATACCTAATATGGTTAAAGAGGGTAGTTTAACTTGTGAACGCGAATGAATGATTTCTGTATTACTTAATAAATTGGCCCTATTTGATAAAATAACAGTTGAAATGAACAATACCACCAACATTATTTGAATGCCAGGCGGAATATGTATTAAAAATAATAATGCGGCTATACCTGCACTAACGGCACCGCCTAAACTATACATGCCATGGCAGGTACTCATGTATAAACGATCGTGTTTTTTTTCCAATAAATTAACTGTGGCATTACTTGAAACACCATTTAAAAAACTAATGAGTCCGTAGCAGTATAAGCATGTCCAAAACATGATTCTATTGGCTGAATTAATTTGGGCTATCATTATACAACCCATGGCAATATATCCACCTACCATCCATTTACCTACCGGTACTTTACTAAATACACGGGTGGATAGCAGCATTCCGGTAATAGCTCCTAAAGGCGAAAGTAAAAGGGATAAGCCCAGTGAGCCATCCGAAAAATGCATACGACTTTTAATGCCTGGAATGGCAGCCACCCAAATACCAAATATTAAACTGGAAGTGGCAAATAAAAACCCAACTGCTAAAGCCGTTCGGGTTTTAATAAAGGAAGTGATATTCTGAATCATACCGGGTACAACTCTGCCGGGAATATTTTATCTCCGACAATTGCTTCAGCAAATTACCAACATTTTTTTTGTATAGATATGCTACATGCTGAATTTGACAAATGATAAAAATGGCATGCTATTACTTCACGTTACGAGTAATACCTATTTGTATAAAATAGGGATGGTAGATGATAGCCAAATTAATTAGCCATTGTGGTATTAAAACGCATAGATAATAGCATAGGAAAATCAACCGCCACACCATCAAAAAATGCCGGTTGCCATACCGGCGATAATTTTAAAACACGAATGGCTTCTAATAAACAGGGCTTGCATTTTTCGGGTGGATCAATAGCTATAAATTGAGTGGGTTTTCCGTTTTTTGTTATCCATATATCCATTTTAACGGTATAAATTCCTAAAGGGATATTGGGTTGCATAGCCACTTTTATATCCATATTTTTATTAAGGAAATTTTGCCATCCTTTAATGCCACCCACAAATTCAGGCATTTGTACGGCTATATAATTGGGTATAGGCTGTCCTTGCTCATACCAGCCCAATTGAACAGCTGGTACTTTGTCATGTGCTTTTACATAATGCGATTTTTTATTACCGTTGGCATAAAACGCAGTTCTTTCTATTAAAATACCTTCTTTAAATAACATTGAATCAAGTAATACCCAATTTTATCATAATTTTTAAAAGGGCCATCAGCTTGTATGCAAAAGTTGTCCAAGTAATTCCCCTCAGTAGCCAAACGATTATTACTGATGTAGTAAGTTTTAGCATGATAATAATCTTCTCCGGGCGTTACTTTCATCATTTGTTTTGCATCAATATTGTTATGTGAAATACCGGTTGAATTTTTGTACAAAATATATTCCTGCTCCTGTGCTTTTGAAACATTGATAGATGTTAATAGCAATATGAAATACCAAATAATGTTATTTTTTTCATGTTTAAATGGTTTTGTTCTTTTCTTTGTTAAAAGCCTGCCTATCTTTATTTGCAGATGGAATTATTAACATAGATAAAGCATCTCGAAAATTATAACATTACGAATATATGTATTTTAAGCGATAGAAGATTTCTTTATTTGCATTAATTTTTATGTATTGAATAGTTGAATTTTATGAGTCATTATTTGAAATGTTTGCAAAAAGATAAAAAGTTGGCTGCTATAATTCGCCACCATACACCGTTTCAGTTGCAAAGAAGGAACAGAATTTACTTGCAATTGTGTAATGCTATTATTGGGCAACAACTATCGGTGAAAGCTGCAGCTGCTATTAAAAGCAGGTTTTTGAACCTATATACTGCTACTCCGGAACCTATTGATATTGCACAAACTTCCTATGAACAATTAAGAAGTATAGGTTTATCGCATGCTAAAGCTAACTATGTTCGTAACGTAGCTGAGTTTGCTTTACAACATGGAATGGAATACCAACAACTAAAGCAAATGACTGACGATGAAGTGATTGAATATTTAACACAAATAAAAGGGGTGGGCAGGTGGACCGTAGAGATGTTGTTAATGTTTACATTAGCTAGAGAAGATGTTTTTCCTGTTGATGATTTAGGTATACAACAAACCATACAACTTATTTATGGACTACCCGAAATGCCTAAAACTGCTATGCGTGAAAAACTTACACAAATTGCCAGCCGTTGGAAGCCCTATAGAACTTATGCCTGTTTACATTTATGGCATTGGAAGGATAATCCTCCAAAATTATAAGTTGATTTTTAAACAAGTCGGCAGGGAATTTCCAGGTCTTCTGATAAATAATAAATGGCACATAGCCGATGATAACCGTCGGCAATTATTAGTTTTTCATTACCCCTAACCATTAAAATGGGCGACAGTTTTCCTCCTTTTTTTACTTTCTTAATATTTTCTTTAACATGAATATTATCAGCAGGTAATAAAGGTAATTGAGCAGCCCGTAATATATCTTTTGCTTTTTTTGAAATAGTTTTTGCTTGCTTTAATTGAGTGGTTAATTGTTTGGCTTTTGTTATTGGAAATATTAATTCTAAATAATCTGTGGCAGCAGGAAAATCATGTGGTTCAGGATTGGATAACCAAATTTTTTGCATGGGTTAACATTTATGTTATTAGGGTTAGTATAAAAGAAAACCGGTGCAAACATTGCACCGGTTTTGAAGATAGGTTTATTAAGGATTCGTGCTGTTAATAAAATCAACAATATCTTTTCTAAAGGTTACTAGTGAAGCAGGATGAATGTACATCATATGCCCTGCATCAAAATATTTCATACTAATATTTTTTTGAATAGCAGGTTCCAATCCTAAATGATCCATGGTATACTCAGTACCATAAAATGGTGTAGCCAAATCATAATAACCATTAAAAACTAAAACTTTTAAACTTGGATTTTTGCTCATGGCATTAGCTAAGTCAGGTGCAGTGGTGGGTGGGTAAACCCCTTCGCCCCACATGCCGCCTTTGCGTTGCCAGTCCCAATGAAATCCTTCTGCATTGTAAGCAGATGTGTGATAAGACATGCTTTTATTCACTTTCAATTCGCTATACAAGTAATTTAAAAATGCCGCAGTATAGGCAGGCGTAATGGCTGTACTTTGTGGATCGAACTCTGCATTTTCACTTAATAAATTTTGATCAATACCTGTAAAGCGACTGTCTAATCGGCCAACAGTGAGGTGTTGGTCGCGCAGCAGTTCTTGTGTAAACTGAGGTTCATTTACTCTTAAGTTTGCTTTTAAAATATACTCTTTACTTAAACCGGTATATGCTGCAAGTTTTTCTGCAACTGCATTTTTGGTAGCAGCATCAATTTTATCGCCCAACATTAATGCTGTGGTGTAGGTGCCTTTGGCATAATTTGTTACCTCGTTAATAAAAGCTTTGAAGTCGGAAGGTTGATTGGGTAACTTTTTATGAAAGTAAGCTGTGGCAGCATAGGTAGGCAAATACATAACGTAGGAAATATCATCTCCGGCACCAAAAGTCAGTTGACGCAAGTCTAATACAGAAGAAACGAGTACAACACCATTCACAGCAATGCCCAACCGTTGTTGCAAATAATTAACTACACCGGCTGAGCGCATGGTGCCATAACTTTCACCCAATAAATATTTTGGAGAATTCCAACGATCGTTTTCAGTAATATATTCTTTAATAAAATTGCTGATAGAACGAAGATCTTGGTCAACACCCCAAAAATCTTTGTTTTGTGCTTTGCCAATGGCATGGCTAAAGCCGGTGCCAACGGGGTCAATCATTACAATATCAGTAACATCTAATATAGAATTTTGATTGTCTTCAACTTTGTAAGGGGGTGGTGTAGGTCCGGATAAGTCATTCACCACAACACGGCGAGGCCCTAATGCACCCATGTGTAACCATAATGAAGCAGAGCCCGGACCTCCATTATAACCAAACAAAACCGGGCGCTTACTTAAGTCTGTAACACCTTCTTTTGTGTAAGCTACATAACCAAAACTGGCAATAGGTTCACCTTTGTCATTGTTTAAAATAAGCGTACCGGCTGTAGCAGTATAATTAATGGTTTTGCCAGCAATTACAATACTATGGTGTGTAACTGCTACTACGGGTTTGGCAGCAGAATCCATTGGGGGCTTAGGTGGAGCTGGTGGAGGAGCAGGTTGTGCTATGATTCCTACATTCATTCCTGCTAATAAAATAGGCAATAAATACATTTTCTTCATGTGATTTTTATTTTGATGAACAATAAGGAATATTGTAAAAATTAAATGGGCCTTTGTTGCCCTAAAAATTGAATATGCTTTTATACTCAATCATCACGAAAGTTAAAGAATTAAGGGCTTATTCTTTAGTGATTTTTTGTAAATGGTAGTAATTAGGGTAGTATTTGCACCTCTTTTAATACATTTTTAATGCGTTGGCGAAGTGTTGCTTCATCGGTAAATCCTTTTGCCAATAAATATAGTTTGCTTTCTGTTGTTTGTAATAAAACAGCAGGGTAACCTGTTACCTGTAATTGTTTGCAAAGTGCAAATTCATAGTAAGCTTTTTCTTTGTACGTTTCATCATGCAGTTTTTTGTAAAATTCCTCTTCAGGAATTTGATATTGATGTAACAAATGACGATAAGCTTCATCATCTGTTAAGTCGCGTCCTTCAAAATTTAAAGCATATTGCAAATCGCTCGCAAACTGCAATTGTTTTTCGGGGAAATATTCTTTAAAGATACAAAGCGCTATAGCCGGTTTTTCAGAATTAGGGAACCAATCGCTTAATTCCGGGTGAAAAATATGCCACAAATAATCTTCTCCAAAATTAATTCCGGTAGTATTTTCAACAGTTTTGTAGGCTTGTTGAATGTAAGGTGCCATTACACCAATAGGGGTGGGTTGCTCCGGTAAAATCATTCCGCCACTTAAAACCTCCACACTAAAATAGGCTGCAAATTCTGCAGTAACTTTTTTTAAAACCGGACTGAATCCGTAGCACCAACCACAATAAGCATCATAACAATAAATGAGAATAGGTTGCATAGCATTATTACTAAATAATAAAACATTGTTGCAGGGCAAGTTAACGGTTAATTTTCATTTATAATTACTAACAAGTAGTATGAAAATTTTTGCAGGAATGCCCAATTAGCATTTGGAGGTAGTTATTATGGCCAATGGGGGTACTATTGCTTTACAACAAAAAAAGGTTTTTAAAAAAAAGGTTTTTAATGAATGTTTTTTTTATTGCCCAATGGTTATTGTGTGTAATGCACGTAATAAGCAAGTGTACTATTTATTCAAAGAATGTGCCAGACACTAAGGGGGTATTAAATGGGTAATGAAGCATAGTATTGATACCCTTTTCTTGGTTGGTAACATCATGTAATAACGCCATTTTTTTAATAAACCGGGGGGCGAATGGCTTACTATTTCATTCGGGATTAGTTCTATACAAGTAGCTATCAACAGCGTTGTGTAACGCTGTTGAGTCGAAGAAGGGTCGAAGCGGGTAAGTAGAAGGGCCAATGATTTTGATAAACAAACTAACGTAACTTGAGGTATATTATTTAAGCAGCACCGGAACCATCATTTACTTTAAGGGTATTAAAACTTAGGCCAAAGCCAGTACCTTAGTGTAGTTGTAAATAGAGTGCATTAACATTCACTACATTCTTAAATTAATAGCATTGTATGGGTATATGTAATGTTCAAAAAATGTATAAATATGACTACTAAAACAGTATTAGTAACCGGAGCAGCCGGTAATTTGGGTAAAGCAGTAGTACAAAAATTTGCTATCGAGGCATACAGTGTGTACGCATTAGTGCATTCAATAACTCAAATAGATACTTGGAAAGATTTACCAGTTACACAATTGCCAACCGATTTATTAAACGAACACAATTGCCAAACTAGCATTAACACAGTTATTGCTGCAACCAAGCATATTGATGTAGCTGTATTAACGGCTGGCGGCTTTACAATGGGCACAATTGCAGATACTGATTTGAACAAAATGCAACAACAAATGGCACTTAATTTTGAAACAGCGTATAATATTGCCCGCCCGGTTTTTTTACAAATGCTACAACAAAATAATGGACATTTATTTTTAACTGGCTCAAAGGCAGGTTTAAATACACAACATGCAAAAGGGGTAACCGCTTATGGATTGTCGAAATCGTTATTATTCCGATTAGCCGAAATTATGCAGGCAGAGGCAAACGGCACACAAGTGCATATTCACGTAATTGTACCCAATATTATTGATACACCACAAAACAGAGCTGCCATGCCTAATGCCGATTTTTCTAAATGGACATTACCCGAAACCATAGCAGATAAAATTTATGCCATTGTTAATTCGAACAGTATTGAACCTATGGTAATTATGGTTTAATGAACTTGTGTAAATTTTTTTGATGGTTAGCTGAAAATGCTATTTGTAACCTTCAATACAAAATCACTAATTTAAGTGTATCAAATTTGTACAATGGTTAATACTTTACAACAACATTGGGAACAGGTGTATAGCACCAAACAACCCCATGAGGTTAGTTGGACACAGGAAATACCTGCTACTTCATTACAGTTCATACATACTTTTCAATTATCCAAAACAGCAAAAATTATTGATATTGGCGGTGGCGACAGTAAGCTAGTTGATTATTTATTGCAAGAAGGTTTTGAAAATATTACCGTTTTAGATATTTCCGCTACTGCATTGGAAAAAGCCAAAAAAAGACTGGGTGCAAATGCCGCTAAAGTGAAATGGATTGTGAGTGATATAAATAATTTTGAACCTTCAGAAACATATGATGTTTGGCACGATAGAGCTACTTTTCATTTCTTAACAACTGCCGAACAAGTGCATGCTTATTTAGAAAAAGCTCGAAAAGCAGTAAGTAATTATTTAACCATTGGTACATTTTCAGATAAAGGCCCTGATAAATGCAGTGGTTTGCCGGTACATAAGTATAGTGAAGATGAATTAACAAATGAGTTGCAAATGGGGTTTGCGAAAATTCGCTGTATTACAGAAGACCATTTAACACCGTTTCATACCGTTCAAAACTTTTTGTTCTGTAGTTTTAAAAAGAAACAAATAGCTTAGTTGCAGCAGGTTAAAAAGCTGCAAATAGGCAATCATTCATCTATACAATGAAATTTCTTTGTAACAATTGAATGCTTTGTTGTTGCTTACAATTAGCCAATTTAAAGGATATGTTGTGCGAAGAATAAAAAACTTTCATATTATTTTTATTCATTAATGGCTACTACTTTGTAAAGTGCTAATTCGTTTTTTATCTGTAGGTATTCATATCAATTATAGGATAAACTATGTTAAATGACACTATGTAAAATTGTTTTTGCCATATTGGTAGTATTTGTATTCGGTGCTTGCAGCCATTCGTATAAGATGCAATTTGCCTTAACTAAAAATTATACTCCGGATGATAAAGCATTGTATGATACAATTTTTCATTTAGATAGTTTGTTTTTTAGTCATTATAACCAATGTACTACTGAGTTGCCACAATATGCCAACTTTTATGATGATAGTATAGAGTTTTATCACGACAAAAGTGGATTATCAACTTCCAAAAAGGCTATTGTTGAGGCAACGCAAAAAAACATTTGTGGTAAAGTAACCCGCGAATTAGTAAAAGGCAGTATGGAAGTATATCCAATTCCCCATTTTGGGGCTATTGAAATAGGCTTACATATTTTTCATAACAATCAGGAACCATTGCCTAAACACCCTAACCAAAGCCGATATACCATTATTTGGAAAAAATATCCTAATGCTTGGAAGATTTATCGAGTAATTAGTTTGCATTAGGGTTTTCATACAGGTTCATGATACAAAATGATGCATCCCGCAATATTTTGCTAATTTTGCCCTCTACTATTTTCAATTTTTAAAAATAACTATATGCCCGGTTTTGAATTATTTGGCGAAGAAGAAAAAAAACAAGTGAATGAGGTACTGGAAACCGGTATCTTAATGCGTTATGGATTTGATGGTGCACGTAAAGGTATTTGGAAGGCAAAAGAATTAGAAACCGCCATTACACAAACATTTGGCTGTAATTATGCACAGTTAACCAGTAGCGGAACAGCCGCATTAACTACTGCAATGGCTGCTTTAGGTATAGGGGTAGGTGATGAAGTAATTATGCCTGCTTTTACGTTTGTTGCTAGTTTTGAAGCGGTGTTAAGTGTTGGCGCAATACCCGTTTTAGTAGATGTAGATGAAACATTAACACTGAATCCTGCTGCAGTTGAGGCTGCCATTACCCCAGCCACAAAATGTGTAATGCCGGTACATATGTGTGGAAGCATGGCCGATTTAGACGCTTTAAAAGCAATATGCCAAAAACATCATTTGTTTTTATTGGAAGATGCCTGCCAAAGCATTGGCGGAACTTATAAAGGAAAAGCATTGGGTACTATTGGCGATGCAGGTACTTTTTCATTTGATTTTGTGAAAACCATTACCTGTGCAGAAGGTGGAGTGGTAATGACCAATAGTGAGTCAATATATGAAAAATGTGACGGATATACCGATCATGGGCACGACCATAGAGGGGTTGATCGGGGTGCAGATGAACATCCGTTTTTAGGCTATAACTTTCGCATTAGTGAATTGCATGCCGCTGTAGGATTAGCGCAAATTAAAAAACTGCCTCAGTTCTTAGCTATTCAACGCAGTAATTATGCTCAATTAAAAAGTATTCTGGAAAAAATTCCGGCTATTAGTTTCAGGTCCATTCCTGATTCTTCCGGTGATAGTTGCACTTTTTTAAGTTGGTTTTTGCCAACTGAAAATATTACACGTGCTGTTGTTGCCGAAATGAAAGCACAAGGCATATTAGCGGGCAATTTTTATTGGTTCGATAATAACTGGCATTACATACGCAAATGGCACCATTTAAAAAATGGTGTAGCATTGAATGCGCTGAATGCAGGCCAGCAAGCGGCTTTGCAAAAAATTCAATCGCAAGAATTTGCAGCAAGTGATGCTGTAATGAGTCGTTGCATATCAACTTCAATTAGTTTGTTGTGGACACCTGAACAAATTGCAGAAAAAGGTGCTAAAATGGTTGCAGCTATTGAAAAGGTTTTACAACAACACACTGTTAATGCATAAATAATAACTGTTTAATACATGGCACTTTATCCATACAAAGGCAGTGTTATGCCGGGTTGGCAACGCAAATTATTTTATGCCATTATACTATTAAATATTGCTTTTGTTGCCTTTCAAATTGCGGTATTTGTTCATGGACACGACAAGCGGAGTATTTTCAACATGCTGTATGCATTATTGTTAATAGGCTATTGTGTATTACGATTAAGCAGTACCAAACATCCACGGCATTATTTGATAGTTGATGAAGAAGGTATTACATGGCATTTCCCTTTTTTTGAAGCAGCGGAAACGTACCATTGGTCTGGCATGAATGCGGTTGAAATACAGCCTAATAACTTGTCTTTATATTTACGCAATGGGCAGCAGGCAAAAATTAATTTAGAATTAGGCTATGAGCCGAAGCAAATTCAGCAGATTATTACAGCGGTTAAGCAACAAGCAAAAGACAAAGGTGTTACTATTCGGGGTTAATGGTGTTGGGTAATTTGCCCTCTAATTTATTTACATATTGATAACTACCCAGCCTAAAACGCAGGGGTATTTTAGTTTTTTGCTCCCACTTCCATTCTTGACGGCAAAAAAAGGGCAAATGTTGGGTATAAAAATTGGGTTTAAGATTGTAAGGCATTGTATGCAAAGTATCGGCAAAAGCTGTAGTATACTTCGTTTCCAAAGATTGTGCATGTGCATGTACAGCAGTAATTAACAGTAAATTGAGGAGTAAACCGAATACTTTCGTAACCATGTTGCCTGCATTGTTTGTAAATTTACCGCGATTTTGTGTAGGCTGCATGATTTGTTTAGCTAAATAGCGAACAAAACGTTGCAGTGTGCGACGCAACCGGTGTTCAATAGCAATGCAAAAGCCGGTAACATAAAAAAAATTTGAGGAAGCAACAATTATGGCATTAAGTCAGGGTTTACAGCAAAAGTTACTACAAAAATTATCGCCTCAACAAATTCAGTTAATGAAGTTGTTACAGGTGCCTACCGCATATTTGGAAGATAGAATTAAGGAAGAAATGGAAGAAAATCCGGCGCTTGAAATGGAGGAACAGGAACATGATGAGGGTATGGAACCGGAATTGGTAGATGAATTTGATAGCAGTAATGAAGAAGATTTTGATAAAGATGGGAGTGAGGATGAATATGAGAATTTAGATTTAAGTGAATATGTGGCTGATGAAGATGGAGAAATTGCCGATTATAAAATGCGGGATGAAAATTATCCGGAATTGGATGATGCAAAAGTAATTCCCATTAAAAGTGAAACCAGCTTTTATGAATTACTGGTGCAACAATTGGGTTTGCTGCATTTAGATGATAGGCAGTATAAAATTGCTGAACAAATTATTGGTAGTTTGGATGATGATGGTTATTTGCGGCGCGAAATTTCATCGATAGTGGATGATTTGGCATTTAGGCAAAATATTGATACCAATGAAAAAGAAGTAGAGGCATTAATAAAAAAAATTCAACAGTTTGATCCGCCGGGGGTAGCTGCCCGCAATTTGCAGGAATGTTTATTGCTGCAATTAGAAAGAAAGAAACATGAAGGACATTCTGTTGAATTGGCCATTGAAATTTTGCAAAAATATTTTGATGAGTTTACCAAGAAGCATTACGAAAAAATTCAGCGCGGCATGAATTTAACTGATGAGGAATTAAAAGAAGTAATGCAACAAATTATAAAACTAAATCCGAAACCGGGCGGTGATGCCGGCGAAACCAACAAGGCCGATACTTATATAATACCCGATTTTTTTATTTTTAATAATGCAGGAAGACTTGAACTAAGTTTGAATAATAAAAATGCACCCGATTTACGTATTAGCGATACTTATAGAGAAATGATGCGTGAGTATGAGCGGGGCAGTAAAAAGGATAAACGCCAAAAAGAAGCTGTTTTGTTTATTAAACAAAAAATTGATTCGGCAAAATGGTTTATAGATATGATAAAACAGCGCCAGCAAACTTTAATGGTTACCATGGAAGCCATTATGAACCACCAGAAAGAGTTTTTTTTAACGGGCGATGAAACCAATTTAAAGCCCATGATTTTAAAAGATATTGCCGAAAAAACCGGATTAGATATTTCAACTGTAAGTAGGGTAGCCAATAGCAAATTTGTGCAAACAGAATTTGGTACCTACCGCTTAAAATACTTTTTCAGTGAAAGCTTGAGTACAGATAGTGGCGAAGAAGTTAGTACCCGTGAGGTTAAAAAAATACTGAGCGATTTAATTGAAGGAGAAGATAAACGTAAGCCTTTAAGTGACGAACAATTAACTGATTTATTAAACCAAAAAGGCTATAATATAGCACGGCGAACCGTTGCAAAATACCGAGAACAATTGAATATACCGGTAGCGCGTTTGCGTAAACAATTATAAAATGATGGCAGAAAATACAGAACAACAATATAACCCCACTGCAAGTTTATGGCTGGTTTTCCCGGCTAAAGTTTTATCGTATTTGTTTCATCCGTTATTTATACCTACTTATTTTTTTCTTTATTTGGTGTATCGTTTTCCTTTTTTGTTTACCGATATTACCGTGTATCAGCTTAAGTTAAAGGTGTTTAGTGTATTTTGGATGACGGCTTTTTTCCCTGCCTTTGGTGTGTTTTTGTTATACAAATTAAAGTTTATTCAAGGTATTTATTTGCGAACAGCCAAGGAACGCATTGCGCCCTACATGATTACCATGTTTTTTTATTGGTGGATGTATTACTTAAGTAAAAACATGAGTAACCAGCCCGATGCCTTGCAGTATTTTTATTTCGGTATTTTTATTTCTACATCAATAGGTTTGGTAATTAATAATTTTATTAAAATTAGTTTACACGGTATTGCAATGGGCAGCTTGTTAACTGCCATGATTTTGTTATCGTTTTATTATCATGCACCAATGGGTTTAGCTATAAGTATTACGGCTGTAATTGCCGGTTTAGTAAGTAGCAGTCGTTTATTACTGAATGAACATACCAATCAGGAAATGTATGCAGGGTTAATATTGGGAATTGCCTGCCAATTAATTGGATATTTTTTTGTAATGTAGTAAACAATGATAATTGGTGGTTAAGTTCCATCAATTGTATAGGCTAATAACAGGGTTTATTATGTTTATTCGCTTGTAGCTTGAACAATAATTTTGGGAATCATTGTAATTTTTGATTTTACGGAATTAGAAATTAAACAGGCGGCTTCTGACTTTTGTAAAACTCTTTCTGCCCGCTCTCTATCTCTTTCTTCGGTAATAATAAGTGTAGGTTCCAGCAACACTTCACTCATCATGAATTTGCCATCAACTTGCTCTAATTTTCCTTTTGAACTACAACTAAAATGGGTGTACGTTAGTTTCGAGTTTTCGGCAATAGCCAAAAAGGTAGTCATTAAGCAACTACTTACTGCTGCCGTAAACAAATGTTCCGGCGACCAAATGCCGGGCATTCCTTTAGGAAAGTCGGGTGGGGTAGCTACTTCAATACAACTTCCTGATGCATTGTTCAATTCGGGTGAACACATAATTCCTTTGCGTTCTGAATTCCAGGTTACATCAACCTGATAAAAATGTGGTTCCATAATGATTAATTTTGAATACAAGTGTTCATTGATTTATTAATGATGTCTGTTTTAATAAATTGCTGATAAGCGTTCTTAGGCCACTCAATAGGGGGTAGTTGAATAACTGTAAATAATGTTTTTGGTGGCTGCGAAAGTAGTTTTAAGGTGAATTTTTCCTCTAATTGTTTAAGCTCATTTAATTGGCATGGGTTTAGTTTTTGTTGAATTGCCAATTTGCCCATTTCGTCAATGCGTTGTGGTTTAATACCCGGATTTAATTGCACGGCTACTGTTTTACCGTTATCTATGCGTTGAGCAATGAAAAGATAGGGGATGGAATCATTAATGCGAAAAGAATTATACTGGTACCTACCACCACTTAAAAAAATGCCAATATCTGCAAGGCATGGGGAGGATTTGCTGATGATGCGTGTATTGGTTCTGTCAATTATACTGTCGGGATATAAAGTATATAAAGCTTGTTGTAAGCTTATAAATCCCATAGCTAGTCCATCGCATAAATGACCATGCAGTTTTTCGGCGTCATTTAAGGTAATAACTTGTTGATGTGTTAATCTTCCTTTAGAGAAATCTGTATCAACAACTTTTATGGACGGGTTTTGTGCAAATACTGTTTGTACTAAGAATAGTGGGAAAAGTAGGATTATTGTTTTCATATTATTTGTTTAAATTTCTTCTTCACAATCTTCACAGTCCATTTCAAATTCCAATGTGCTGTGTTGAATATTGGCATGTTCTAACAAATGTTTAATGTTTTGTTTTATTGTTGTAATGGTATTTATGTTAGTGTTATTTGCTACAACAATATGGGCTGTGAGGGCATTGTAAGTTGTGCTAATAGCCCAAATATGTAAATGATGCACACCAATTACACCGGGTAGCGCTTCCATTTGCTTTTGTAAGTTGGCAACGTTAATGCCTTTAGGTACAGCATCAATGCTTAAACTAAAACTATCTTTCAATAGTTCAAGCGTACTAAATAAAATTACAATGGCAATGGCAATACCTAAAGCTGCATCTAACCAATACCAATGCGTGAACATAATAACAATCCCCGCAATTACCACACCCAATGAAACAATTGCATCGGTAGCCATATGTAAATAAGCGCCTTTTACGTTTAAATCTTTTTCTTTGTCTTTTAGAAAAAGCAAAGCGGTGGCGGCATTTATAAAAATACCAATAGCAGCAACAATGGCCATATTTTCACCATTGGTTTTTTCGGGTATTTTAAAACGAGCAATACTTTCCCAAATTATAGCCACGATTCCGATTAACAGTATAATGGCATTGAGTAAGGAAACTTGCACCGAGGTTTTCCTATAACCATAAGTGAAATTTTGTGTTGCTTTTGATTTAGAAAGTTTAAATGCCAGCATGGCTAATAATAAACTGGCTACATCACTTAGGTTATGTCCTGCATCAGAAAGTAAAGCCATAGAGTTATAATAAAACCCTGAAATGACTTCTATAACAACAAATACAGTGTTTAATAGGATGCCAATGATAAAAGCCTTGTTTAAATTGCTGATAATAGGCTTATGTTCATGATGATGGTCGTGCATGTAACTTTTTTTAGCAAAACCGGCAAAATGTACCGTAGTATAAATTTCCTAATTTATTTTGTATGTTAAAATTATTTTATTTATGCAACAGGGTTTCTTTTTAATTGTCTGCAAGTATTTATCTTGCTAAATAACCACCATCAATGGCATAATAACTGCCGGTAACAAAAGAAGCCGCATCACTGGCCAGCCATTCAATTAAAGCGGCCACCTCTTCACTTTTACCTAATCGGCCAATAGGGTGTAAGGCTATAATTTGTTGTTTTAACGAGGCATCAAGGCCATTTAATAAAGGTGTATCAATAAAGCCTGGGCCAACTGCATTAATACGAATATTTTTTGCGGCATATTCCAAAGCGGCGGTTTGTGTTAAACCAATTATGCCATGTTTTGCAGCCGTGTAAGCTGCTGCATTTGCAAAACCCACGGAGCCAAGAATGGAAGAAATATTTACAATACTACCTCCACCACTATTTAGCATGGCTTGAATTTGGTATTTCATGCCAAAGAAAATGCTGTTTAAATTAATGTTAATTACTTTCAACCATCCCTCAATGCTCATGTCGGCTACAGCATTGCTTTCACCACCAATGCCTGCATTATTCACTGCAATATGTAAAGCTCCAAAACTTTTAACTGTTTGAAATATTAATGCTTCCATTTCAGTTGCATTACCAACATCTGCTTTAAAAAATAGGGCCTTACCGCCATTGCTGTTAATAGAATTTGCCAAAGCTATTCCTTCAACTTCCTGAATATCGGATATCACCACTTTTGCTCCTTGTTTAGCTAATAATTCTGCGGTGGCTTTGCCAATGCCGGATGCTGCACCGGTAATAACAGCAACTTTATTATTCATGGTCATTGTTTTCAATTTTAAGTGAAATTAAAATGTTGCTAACAATTCAAAAATGACCAATGTCATTATGCAATACATCTAAGTTAAGCATATTTTAAAATGATGGCTAGTTGTCCTGCATGATAGGCTGTATGTGATATTATTCTGCCTAAAGCTGCAGCTTTGGTTTTGGTACCAAATTCTTTTGTTGTAATTGATTCTTCCCAGGCTTCATTAGGTTGTTGTTCAATGACTAATTTTAACTGGTTGAATGCTTCTTCCTGAAATTGTATTAATGCACTTAAGTTAGTCCATTCACCTGTGTCGTGTTGTGCTATGATTGTTTTTGCGTGAATATTAATATTTGTTGCACCAAATACATTTTTGGCAAACAACATTTCTACTTCTGCTATATGCCTTATTAAGAATCCTACACTATTTTGCGTGCCTATCAGTTTTTTTGAAAGTGATGTTTCGTCAATTTTTAATAATAGATTTGCAAATCTTGTACGAGCCTCTAACCAGGTGGTTAATAAAGTTTCAGTTGTAGTCATTATTGAATATTTATAAGATTATATTAAACAAGTATCCTGATAGTATCATGAAAAATGCAATGGTACCAAAGTAAATGGCAATTAACTTCCAGTTCATTACCTTTTTCAATAACATAGCTTCGGGTAATGATAGCCCAATAACCCCCATCATAAATGCAATTGCAGTTCCTAGCGGCACGCCCTTTGCAACCAATACCTGTATAACCGGAATTACGCCGGCGGCATTACTATACATGGGAACACCCATTATTACTGCTAAAGGTACTGCATACCATTGGCCTTTATTAATATAGTGTTCAAAAAAACCGGTAGGTAAAAAGCCATGCATAGCGCCACCTATTGCAATGCCTACAATAATATAAATGGATACATTTTTTACAATGTTTAAAGCTTCTTTTAGTATGCCGGGAAATCTTTTTTTCAATGAAATATGTTCTACTTCTAAAGCCTCTTCGGTGTGAGCATTTGTAATTATATTTTGAACCCAGGGGGTTAAATGTTTTTCTAATTTTAATTTTCCTAAAGTAAATCCCCCTATTATACCTAGAACAATTCCTGTGATTACATATAATGCAGTTACTTTAAAGCCAAAAGCTCCCGCAAAAATGGCAATGGCAACTTCGTTTACCAATGGTGCAGTAATTAAATAGGTGAATGTTATTCCTAAAGGAATTCCACCTTTTACAAAGCCAATGAATAGTGGAACAGAGGAACACGAACAAAAGGGTGTAATTACTCCAAAACTTGATGCAAAAATATATTCCAAGCCATAAAGTTTATTTCTACTTAAATAATTACGAATTTTTTCAACCGGGAAATAGGCATTAACAATACCCATAATGGTGGTAATGATAAAAAGTAAAATGAAAATTTTTAATGTATCAAACACAAAAAAATTCAATGATTCACCTAATCGGCTGTTTGCCGGAATTGCAAACACACTATAAATTAGCCAGTCTGCAAAATTTTGTAACCAATCAAACATAAAATATTTGTTTTTAAATTTTATCAACAATTGTTGTTTGCATTGCTATTACAACATCCACTATCGCCTTGCGTAAAGTCATTTGAAGTATCGCAACAGCCACTTGCTTGTTCATTATTCATTATGCTTGCTGTGTTCCCTTTTACCGGAAATCCTTTTTGTACCCAACGCACAATGCCGTGTTGCATGTTTACAACAAGATTAGGATTGTATTCATGGTTAATTAGAAAGCCGGCTGCACGTAAACTGCGTCCTCCGCTTTTGCATACCATTACCATTTTTTGGTTTTTCGGTAATTCCTGAAATCGATCTTCGAATTCAGATAAAGGAATGTTGACAATATTGGGTACATTAAAAGCTAATAAGTCAACTTCTTCCTTTTCTCTAACATCTACTAATAAAGCACCTTCTTTTACCCATTTTTGTGTGGTAGTTGGGCAAATTTCTTTTACTAAATTTTGTGTTTTCATTTTCATTTATTGCATTAGTAATTGTTTAATTTCATTTATGTCGGCTACACGACCTTTTACAACTGCCACTTCATTAATCATTAATACAGGCGTTGTTAATACATTGTACTGCATCATGGTTTCTATATCTTCTATTTTTTGCACTTCGGCATCAATACCGGTTTGTTTTATTGCTTCTAAAACATTGTTATAAGTGGTTTTACACTTGGGGCATCCGGGGCCTAAAACTTTGATATTTGTTTTCATATACTGTTTGTTTTATCGTTTTTTTACGATTGGTTTGATTAAAAAAATTATGAGAAAAAGTTTGTGAAATATTGTTTTGCTTCCATCCAAGCTTCTTTATTTATGCAATATTTTATACGAGGGGGCATTACATTTCCTTGAATTAAACCGGCATCTTTTAATTCTTTCAAATGTTGCGATATGGTTGATTGTGCTAAAGGAATTTCTTCTGTAAACTCTCCCGTAAAACAGCAAGCTTGTTGATCGAGAAATTTTAAAATTCTTATTCTAATAGGATGCGCTAGGGCCTTGGCATACCGGGCAATTTTTTCTTCCTGAATAGAATAATCAATAGGGGCGGCTGTTCTTTGCATATTTCTTAAATAGTTCATCGCAAATTTACGATGAATATTTTTTGGTTTTTTGTGATAATTGTCACATTGCTGCGAAATAGCAATGCAGCCAATTGCAAGATGTGTGAAAGTTAGAAGTTTGGATAGTGTTATTGTCTATTTTATTGAGCTTAGTGTTCCTTCATTTTTCTTTTGGCTTTTTTTAGCCACGCTAATTAATAGTACCGGCAATAAAATAAGATTAGTTAAGGTACCCATTACCAAGGTAAATGATGTTAACCAACCCAAAACTTGTGTGCCGCCAAAGTTGCTAAAGCAAAAAATAACAAATCCGGCAATGAGTACCAACGAGGTATAAATAATACTTACACCGGTATAGCGAATGGTTTGAACAATAGTTTGCTTAACCTGGCCGTTGTAGTGTGGCAATTCTTGCTTGTAATTAACCAGAAAGCGAATAGTAACATCAATTACAATACCTAATGCCACGCTAAATACCAATACGGTTGAAGGTTTTAAAGGAATATTCAACCATCCCATTAATCCTGCAGTAATAACCAATGGAATAAGGTTAGGAATTAAAGAGCAAATTAAAATGCGCATTGATTTAAAAAGTAAAAACATGGCAAGCGCAATTAATAAAAATGCCCAAAAAATACTGTCTTTTAAACCATGAATAATAAAGCTGGAACCTTCTAAAAAGGTAATACTACTTCCGGTAAAAGTAATTTTATAATCGGCTGTATCGAAAATTTTATCTGCTTTTTGTTGAAACTGATGAATGAGTTGTTGCAATTCAGTGCTACCTACATCTTTCATATTCACACTAATACGTGCTTTTTCTTTATCGGCATCCATAAAACTATTCATCAGTTTACTAAAGCCCGATTTATTAGAAGTGTCTGCCTTTGCACGTAAATAAGGTGCCAAAAAAATCATATCACTTTCATAGGGTACGGCATAGCTGGCACTATCACCATCAAAGTAAGCTTGCTTGGCAAATTTTAAACCTTGCACAATAGATAATGGTTTTGCCGTGTTGGGGTTGTGTGCAATGTATTGCGAAAATTCATCAATTTTTTGCAAAGGCCGCGTTGAGCGCACCAAGCCCATTTTCTTTTTTGTATCTACAATAATCTCCAAGGGCATAATGCCTTTAAAATTGTTTTCAAACCATTTTAAGTCGGTATAAATTTTATCGTTTTTGGGAAGGTCATCCACAATATAACTTTCACTTTTCAATCGAAAGATACCTGCAATAGCAATAATGGTAACTACTATGGTTACACCATACACCCATTTAGCATGATATAATGCCCAACGTTCAATGTTTACTAATATTTTTTCTAATATTTTATTGTCTAAATAACGAATGTGCCTTGCTTTAGGGGCAGGTAAAAAACTGAGAATAATTGGAATAAAAATGAGCGAGATAAAAAACAATAGCATGATATTAATACCCGATACAACACCAAACTCTTTTAGTAGCTGGCTTTTGGTAAGGGCAAAAACAGCAAACCCAATTGCTGCGGCCAAATTGCAAAAAAGGGTAACAATACCCATACGGCCAATCATTTGTATAAGGGCTTGCTCTTTGTTGCCCGTATCGCGGTAAGCCAAATGATATTTGTTTAAAAAATAGATACAATTGGGGATGCCAATTACTACTATTAATGAGGGAATAAGTGCAGTGAGCAAAGTGATTTTATAGCCTACCAACACCATAGTTCCTAAAGTACTAACCACACCGAAACCCACCACTAACAAACTCATAAGCGTAGTGCTTAATGAGCGGAAAAATAGAAACAAAGTAATGGCCGATAATAGAAATGAACCAAAAATAAACCCGTTCATTTCCTGCTTGATACGATTACTTATAACTGTTCGAATGTAAGGTAAGCCACTAATATGCGCTTGAAGTCCGGATTGCTGTTCGAACCGTTGAATTTTTTGCTGAATGCGTTGTATTAAAAAAGTACGGGCTTTGCTATTTACCGTATCATTGTTTAAGGTAACTGCCATTAAATAGGCATGCGTATCGGGGTTATATAGTAGGTTTCGGTAAAAGGGTAAATTATTGAATTGATCTACTGCAACATTCAAACTATCTTGTTGGGTGTAGGGATAGTGAAATATTTTTTGGGGAACCAAAGCTTCAGTAGCACTATCTTTTATTAGATTAAAAGCATCTGGTATACTTAATACATTTTGTACTGCGGAAATGGTTTTCAGTGATTTGCCCAAAGCTGCAACTGCATTGAAAACCTTAGGTGTGTAAAAGGTGCTATCCTGAATTCCTATAACCATAACACCCGCATCGCTTCCAAACTTTTTTAGGAAAGATTCATATTCCTGGTATTTTTTATTATTAGTGGGGATGGCTTTGGTAAAATCATAACTCATTTGCACTTTGCTGGCTTGCCAACTCATAAAACCAATAAATAGAAGCAAAGCCACCAATAAAACAATCTTATTTTTTAGAATAAACTTACCTAAGGTATACCACATGGTGCAGATTTAAAATTTTCTGATTGTGCAAATAAATAAAATAAAATGCAGACTGAGTCTTGTAGTACAATATTTACATTGCTTGTAGCCATATAAATACACTTTTATTAAAAAACGGAACTGATAAACTTTCGTTAAAAGTAGTTCGTACATTAGTGTCACAATTCCAATTTTCTATGAAGAACCCAACTCGCATATTGCTATGGGTGCTATTCTCAATGATGGGATATGCCCAACAATTGCAAGCGCAAGGTTTGTGCAATAGTAGTGCACTTCAACCTGTGTTCAAGCAAGATTTTGGAACTGCCGCTTCTTCTACTGCAACTTCAAAAGCACCTCCCGGTTCAACTAATTATAATTATGGTAATGTAGGTACTGATGGGAATTATATTGTTACCCCCTATGTACAAAATGCCAATAAAAGTGATTGGGCTAAAGGAGGCGACCATACCGGAAATGTAAATGGAAACATGTTTGTAGTGAATGCGGGTGGAAATAATTCCATTTATTTTAGAGATACCGTTAAAAACTTATGTGACGGATCTATTTTTAACTTTTCTGCTTGGTTAGCTAATGTTAACTCACCTAATACACAGTCAGTTTGCGGCAAATCATTGGTTTATGCACGAGTAATTTTTAATGTTAAAGATTTAAACGGCAACATTTTAGGAACTGTAACAACACCTAACCTTCCTTTATCGCCCGCTGCAGGTCCCTTGAATTGGAACCAATATGGTTTTCAATTTGCCTTGCCATCAGGCATGAATTCATTAGTACTTGAAATGGTAGATTTTTATGGCGGAGGTGCGCAATGCGGAAATGATTTGGCTTTGGATGATATATTATTTACTGCCTGTACCCCCAATGTAACAGCAAATATTACAACTGCTAATTCAGTATGTGTGGGTAGTAAAGCTAATATTGTAGCCAACTTAGTTAATAATCCTTTTACTGCTCCTGCTTACCAATGGCAAAAAAGTACTGACAATGGAGTTACTTGGCAAAATGTGGGTGCTCCTACTTCTAATGCCTCTTTCACCATTAACAGTGTTCAGTTATCAGATAATGGACTGTATCGTGTCTTAGTTGGTCCTAATGCCAATAGTTTAAGTAGTACTTCATGTATTACCGCTTCTAATAGTATTCAACTTTCAGTACATCCTGTACCTACCGTAACTGTACAATCAAACGGTCCAATATGTGCAGGAAATACACTTAATTTAACTTCTACAGTTAATGGAGGCGTTGCCGGAAATTATACTTATAGTTGGTCAGGTGCAAATGGGTTTACATCATCTGCTGCGAATCCTTCAATTGCAAATGCTACAGTAGCAGTGTCAGGGAATTACCAACTTACTTTAACAGATAATTTTGGTTGTTCTAATACAGCTCAGACCAATGCGACTGTTAATCCTTTACCGGTTGTAAATCCTATAACAGGGAATGATGGTGCTTGTTCCGGTACAACTGAACAACTCAGTAATAGTACTCCAGGTGGTATATGGAGCAGTAGTAATACCAGTGTAGCAACAATTGATAACACTGGAAAAGTAACAGCCATAGCAGCAGGTAATACAACCATTAGTTATACAGTTTCTAATCAGTATGGATGTAGTGTAAGCGTAAACAAAAACTTTACTGTTAATAGTGTAAAATTACCGCCAGCTATTACAGATTGTAATAATGGAACCATAAAATTTAGTGATGCTCCAAATGCCCCCACATATGGAAGTAACTCAGGAACCTATTTATGGACAGTTGCTGGTGGAAATACTAATTATGTTGCCGGAACTACTAATACTAGTGCATTTCCTCAAATAAAATTCGATAATAATTCAATTGATACTGTTACTGTTGCTTTCACAACTAATAATATTACTTGTACAGCAACAACAGTATTATATATTCGTTCAACTGCACCCATTACAGGCGGTGCAGACACTTTGTGTGTTGGTACTACTGTTTCATTTGTAAATCCTGTACCGGGCGGTACTTGGTCATCATCTAATACCAACGTTGCAACGATTAATCAATCAGGTTTGGTTACAGCCGTTGCAGCAGGTAATGCAACTTTAAATTATACGAATAGCTGCGGGCAAACAGTAAGTAGAAATATTGTTGTGCAAGCAAAACCGATAGTTAGCCCTATAAATGCTTCAACCAATTCTGTGTGTTTAGGTAATAATGTAACAGTTTCTACCACTTCAACCGGAGGGTTCTGGACAAGCAGTAATACGAGCATAGCTACAATTGATAGTTTAAATGGAACTATTAAGTTGCTGCAACCTGGTACAATTACTATTACTTATACCATAGAAAATAAATGTGGAATCGCTTCTCAGTCAATAAATATCACTGTCAACCCATTGCCGACGGTACAACCTATCAATAC